>JANOXQ010000017.1:0-39787 GCA_031418495.1 Sphingomonadales bacterium
GCGTTCAAAAGCTATGATGTGCTCGACGTCTCGGAGTTTAAGCACCTGCGCATCAACCACTCAGTCCTGTTCGCTGACCAGCACAATCACATCAACGGAATCGAGAATTTCTGGAACCAGGCAAAGCGCCATTTGCGCTCAAACAACGGCATCGCCGAACACCACTTCCCGCTCTTCATCAAAGAGTGCGAATGGCGCTTCAACTACCGCCCCGTATCGCATATGCACCAAACCTTGACACGGTGGTGGTTCAAGTAACGCAAATAAAGCTATCTATGTCAGCCCCTTTTGCAATGTCCGCTACCGACGTGCAATGCGCCAAAAGCTGCATTTGTTTAGAAAGCTCCAGCTTTGTCAGCACGTCCCAGAGGTCAAGGGGATCACGTGGCAACAGTGCCGCCCACCCGTCATGACGTTCATCAATGGCTTTTGCACAAGGATGTTCGCGCAAGCCCGGTGCCGCGTTGCCGAAATAGGCATGTTTGGCGATGATCTCCACGCAGCCCGATGCCGAATGCGCCGAAAAGGTCGATTGGCACAGCGCATGAAGCAACGCAATGAACGCGGTGTCGGGAGCCTGTGCCAGCGCATTGCGCAGCGACAGCGTGCGCTCAGCGGTCAGTTCGCACACAAGCCGGTCTGGGAGAGGACGAATGACATCATCTTCTTCCTCAGTGGGTTCCGGTTCAGCGCGCTGCCCACCAATTGTGATGGTCGCTGACGGCGAAATGCCTGCATCGCCTGCAGAGACATCGCCACCTTCGACCACAACATCATTAGTTGGTTCATCCTCGGGCCGAATATAGCCGCGATCGACCCGCAGCTTGCCATTGCCATCCAGCGTGATGAACACGCCTGCGCGCGCCATTTCAGCAGGATCGTAGAGTATGGGCCGGTTGATAAACGCATCGATGGCGGTTTCGAGCTCGCCAAGCCGAGCAATCACGTCTTCGGGCAAATCATCGCCACCGTCATATTGCTCGGTCAGCGCATCGAACTCTTCCATCAACGTGTCACGCTGAACCTCGTCGGCTTCGGTCAACGGCTCGGACGCACCAGTGATCCGGCGCCCCCCGTGTTCATGACCGTATGGCAGGTCAATTGCGGCTTCGACCCATTTCCAGCCTTCGGCGGCGATGCCATCTGCCGCAGTGCGCAGCTTGTCGATCACGAGTTGATCGAGAAGAGCCAGGTCTTGCATCCAGCCACCATCGTCGCGGTTGAACAGGTCGCGCATGATGTAACCACCGGCGGCTTCATATGCGGCCATGCCGACAAATTGCGCACGGCGATCGCGCACATCAACACTGTCTTCGGTCAGCATCCGCCGAATGGCATGAGGCTGGATATGCTGGCCAAGCCCCGAGTTTGCCCAGACATGTTCCTGCCTTGCATGATCGCTGCTGACGGTAAAGGCCATCAACTGATCGAGCGTCATCCCGTCTTCGCCGTAAATGTCGAGCAAGGCGTCCGACACCGACGCGAGCCGCAGCCGCTGTTTGATGATAGTGACGGGGGCAAAGAAGCGTGCTGCGATTTCTTCTTCGGAGGTGCCAGCATCACGCAGTGCCTTGAACGCCCGGAACTGGTCGAGCGGGTGAAGTGGCATCCGCATGGTGTTTTCAACCAGCGAATCCTCCTCAGCACTCCCGCCTTCGCGTATCACACAGGGGACGGGCTGGTTTTTAGCCATGCGCTTGGAAGTGACCAGAAGTTCCAGCGCGCGGAAGCGCCGACCACCGGCGGGGACTTCGAACTTGCCAGTGTCGTTGCCCTCATCGTCTAGCACCGCGCGGACGTTGAGGCTTTGCAACAGCGTTCGCCGCATGAGGTCGTCAGCCAACTCGCCGATAGACACGCCGCACTTCAGGCGGCGGACATTGGCCTGGCTGAGTACCAGCCGGTCAAATGGGATGTCGCGCGAACGGCTGAGCGCGAGCTTGGGAACTGTATTTGCCATGATGTGTCTCCATGACGGGCAGCCGCGAGACTCTCTCTTGGCCTTCACTCGTCGCGAAAGGCGAAGCCCTCCTCTCACTCTCAAACCGGCCTTGGCCGGGTCGCTGCCATTTGATGTGCAACACGGAGGCGGCCTGCATGGCGCCGCACGCGGCAACCTGCTCGCGCAAGCGACCAGCGGAGTGACCCCAGCAAAAAGCCGCACCCTGAAAGGAGGCGGGGTCGCTCACATGCTCGTGCAGCCGGAAAGGCGGGGCCTGTCGGCTTTCCCGGCCTGCACGTAAAATTATTGCTACCGGTTCAGAGTGCGCGCGGAGCCTTCCTCGTCAAACGCGGCACCCTTAGGAGCGGGCCGAACGGCCTGCGGGAACGAGCGCGTCACCAGCCCCGCTCATTATATGGGGAGTTGCGGGGTGTCCCCGCTAAGGTGGGTAACACGAAGACTCGCAGGCTTCGTGCAGGGAGGAGGCTTCCTCCCCATAAACTTTCAAACTGCGGGGTAGTTTGGAGTGGAGAAGGATAACATGGGCGATAATACAGAAAACACCGGCCTAAAAACCGGCCTAAATCGTATTTTAGGTCGGTTTGGATTTTTCCCTTTCGGGAAATTTGTAACATTTTCAGTAAGTAATATGGTGCCGGCTACAAGATTCGAACTCGTGACCCCCTGATTACAAATCAGGTGCTCTACCAACTGAGCTAAGCCGGCCCATGTGACAAACGTCTTTGCGCGAAAATCGGCTGCGCGTCCAGATGGTGCGTAGGGGCGTTGCGAAAAAACTAGGGTGCGCCTGCCCCGGCTGTGCCTGATTGGATGGCACCTGCCGTTTGCACACCCAAAAGTCCGCGTAATTTTGAACGGAATGCCGCCAGCTCTGCACCTTCAAGTAGGGAGCGTGAGACAAACTGCACCTTGGCGGGATTCATAATCTGTCCGTTCTTATAGACCTCAAAATGAAGATGCGGCCCGGTCGAAAGCCCGCTTGATCCGACATAACCGATCACCTGACCCTGCCGTACGCGCGCGCCGGGGGTGACGATGATCCGGCTCATATGCGAATAGCTTGTGCCAAGCCCGCCGCCATGTGCGATCCGTACTTGCCGACCATAGCCGCCAGCACCGCCCGCAAAATTGACGAGGCCATCGGTCACCGCATAAATCGGTGTGCCATATACCGCGCCGTAATCAACGCCCCGATGTAGCCTTGTGTAGCCAAGCAGCGGATGAAAACGCATTCCAAAGCCTGAGGTTAACCGTGCGCCCGAAACTGGCCGTGTCATCCCACCGCGTTTTTCGCCAACGCCAGAGGCTTCAAACCATTCAGTGCGCCCGCCAATCGTCCATTGGAGGAGTTGCATCGTGCGGCTGCCACGATCAAGCCCGGCATAAAGCAGCTTGCCAAATTTGACTTCACCGGTTTCGGCGCGTTGTTGTTCAACGATCATGTCAAAGCGGTGATCGCCGTTCACATCATTGCTGATTGAGAGTTTTGACGCAATCGCGCGGATATAGGCTTCAACCGCTTTGGCTGGGACACCTGCGGCACGGGCCGAGCGGTAAAGGCTGTCACCAACGCGGCCTTGGACGCGAAGCGGCGTGCGGTCGATCGCGATTGGAATTTGGGTGAGGGTGAGCGCACCGTTTGCGCCGCGACCAAGCATGAGCGTGAGATCAAAGCGCGCGCGGAACTGGAGCGCATTGAGCGGGCGCGCCTGATTACGGTTGGCACGCCGACCGAGCGTCAGTTTCATCACGGTGCCGGGTTCGATTTCGGAAAGTGGGCTAACCCGCGCGACCATGTCAGCTACGCGAGAGGCTTCACCGCCGCCGACACCAGCGCGTTCAAGCACACGGCGGAAACCATCACCTTGGCCAAGCGTTGCGGTCATATCTAAGCTTGGGCGTTCAGGCGTATCACCAAGTGCAATCACTGCATCGGTAGCCGCCATTCGCCGTCCGGTATCGCCGCCCCATGCTTGCGGGGCAATGCCTTGCGCGCGGGTTTCTTCCCATGCATCGCCGGTAACAGCAGCCGGAACATGTCCAGGGAGCGCGCGAAAACCGGGGGACATCGCCACCGTTGCTGCACAAAGCAATGTACATGTCGCAAACCCGCGAAACCAATGGCGTGATCCGATATCAACGCCAAGATCGGGCACCCAATCAATTTCGCTTAAGCGTTCGCGCAGATTGGCGAAGCGTGCGCCCAGAGGAGGCAGATCCACAGGTCGCGAGATCACCTGATCAAGCGACAGTGCGACCGTAAGCCCGGCCTGGCCAAATCCTTGCTCATTGCGTTGGTACAAGTCCAAACGCCTCCCAGCGAATCCCGGTTTTCCGGTTCCTCTTTGAACTTGCATGGTTAATGTCAAATTACCAGCACCAAAATGCTGTGAATTTGCGTCGGATTGTGTTGATTCGGGGTCAAAGACGGGCGTTAAGCAAAAATATTGATGCTTGCTTCGGTAGGCGGGAACGCTCTAGCACAATCATAATAGCTGGCGATTCAATCGCTTGCCCAAGCGAGGTCAGGCCGATTGCACGATAATCCAGCTTTGTTTGCTCCGCCAATGGCTGCGGCTGTCCCACGCGACCTCTGCACTGATTGTGGGATTTCGCGCACGGCGGAGGCCAAGCGCTGCGGCACCGCGTGTCAGTTTATCAAGCCTGATTACGCCGCGCTTGAAACCAAAGTGCATGGCCGCGCGCGCGACGCAAGCAAGCCTGACGAGCTCTATTTCGGCCCGTTTGAGCGGATGGTGCGCGCGAAGCTGGCCAAGCCGCTTCCCGGTGCGCAGTGGACGGGCATTACCTCACGACTTGGTGAGCGTTTGCTCGAAACCGGCGCGGTGGATGCGGTGCTGACGATGGCCCCAGACCCGCAGGATCGCTGGCGTCCAGTACCCGTGATTGTGACCAAGGCCGAAGGGATGGCGCAGGTGCGCGGGATGCGGATGGGCTATGCGCCACTGCTTGCCCTGCTTGAGCCGGCCCGCGCGGCGGGGCACCGACGGATCGCGATTATCGGCATCCCCTGCCAAATCCATGCCCTGCGCGCGCTTGAAGAAAGCCTTGGCTTTGAGCGGATTTACGTCATCGGCACGCCCTGCTCGGATAATACGACGACCGAGCGTTTTCATGAATTCCTCGCGCTCCTCGCCGAAGATCCTGACAGCATCACCTATCTGGAGTTCCGCGCCGACTATCATGTCGAGCTGCGCTTTACCGATGGGCGGGTGAAGACGATCCCTTTCCTGCAACTGCCGATTTCACAGCTGGCACCCGATTTCTTCCCACTCACCTGCCGGACATGCGTTGATTACACCAATGTGCTCGCCGACATCACGGTTGGTTATATGGCAGGCCAAGGCGACCAATGGCTGATCATCCGCAACACACGCGGTGAAGAATTGGTGGCGCTGCTCGGGGATGAACTCAAGACTGAGCCGCTCGGCAGTGCAGGCAAACGCGCGAGTGCCGTCAAAGGCTTCATCGCCAACGTCGAACGCGCGGCGGGCGGATTGCCACTGCGACGGATGCCTAACTGGGTGCGTCCGATTGTCGGCTGGCTCATGCCCCGCATCGGCCCGCGCGGACTGGAGTTCGCGCGGACAAGGCTAGAGATGAAAGCGGCTGAAGCGGTGATGCACTTGCGGCGCGAACGGCCCAAACGGGTAAAGTTTATGGTGCCGCCGCATGTCTGGGCGCTGGTGAAGGGATATGGGTTGGTGCCGGGGGATGGGGAGATTCCTTCTCCCCCTGCGAGAGAGGGTGGCGCGTAGCACCGGAAAAGGGGGTAATCCTGATCCCCTTCTTAGCGCCTTTGCGTGAGATTACCCCGCAGCCAGCCACGCATGGCGCGGTTGAATTGGTTCACGCGAAGGCTCAAAGGCGCTAAGAGGATTGCGTTGGTAAAAGTGGGGGACTTACAAAAGTGTACACTACACGCAAAATCAGCCATACCTAAGTTTCAAAATGCTGTACCGACATTAAATTCAAAATTTTCCACTTGATCACCCCGTTCTTTCTGAAGTGCTCTTGTTAAATCTATTTTAAATGGGCCAAAAGGAGAATTAAGATCTGTACCAACGCCTTCAGAAATCCTTGGACGACGTTCAATTTGTGCGACCGTATCGGAAATTATTTTATCTACGTCCGAAGAATTTTGAGAAATGTCACTATCATTTATTAGTTTTTTTGGCTTAATAGTTCTATCAAAATTATTATAATCTCTAGTGAATATATTCGATAAAGTTGAGTTTGCATTGTTTTCATTCAAAATAACTTGCGAATTATCCCGTAATTTTCTTATATTTTCTTTTGCGATACTCACGGCAGAATCAGGGAATTTGTCGGAATTCTTTATTATCATTGCACTGGTGAATCTACTTACTGAAATTCCCACCTTTCGGCATTTTGGGTCAATTTCTGATATTGCGCTGACAGCAGCGTCTATCAATTTTTTCTCATTTTTTCTGATTTGACTTAATGCCTGAAATGAAATTTGAACACAGGCTTGTTTTTTCGCATATACGTCTTGTTGATCTGCCGACCTTCGCTGCCATTCATTAAAATCTTTATTCAAATTTAGGGCTAAAATTGTCAAGGTAGTAGTAGCTATTCCAAACAATATATTTGCAAATAAGCTGCTGCCGGCGACAATTCTATCAAAATTTGATATGGAAGGCGATGTTGTTTTGGGGTGCGCGTCGCGACGCTTAACAATTGCCATTCTACGGTAAGTCATCTCGTCACCTCCAGCAACCTTAACTATACAAAATGCGATAAAGGTTAAAGCTCGAAAACGTCCTAAGAATTGACTCTGCCTATGGCCATAAGTCCTAGTTGCCTTCACCTCGTCCCGAACAACCGCCGTTCCAAAGGCACTTTCATATCCTGCGGTTGTCGACGATTATCATGATGTAGATGATCTTGTCGCTCTCAATCCCTTTGCTACGCGGACGTAAAACATGCGCCGCTAATTCAGGCAATGTTCGCTTTGGTTTTGAGCCGGGCGATCACTTCGCGAGCCGGAGCGGTATCGCCTGCGGTGATGTCGTTGGTGCCGATGCCGAGCAATTTCGAAAGCGCTATCACCTCGTGTAAAACTTCACTCGCATCACGGTTGATCAGGCCTGATGCGCGGCCTTTATCGATTTCTGCTTGAAGCCAGGCGGTTTCTTCGCTCTCCGCGCGGTCTCGGCGGATAAGCTGGCTAACATAGGCATCTATGTTGGCGTATTCGCCCGCAGCAATTCGGGCTTCAGCCCACCCGATGTCATCATCCGCGATTGCGATGCCAAGCTTTGTCATATCCACAAAATATCCCGCCTTGCCGCCAAAGTCAAAACCTCCCCCCTTGCCACCCCCGCCCAAAATCCCCACTCTTGCTCTCATGCCCCACGCCGCCATCACCGCCGTTCTCGGCCCGACCAACACGGGGAAGACTTTCCTCGCGGTTGAGCGGATGTGTGCGCATTCGAGTGGGATGATTGGGTTTCCACTGCGTCTCCTTGCGCATGAAGTGTATGACCGGGTGGTGGCGATCAAAGGGCCGAAAGAGGTCGCGCTGATCACGGGGGAGGAGAAAATCATGCCGCCCGGCGCGCGCTGGCTGCTCTGCACGGCGGAATCGATGCCGGTTGGGCGCGATGTCGCTTTTGCAGCGCTTGATGAGGCGCAGCTTGGCGTTGATCCTGAGCGGGGGCATGTGTTCACTGACCGCTTGCTCAATGTGCGCGGGCGAGAGGAAACGATGATCCTTGGTTCGGAAAGCCTGCGCCCGATCATCCGCGCACTGATCCCCGAGGCGGAGATTATCACGCGGCCCCGCTTCTCTCAGTTGACCTATGCTGGCCCGAAGAAGCTTTCGCGCCTGCCGCCGCGTTCAGCCATCGTCGCTTTCTCGGCTGAGGAGGTTTATGCGATTGCCGAGATTATCCGGCGGACACGTGGCGGCGCGGCGGTCGTCATGGGGGCACTTTCCCCCCGCACGCGCAATGCCCAAGTCGCGATGTATCAGGCGGGTGAGGTCGATTATCTCGTCGCGACCGATGCGATCGGGATGGGGCTCAATATGGACGTCAGCCATATTGCCTTTGCCAGCCTCACCAAATTTGACGGACGGCGGCAGCGGCGGCTGTTCATCCCTGAAATGGCGCAGATCGCAGGGCGCGCGGGGCGGCATCAGCGCGACGGCAGCTTTGGCACACTCGCAGGAACACGCGATGCGCCGCTGTTCACCGATCATGAGATTGAAAAGATTGAGGCGCATCAGTTTTCGCCGCTCAGTCACCTTTATTGGCGCAGCGGTGAGCCTGAGTACGACAGCCTGCCCGCACTGATCGAATCGCTTGAATGGCCACCGCAGCACCGCGTACTGCGTGCCGCGCCCGAGGCGGAGGATCTCGGCGTGCTCAAACATCTGTCGGCTGATCCGGCGATTATCGCGCGCGCGACACATCCGGGCGCGATTGCACGATTGTGGGAAGCGTGCGGCCTGCCCGATTTCCGCAAGACGGGGGCAGAATATCATGCGCGGCTGGTCGCACGGATTTATGGCTATTTGATGAGTGACGCTGGCCATATCCCCGCGCATGTGATCGCTGAGGAACTCGCCCGGCTTGATAGCGTTCAGGGCGATATCCCAACGCTGGCCACGCGGATCGCTTCGGCCCGCACATGGGCTTATGCTGCGCAGCGTGCTGACTGGCTCGCCGAACCTGCTCACTGGGCGGCAAAAACGCTCGCGCTTGAAGAGAAGCTTTCGGATGCGCTTCATGCCAAGCTGACTGAGCGGTTCGTTGATCGGCGCACGACGCTGCTGATGCGTGGGATGGCAGCGGATAATAGCCTGCTTGAGGTTGTGGTCGGGGTGGACGGCACCGTCAGCGTCGAGGATGAGATGATCGGGCGGCTTGATGGCTTCCGCTTCACTCCCGATCCAGCGGCACGACGCGAAAATCGCAAACGCTTGCTCGCAGCGGCCGAGGCGCGGCTCCCGCAGGAATTGGCGCGGCGGTCGGCGGCACTTGCGGTGGCGGCGGACGGCGAATTTTTGCTCGCCACAGACGGCCAAATTACGCTTGTTTGGCAAGGGATTACAGTCGCTATGCTCAAGCGCGGGCGTGATTGGCTAAGCCCCAAGCTGTTGCTTGATCCGGCCATTATGCAATTGCCGCCGCTGGTGCGTGATCCGGTTCAGGTGCGGCTTGATCGCTGGCTTGGTGAGATGGTGACGCGTAAACTTGCGCCACTAAATGCACTCTGCATTTTGCGCGATTCGCCAGAAACCCCACCGCATGTCCGCGCGCTCACAGCTGAAGTCATTGGCGCTGGAGGTGTGGTTATGCGCAGTCAGGTTGATCAGACGCTTGCAGCGATTGACGCTGCGGCACGGCACCGGCTGCGGCGGGCGGGCCTGGTGATTGGTTCGCTTGATCTGTTTCACCCGCTCCTTCTTAAACCAGAGGCGACGCGATGGCGCATGGCACTGTTTGCCGCCTATCGCGGCGAAGCGATGCCGCCGCTGCCAATGGCCGGGCTAGGGCTGCTTGATCGTCCAACATCTGCGCTTGCCAATGCGGCGCGTGTTGCTGGGTTTCACGGATTTGGCGATCAGATGCTCCGCGTTGATCTGGTTGAGCGGATTGCCCGTGCGCTTCATGATCAACGCAAAGGCGCGGGAGCATTCGCGCCCGATCTTCAGTTGAGCACCTCACTAGGCATTGGTGAGGCGACACTTGGGCGGATACTCCGCGCGCTTGGTTTTGTCAGTTTAGACAACGCGCAGTGGCGCTGGCGCGGACGGCGCAAAGATCGGCCAGCGATAGCGTCTGCACCGAACGCCGCGTCGGCTTTTGATGTCTTGCGCGATTGGCAGGCGGGAGGCACACGCTGAGGCTCGATAAATTTCTCTATTTTACGCGTTTTGCCAAAAGCCGAAGCAAAGCACAGGCATTGATTATTGGCGCTAGCCCAAGGATCAATCATCGGCCAGTCAGCACAGTTCATACGCATCTTGTCGTTGGTGATACGATCACCTTGGTGATTAACAGCCACATTCGCATCATACGGATTGCTGCACTTCCGCTACGGCGCGGGCCAGCAGCGGAGGCGCAAGCGTGCTACTCTGATCTTTCCCACATAGAGGTGATTGACGCGGACGCGCTGTGATTATAACCCATCATAACCAATCCTCTGGAGAGACACGCAATGACTTATGTGGTGACCGAAGCCTGTATCAAGTGCAAATATATGGACTGTGTTGAGGTCTGCCCGGTCGATTGCTTTTATGAGGGCGAGAATATGCTCGTCATCAACCCAAGCGAGTGCATTGATTGCGGCGTTTGTGAGCCTGAGTGCCCTGCAGAAGCGATTTTACCCGATACTGAGAATAATCTTGAGCAATGGCTTGAGCTTAACAATAAATTCTCCGCCGAATGGCCCAATATCACCAAGAGTCGTGAAGCCCCAGGCGATGCTGATGAACATAAAGGCGAAGCTGGCAAGTTTGACAAATATTTCTCGCCCGAAGCTGGCGAGGGCGATTAAAACGCTTCAAATAGCCTCGATTGTAATGATCTGGCTGGGCTAAGTTTAGCCGCGTCGGTTACAAGCTGTTCTTCAAGCCACTTTACGCGCGCATAAAGTTCAATGCTGGCCGAAATCAGGTTGCGCGCTTCTTCAGGGAGTTTGGATATCATATCATCATCGCTTGGCGTAACATCACCAAGCCGCTGTGATCGGCTAGTTTCAATGGTTGGCGCATTTTCTGCGATCGCACGCTGCGTTAACAACCACGCGACAACATGCATAAGTCGGGTCGTTACCTTCAAAGACTCACAGGAAAAGCCAACACGTTGGAGCGGCGTCATTTGACTGCGGGTATCGCGGCTGTGCAGGTCAAAATAAGCGCGCGCTTCATCGGCGAGCACCATCGCCTCTACATAAAGCGCGTTGATCACTTTGCTGGTGACGGCAGGGGCAGGCTGAGCAGACATTGCTTATCTTTATGGCACAATGCGGCTGCGACTGAAACTGCTCAGTGCGGCGTTAAGCGTCTTTTATCGAGAGGTGAGGAGGATAACGAATCAAGCGATGATATTTGGGACAAGCTGGCTTTCGAGCATCATCATCTCATCCTTCAGGCGCAGCTTACGCTTTTTGAGGCGGGCGAGTTGTAATTGATCGGGTACACCCTGTTCAATCAGAGCTGCGATGGCCGCATCAAGATCGCCATGCTCGCTCCTGACGAGCGTCAAACGCAATATTATGTCTCTATTTTCAATACCGATCATCGCATCCGAACCCCATTTTGAACAATCCTATCCCATTTGGTCGCAATTTTGTCATTCAGGGGGAGACATAGGCTGCGATTGATGATTTAATATTAATGTCACAACTCAAGGAGACTCGCGAATGGAATCGTCTCATGCTCTTGCCCTTGAAACCAAACACGCTGGACTCGATCAGCGTATCGCCGATGAGCTTCGCCGCCCGTCTCCGGATAGCGCGATACTCGCTCAACTCAAAAAACAGAAATTGAAGATTAAAGAAGCGCTCAAGCTACACTGATCTTAAACCGCAGCAAGCGCTTCAAACAGGCGGCGGCCATCGGTGCCGCCGTGCGCTGGCTCAATTATGCGTTCAGGGTGCGGCATCATGCCAAGCACATTGCCCGCATTGTTGAGCAAACCAGCAATGTTGTTAGTTGAGCCATTGACGGGTGCTGCATAGCGAAATGCCACTCGCCCTTCGCCTTCTATGCGCGCAAGCGTCTCGGGTTCGGCGAAATAATTGCCGTCATGGTGCGCGACGGGAAAGCTAACAGCTTCATCTGCCTGATAGCGGCTGGTGAAGGCTGACTGCGCATTAGCGACGGTCAGCGGCACATCGCGACAAATAAAGGATATTCCGGCATTGCGCATCAGTGCGCCGGGGAGCAGCCCGGCCTCGGTTAAAATCTGGAAACCGTTGCAGATACCCAAGATGAATACGCCGCGCTCTGCCGCTTCAACTACTGCGCGCATGATCGGCGAGCGTGCCGCCATTGCGCCTGAGCGGAGATAATCGCCGTAGGAAAAACCACCCGGAACCGCGATCAGATCAACCCCATCGGGCAGTTCAGTCTCACGGTGCCATACCATAGTCGGCGCGTTGCCGCTTACACTTCCTAACGCAACCGCAAGATCACGATCACAATTTGATCCAGGAAAGACGATGACTGCCGATTTCATCGATCAGGCCCGCTCAATCCGGTAATTTTCGATCACGGTGTTGGCGAGCAGTTTGCGGCACATCTCATCAAGAGCCGCGTCACTAGTATCATCAGCTACATCAAGCTCAATCAGCTTGCCTGCTCGGACATCATTGACACCGCCAAAGCCAAGTCCTTCAAGGGCATTGTGAATTGCCTTCCCCTGCGGATCAAGCACCCCGTTCTTGAGCGTTACGATAATGTGCAGTTTCATGATAATCGGCTTTCGCGGGAGGCGTTTGAATTGTGCGCGAGCCTATGCCGTTTTGGTGCAGAGGTGACAAGGCAGTTGTGAGGCCATGATATAGTTTTGGACTCAGTCGCAGACTGTGATAGCTTTGCGACTCGATTATATGGGGGTTAGTTATGCGTAATATTTTGATCCGGCACGGCGTTGCGGCGGCGGCACTCGCTTTGATGCTTACAACACCAGCCGCAGCACTTGGCCTAGGTGATCTTGCCAAGGTGGTTCTTGGCGGGAATTCGGTACTCAAGAAGGGCGAGCAGAAATGCGGAACTTCGCTTGGCCTTACTAAGAATGATTCGCTTGCAATGACTTTCGCTCGTTCTGCGGTCGAGCAAGCGCTGCCAATTTCGCAATTTACAGCGCTTGATAAATCTGCCGAGGTTGACGCGACGACTGCAGCAAACGCGCCGACTTTTTGCAACGAAACAAAGAAAAAGAAATCAGGCCTAATGAAATCGATCACCAAGGCAGGAAAATCGATCCTCAAGCAAAAGGCGTTAGGCGGCCTTGGTCTTTAACAACGCCTAGCCTCAATAACCATTCATGATTGCGACGCGGTCAGCATGGAAGCGCGCGTCGCCGAAAAACTCGTTTAGGGCACGGTCGCGCTTCATGTAGAGGCCGATGTCATATTCGTCGGTCATGCCAATCCCGCCGTGCATCTGGACGCCTTCGCGCACTGACAAGTTGCACGCATTGCCTGCCTTGGCCTTGGCCACCGCCACAAACATTTCAGCACGTGGATCGCCGTCATCAAGGAGCTGCTGCGCCTTATAAACCACTGAACGTGCGGTTTCCATTTCGCCGTAAAGATGCGCTGCGCGGTGCTGAAGCGCCTGAAATTCGCCGATCAATTGGCCGAATTGTTTGCGCGTTTTGAGATAGGCAAAGGTTGTGTCCATCGCAGCGCCGCCAACGCCGGTCATTTCTGCCGCCGCCCCAACGCGGCCTGCGTCGAGCAGCTTAGTGAGAACGCCCCAGCCAGCATCAACCTCACCAATCACTGCGTCGGCATCAACCTGAACACCGTCAAGCATTAGCCGTGCCGCAAGCGATGAGTCCGCCAAACGCTCTGCATCAGCCGTCAGACCAGCCGCATTCTTTGGCACTGCAAAGAGCGTGATGCCATTTTCGTCACCCGCCGCGCCTGCTGTCCGAGCCGAAACAATTAGCATATCGGCCACATGGCCGTGAACAACGAACTGCTTCTTGCCCGAAAGTTTAAAGCCATTGCCCGAACGCTCGGCAGTCAGCGCAGTTGCCACTGGCCGGTGTTTTGCGCCTTCGTCAATCGCAAGGCCGATGATCGCATCGCCGCTTACGATCTTGGGAAGCCATTGATCACGCAGGCCTGCTCCGCCTGCTTTCAGAGCCTCGACTGCGGCCACCGCCGTCGTGAGGAAGGGCGACGGGGTAAGATTGCGGCCAATCTCTTCAAGGATAATCCCAGCCTCAACATGGCCAAGCCCAAGCCCGCCGTGGCTTTCGGGAACAAGAATCCCAGTAAAGCCCATTTCAGCAAACTGCTTCCAAATTTCACGGCTAAACCCAGTCGAATCATTGCTATCGCGTAATGTACGCAGATGTTTGACGGGCGCGTGTTCGGCGATGAATGGCGCGGCGCTATCTTTGAGCATCGCCTGATCGTCGGTGTGATAAAGTGGCATTGGGATCAGGCTCCGGGCAATTCAAGGATACGTTTGGCGACGACGTTGAGCATCACTTCGCTGGTGCCGCCCTCAATCGAATTGGCCTTTGTGCGCAGCCAGCCTCGCGCTTTCGCGCCGCCTTTTGAGCGTGCGCTATCCCACTCTAACGCGTCTGATCCGCCTGCTGCCATGACGAGTTCATGGCGGCGCTTATTGAGTTCAGTACCGATATATTTCATTGCGTTGGACGCAGCGGGATGGCCCTTGCCGCTCTTCATTTCATCCATGAAGCGTTCGCTGTGCGCGCGGAACGCGATGGTATCAATGTCGAACATCGCCATGTCGGCGCGCAGGACGGGCTCTTCGCCAGCTACCTGTTTATGCGCGGCACCGATTGATGCCATGCCCTCGCCAAGGCCGCCGCCTGAGATCATCTCGCGCTCATGGCCAAGCAGATATTTAGCGACGTCCCAACCGCGATTCAGCTCACCAACGAGCTGATGCTTGGGCACCTTCACATTGTCGAAAAAGGTTTCGCAGAACGGGCTGTTGCCGCTGATCAGCAGGATTGGCTTCGTGGTGACGCCCGATGTCGTCATGTCAAACAAAAGGAAACTGATGCCCTTATATTTGTCGGACTTGTCGGTACGAACGAGGCAGAAAATCCAGTCGGCCTTGTCGGCGTAGCTTGTCCAAACCTTCTGGCCATTGACGTTCCAATGGTCTCCCATATCCTCACCGAAAGTTTGTAGCGAAACAAGATCGCTGCCCGAACCCGGCTCCGAATAGCCCTGACACCACCGGATTTCGCCGCGTGCGATCTGGTTCAAATAATGCACCTTTTGCTCTTCGGTGCCGAATTTAAGCAGCGCTGGCCCAAGCATCCAAATGCCGAACGACATTAGCGGAGTGCGGCAGCCAAGCTTGGCCATTTCAGACTTCAGTATCTTCGCTTCGGCAGGTGAAAGCCCAGCGCCGCCATAAGCCTTTGGCCAATCGGGCACCGTCCAGCCCTTGGCCGCCATGATATCAAGCCAATGCTTTTGCGCGGCATTCTTGAACCTGAAATTGCGCCCGCCCCAGCACGCGTCATCATCTTCGCGCATCGGTTCACGCATTTCAGGCGGGCAATTTGCCTCAAGCCAGACGCGGGTTTCAGCACGGAATGTTTCAAGATCAGCCATGTTCGAGTCTCCTCTATTCGCAGTCGTTACTAGGTTGTCTAGGCTGCTTTACGCAAGCGTCAATTGGTTAGCGCCGATTTCCGTAGCGGCACCTGCGCCAACGTTGACGCCCTATGCCATGTGCCTATGCTCACAAGAAAATTACGGAGAGCAAGCCATGAGATTCGCTGGAAAAACTGCGGTTGTAACGGGTGCTGCATCGGGGATTGGTAAGGCGACCGCACTTCGGCTTGCCTCTGAAGGCGCCACTGTAATCGCAGCTGATATTGACGATGAGGCGGGCCGTGACCTCGCCGAAACTTCAAACGGCAAAATCCATTACAAGCATTGTGACGTCTGTTCGGACGCAGAGATTAAGGCGCTGATGGATTTTGCTGCCGAAAAGACCGGTGGGATAGATATCGTTTTCAACAATGCCGGGGCTGGCGGCGCACACGAACCGATTGATGAAATTGATGCCCACGGCTGGGATCGCACGATGGACTTGCTGCTGCGTTCGGTGGCGATGGGCATCCGCCACGCCGTGCCGCACATGATTGGTCGTGCAGGTGCATCGATCATCAACACCTCGAGTGTAGCGGCACTTTCGACAGGGATGGCTCCAACGGCCTATTCAGTTGCCAAAGGCGGCGTACTGCATCTTACCAAACTTGCAGCCGGCGATCTCGCCAAGCACGGCATCCGCGTCAACGCGATTTGCCCCGGTTTCATCAATACCAACATCTTCACCGCCTCGCTTGAAATTGAGGATGAGAAAAAGGATATGGCCAAGGGGATGATCCAAGCGATGTCTGATCATGCCCAGCCAGTTGCACGCGGTGGCAAGCCCGAAGATATCGCAGGTACCGTCGCCTTCCTTGCAAGCGATGATGCGGCCTTCATCACCGGTACGCATATCCTTGTTGATGGCGGCCTATTGATTGGCCCACGCCATAGCTGGGACCCTGAAGCTCCGGGACTGTTTGACGCGATCCGTGCACTGGCCGAGGCCAACTAAATGTCGCTACCGGCCCCTGTGCGTGTGCCGTTACCAATCAAGATTGCCAATGGATTCAGTGCCATTCCGATTGCGGTCAAGGACAATGGTTTCAGTGTTTTCCTGATTTTTTACTATAATCAGGTGATTGGAATGCCAGCAGCATGGGTTGGGCTTGCGATCATGATCGCGCTGTTTGCCGATGCCTTGCTGGATCCGCTCATCGGGCATTTGAGCGACCGCACAAACACCCGCTGGGGGCGGCGTCACCCTTGGATTTATGCCTCTGCCATTCCGATTGCGCTCGCGTGGCTGCTGATCTGGAATCCGCCCGATTGGTCGCACGAGGCGCTGTTTTATTATCTGATCGCAACAGCGATACTGATGCGCGCAGCGCTGAGTTGCAATGAAGTGGCGAGCACGGCGATCATCCCCGAACTAACAAGCGATTACCACGAACGCACTGTGATTGTCCGCTATCGCTCGCTCCTCGCTTGGGGTGGGGGGCTGCTGCTGCTCTATAGCGCTTATGCGGTGTTCCTTGTGCCAAGCGCTGCGCAGCCTGTTGGGCAGCTTAACCGGGAGGGCTATGAAAATTACGCGCTTACTGGATCAATCGTGATGCTGGGTGCGATTTTCATTGCCGCAATCGGCACCCATGCGCGGATCGCACACCGCCCCGAAAACCTGCCACCAAAACAACCTGCACTTGCTGAATTCCGCAATATGATCGCGCTATTCAGCAACCGGGCATTTCTAATCCTTATGCTGGCGACGTCATTTGCCTTCCTCAATCAGGGCATCACCTTTGCGATGGCCAATTATTTGATGACCTATGTGTGGCTGCTGTCGCCAAAAGCGCTCAGCATTTATCCGATGGCGCTTTTTGTTGGGATTCTTCTCGCCTTCTTTCTTGTACCAATGCTGGCGCAGCAACTTGGCAAGCGTGCAGCGGCAGCAATATGCGCGCTGATCGCGCTTATCCTTGGCTATGCGCCTTATATCTTGCTTGGATTTGACGTGATGCCAGCACTTGGTACGCCGCCCAATATCGCGATACTGTTCAGTTTCTTGGCGCTCGCAACCGGGGCTGGCGCAGGCGTGATCATTCTCATTCCCTCAATGCTTGCTGATGTGATTGAGGCAGTACAAGTTGAAACAGGAACGCGTCAGGAGGGGCTTTTCTTCGCTGGATTTTTCCTCACCCAGAAATTCTGCTCAGGCTTTAGCATCATGCTGGCCTCGCAGATTTTGACCTTCGCAGCCTTCCCGGCCAAGGCGGTACAGGGGCAAGTTCCCGAAGCGACGCTTGTCTGGCTGATTAGCCTTTCAGGCGCGCTGATCGTTATTTTCACGCTTGCGATGGCGGCTACGCTGATGCGCTTCCCTTTCGGGCAAGCCGAACATGACGCACGTTTGCGCGAACTGGCACAATCTTCTTGAACAGGGCTGGAAATCTATCCCGAAAGCTGACATTGACGTTAAGGTAAACTGAGAGGACGACTCAAATGGACTTCACCCTGAACGAACGCGAAACTTATTGGCGTGACCGCGTGCGCGATTTCATCAATATAAATTTGATCCCCGCGACGCCCACGTTCATCAAACAAGCCAATGAAGGTGAACGCTGGAAAGTTATCCCGATCATGGAGGAAATGAAGGCCAAGGCGAAGGCTGCGGGCATCTGGAATCTGTTCATGCCGCCGAGTTCAGGTTTTCCCCATGTTGATGATACCGTCCATCTCGAAGGGCCGGGGCTGACCAACATGGAATATTCGCTCTGCGCCGAAGAAATGGGGCGGCTTGGCTGGTCTTCCGAAGTGTTCAACTGTTCCGCACCTGACACGGGCAATATGGAAGTTTTCAACCGCTACGGCACACGCGAGCAGAAGCTAAAATATATGGTGCCGCTGATGAACGGAGAAATCCGTTCGGCATTCCTGATGACAGAGCCTGCGGTTGCATCATCGGATGCAACTAACATCGAAACATCAATCCGCCGCGAAGGCGATGAATATGTCATCAACGGGACAAAATGGTGGTCTTCGGGTGCCGGTGATCCGCGTTGCAAAATCGCCATCCTGATGGGCAAAACCGATTTCGAGGCCAAGCGCCATTCGCAGCAGTCAATGGTGCTCGTTGATCTTGACGCGCCCGGCGTTAACATTTTGCGCCATCTGCCAGTGTTTGGATATGATGATGCGCCGCACGGCCATATGGAAATCCTATTGAAAGATGTCCGCATCCCAGCATCGAACATGCTGCTTGGCGAAGGCCGGGGTTTTGAGATTGCGCAGGGTCGGCTTGGGCCGGGTCGGATTCATCACTGTATGCGCATGATTGGCACAGCCGAAGTTGCGCTTGAGAAAATGACCAAGCGGCTGCTCTCGCGGACAGCGTTCGGGCGCAAGATTGCTGAATTTTCGGTTTGGGAAGAGCGGATTGCACGCGCGCGGATCGATATTGAAATGACGCGGCTGCTCTGCCTTAAAGCAGCCCAAATGATGGATACCGTTGGCAATAAAGCGGCGGCGTGTGAAATCGCGATGATCAAGGTGCAGGCGCCCAATATGGCGCTCAAAATCATTGATGATGCGATCCAAGCGCACGGCGCAGGCGGCGTTTCCGAAGATTTCGGGCTTGCCAGCGCCTATGCGCATCAGCGGACCTTGCGGCTCGCCGATGGCCCCGATGAAGTCCATGCGCGCGCCATCGCCCGGCTTGAATTTGGTAAATATGGCTCGAATAGCGGTGGCGGTATGTCTAGCGGCGATATTGGGGTTTCGCGGTGAAGGCTGCCGTCCTGATCGAGCCGGGCAAACTGCTCGCCATTGAAGAGGTGGTGATCTCAAAGCCCGGCCCGCATGAAGTGCTGATCCGCACCGCCGCGTGCGGGCTGTGCCATTCGGATTTGCATTTTATTGAAGGGATTTATCCCCACCCGCTGCCTGCAATTCCGGGGCATGAGGCTGCCGGGATTGTTGAGGCGGTTGGCAGTGAAGTGCGTTCGGTCAAGGTTGGTGACGCAGTTGTCACTTGCCTTTCGGCTTTTTGTGGGCGCTGCGATTTCTGCGTGACCGGGCGGCTGTCGCTTTGCACCAGTGGCAACACAAGGCGGCAGCCGGGAGATGCGCCGCGTATCACCCGGCCCGATGGCAGCACGGTCAATCAGATGCTTAACCTGTCGGCCTATGCCGAACAGATGCTGATCCACGAAAATGCCTGTGTTGCGATCAACCCCGATATGCCGCTTGACCGTGCCGCCGTCATTGGCTGCGCGGTGACGACTGGGGCTGGCACAATCTTCAACGCGTGCAAGGTGACACCGGGCGAAACCATTGCAGTCGTCGGCTGTGGCGGGGTTGGTCTTGCAACGATTAACGCGGCAAAGATTGCCGGTGCTGGCCGGATCATTGCGTGCGATCCAATCGCGGAAAAACGCGAACTCGCGATTAAGCTCGGCGCGACTGACGTGATTGATCCAATGGCAGACGGGGCCGCTGCAACAATCATCGAAATGACCAAGGGCGGGGTTGATCATGCGATTGAAGCCGTCGGGCGGCCAGCCTCAGCAAGCCTTGCGGTTGCGGTGCTTAAACGCGGCGGAACGGCGACCATCCTCGGTATGATGCCACCGGGCGAACGCGTCAGCCTTGGCGCGTTTGATCTGCTCGGCGGTAAGAAACTGCAGGGCGCACTCATGGGTGGCAACCGCTTCCCCGTTGATATCCCGCGTCTTGTGGATTTCTACATGCGCGGGCTGCTTGATCTTGATACGATTGTGGCTGAGCGCATCCCACTTGCGGCAATCAATGATGGCTTTGAACAAATGAAGAAGGGCGATGCCGCACGGTCGGTGATTGTGTTCGATCAATGACGCTTGACGCACAAACTGCCTTTAGCGGGACTGTCCGGCCAGAGGGTGCTGACAAGATTGATGAAGCGAAGCTCGCCGCGTGGATGAGCGAGAATGTCGCCGAGTTTGAAGGCCCAGTTGAAGTTCTGAAATTCGCGGGCGGCCAATCTAACCCGACCTACCGCATCAATGCTAAAAGCCAATCTTATGTATTGCGCCGCAAGCCGTTCGGACTGCTGCTGCCCTCCGCCCATGCGGTTGACCGTGAATATAAAGTAATCGCCGGGTTGCACCCAACAGGCTTTCCCGTCGCCAAGCCTTATGGGCTTTGCACCGATGACAGCGTGATCGGCAGTTGGTTCTACATCATGGACATGGTTGAGGGGCGGACGATCTGGGACGGATCAATGCCTGGATCAAATCCGACCGAGCGCCGCGCGACATATGAAGCGATGATTGATACGCTCGCCGCGCTTCACGCGATTGATGTCGATACGGCTGGCCTGTCCGACTACGGCAAGCCCGGCAATTATTTCGGGCGGCAGGTTGACCGCTGGACAAAGCAATATCGGCTGGCAGAAACCGAGACCATGCCTGAAATGGAGCGGCTGATCGACTGGCTGCCCAAGACGCTGCCCGAACAGACGCGCACCAGCATCGTTCACGGTGATTACCGCATCGACAATATGATCTTTGCTGCGGGCACACCAAAGGTGATCGCGGTACTTGATTGGGAATTAGGGACTCTTGGCGATCCGCTCGCCGATTTCACTTATGTCGCGATGGCGTGGGTGACGGAAAACGGCGGGCGTTCGGGGGTCATGGATTTGGATCGCGCTGCGCTTGGCATTCCAGAGCTTGACGAAATGGTAACGCGTTACTGCGCGGCGACCGGACGTGACGGCATCCCCGATATCAATTGGTATTTTGCCTATAATTTCTTCCGTCTGGCCGGGATTATTCAGGGCATTAAAAAACGCGTCATTGATGGCACCGCGACATCCCCGCACGCCCGCGATATGTCCGAACGGGTGCGCCCGCTCGCTGAAGCAGCATGGGATTTCGCGGTGAAGGCTGGGGCATAACCCCCTTTTAGGAGAATATAATGTCACTATTCGATATGACCGGCAAAGTGGTCGTCATCACGGGATCATCACGCGGGATTGGCAAGGCGATTGCCGAGGAAATGGCCGAACACGGGGCCAAGGTTGTCATATCGAGCCGCAAAGCTGATGCTTGCGATCTGGTGACCGAGGCGATTAACGCCAAATACGTCGCTGGCACTGCGATCACGGTTCCGGCGAATATCTCATCGAAGGAAAGCCTTCAAAACCTCGTCGATGAAACCCGCAAAGTATTCGGCAAAATCGATTCACTCGTGTGCAATGCGGCATCAAACCCCTATTACGGCCCATCCGCCGGGATCAGTGATGAGCAGTTCAGCAAAATCCTGACCAACAATATCGTTGCCAACCACTGGCTGATCAGCATGGTCGTGCCCGAAATGACCGCGCGCGGCGAAGGTTCGATCACGATCATTTCGTCCATTGGCGGGATCAAGGCTTCGACGGTGATTGGTGCCTATTGCATTTCGAAAGCCGCCGACATGCAACTCGCGCGCAATCTGTCGGCTGAATATGGCCCGCAAGGCGTGCGAGTGAATTGCATTGCGCCGGGGTTGATCAAGACTGATTTTGCCAAGGCATTATGGGATGATCCCGAAACGCTCAAGCGCTCAACCGCAGGCGCGTGCCTCAAACGGATTGGCGAGCCTGAGGAGATTGCTGGGGCTGCTGTGTTCTTGGCTTCACGCGCCGGCGCATTCACCACGGGCCAAACCATCGTCATCGATGGCGGCGCAACCATAAATGGAGGGGCATAATGGGACAGCTTGACGGAAAAGTCGCAATCATCACGGGCGCAGGCTCAGGCATTGGCCGCGCTTCGGCCATCCTGTTTGCAGCCGAGGGTGCGAAGGTGATCCTTGGTGATAAAACCGACGCCGTCCATGAAACCGCCAAGATGGTGGGCGATGCCGCGATCGCGATCCAGATTGATGCAGGGCTTGAGTCCGATGTGCAAAAGATCGTCGCGCTCGCGCTTTCAAAGCACGGCCAACTTGATGTCGCCTTTGCCAATGCGGGGATTTCGGGCGGCATGGCCGGGATATTCGATCTGACGCCCGAAGAGTGGGCAGAGATATTGCGCGTCAACCTGATTGGGCCTTGGCTGATGGCCAAACATGCTGGCAAGGCGATGGCGGACGCTGGCAAAGGTGGGTCAATCATTATGACAGCAAGTGTCGCGGGCATTCGTTCGGGCGCAGGCGGCCCGGCCTATTCGGCCTCCAAAGCAGGCGTTATCAATCTAGCAGCGGTGACAGCTCAACAGCTCAGCGAAACCGGTGTCCGCTGCAATGCGATATGCCCCGGCCTCACTGAAACCGGGATGACCAAGCCGACCTTTGATTATGCCAAATCCAAAGACGTGATGCACAAGGTCGGGCGGCTCAATCCGCTGCGCCGTGCGGCTCAGCCAAGTGAGCTGGCAAGCGTTGCGCTGTTCCTCGCTTCGGACGCCGCGAGCTATGTTAATGGTCAGGCTATCGCGGTTGATGGCGGGCTTTCTTCATCCCATCCGGTGACGCGTCAGCTCACCGGGCAAACGGCAGTATGATATCATGAAAATGCGCGCACTTGGTGATAGTGGAATTCAGGTTTCCGAAATCTCGCTTGGAAGCTGGCTGACCTACGGCGTCGGGGTTGAGGCGGATAAGGCGCGGGCCTGCCTTGACCGCGCGTTTGAGGTTGGGATCAACTTTATCGACACCGCCAACATTTACGGCACGGGGGCAGCCGAGACCTTCCTTGGCGAAGCGCTAAAGGGGCGTCCGCGCGATAGTTATGTGATGGCGACCAAGTTGTTTTTCCCGATGACGGCGACTGACAAAGGCCTGTCACGCGCGCAAGTGCATAAGCAAGTTGATGCCTCGCTCACACGGCTTCAGACCGATTATATCGATCTCTATCAGTGCCACCGCTATGATGATGAAACGCCAATCGCCGAAACGATGGAGGCGCTGTCTGAAGTCGTGCGCAGCGGCAAAGTGCGTGCGATTGGATTTTCCGAATGGTCGCCACAGAATATCCGCGATGCGTTGGCAGTGCCAAACACCGTCAAGTTTGTGTCAAGCCAGCCACAATATTCGCTGTTGTGGCGGCGTCCTGAAAAGGAAGTCATTCCGCTGTCCGCCGCGAATGGCATTTCGCAAATCGTCTGGTCGCCGCTTGCTCAGGGGATGCTAACGGGCAAGTATAAGCCCGGTGCCAAACCGCCTGCGGACAGCCGCGCGGCGAGCGAAACGCAGGGGCAGTGGATTTCGCGTTTCATGCAGGACGGTGTGATTGCTGCCGTTGACCAAATTGGCGGACTCGCGGCGGAGGCAGGATGCACGCTTGCGCAATTCGCGCTTGCCTGGGTGCTGCGTGAGCCCAATATCGCAAGTGCCATTATCGGCGCAACACGGCCTGAGCAGGTGAGCGAAAATGCCGCTGCGTCAGGGCTAATCATTGATCCAACCCTCTTCGCCAAAGCCGAAGCCATCGCCGCAGGAATACCCCGCCAATGACACACCCAAACCCATCCGAACTTGGCTTCCTGCCCGACCGGCTTGAACGGATCGGCGCACATATTCAGAGCAAATATCTCGATACCGGAAAGCTGCCCTTCGGTGCACTGCTCATCGGGCGCGGTGATGAGATTGCGCATCTCTGGACGTCTGGCGTTAAGGAGGATGCAATCTTTCGCATCATGTCGATGACTAAGCCGATCACGAGTATCGCGCTGATGCAGCTTGTTGAGCAGGGCAAAATTGCGCTCTCCGAGCCAATCGCCAAATATATTCCTGAATTCAAAGACCTTGGCGTGTTTGTGGCGGGCGGCGGCAATACCCCGATGATGTCGCGTCCACCGCTGACCGTACCGCGCGTGATTGATTTGATGCGCCACACTGCCGGTTTCACTTACGGGTTTCAGGAACGCACCAATGTTGACGCGGCCTACCGCGCGGGTGAGCTTGATGGCTGGGCCAAGCATGACAATGATGAATTCATCGCCAAGCTCGCCAAAATTCCGCTCGAATTTGATCCCGGCACCTGCTGGAATTATTCGGTTTCAACTGACTTGGTCGGCATTATCGTATCGCGCGTTTCGGACCTGTCATTGGGTGAGTATTTTCAGCAGCATATTTTCGCGCCGCTTGGCATGAATGATACCGGCTTTACCGTGGCCGCCGACAAGGCGGGGCGTATTCCGCCCGCTTATGCGTGGCACCCGGTTGAAAAGATGAAGCTGGCCGATAAAGCGGGTGCCGAAAGCGCCTGGGCGCGCGCGCGCAAGTTTCAGTCGGGCGGTGGCGGGCTGGCCTCGACGCTCGCCGACTATCACCGTTTTTGCCGGATGTTGCTCAACGGCGGCGCGCTTGACGGCGCGCAAATCATCAGCCCAAAGACGCTTGAGCTGATGACCGCGAACCATTTGCCCGGCGGCAAGGATTTGACTGAACTTTCCAAATCCTTGTTCAGTGAGGCCGAGATGGCGGGCGTTGGCTTTGGGCTTGGCTTGGCTTCAATCGTCGATCCGGCGGCAACGATGGTGCCCTGTTCACGCGGCGAATATTTTTGGGGCGGGATGTATTCAACCGCCTTTTTCGTTGACCCGGCAGAGGATATTATCATGATTTTCATGACACAACTCATGCCCTCAAGCAGCTACCCAATCCGGCGCGAAATCAAAACAATGCTTTATGCGGCGCTGGCCGCCTGACCTTACGGAGAACAACCATGCAATCAGTCACCACTCACCGCGAAGGCGAAATCCTCGTCATCCTCGTCAATAATCCTCCGGTTAACGCGCTGAGCTGGCATGTGCGGCAAGGGTTGAAAGACGGCGTTGAGGAAGCGTTGAGCGATCCAACGATCAAGGCCGTTGTCCTGCGCTGCGAAGGAACGACCTTCATTGCGGGTGCCGACATCACCGAATTCGGCAAAGCGCCGCAAGGCCCAGACCTTGGAACGACACTGACCGCGATGGAAACCGCGACGAAACCGATCATCGCCGCAATCCACGGCACTGCACTTGGTGGTGGCCTCGAAA
The DNA here is from genome assembly GCA_031418495.1 of Sphingomonadales bacterium. Classification (GTDB taxonomy): domain Bacteria; phylum Pseudomonadota; class Alphaproteobacteria; order Sphingomonadales; family Sphingomonadaceae; genus Aquisediminimonas. Next base: position 25,285 of record JANOXQ010000017.1, read on the forward strand.
CAGCGCTTGTCTGTCATTACCGGATTGCGGTGCCTTCGGCCAAACTCGGTGTGCCAGAGGTCAAGCTCGGACTGCTTCCCGGTGCTGGTGGAACACAGCGTTTGCCGCGCCTTGTTGGCGTTGAGGCAGCGGCCTCGATGTGTTCGGGCGGCGATCCGGTGTCGGCTGCTAAGGCCAAAGAGATGGGTCTGGTCGATGCACTGGCTGGCGAAGCAACCCTAGCTGAAGACGTACTTGCTTTCGCGCGTGAATGCATTGCCAAGGGGCCGCGCGCCACGCGTGATTTGCCGGTCAAAGGCGATGTCGCGGTGATTGAGCAATTGAAGGCTGCGAACGCCAAGAAGTGGAAGGGCTTTGAAGCGCCTTATGCCAATCTTGCCTGCGTTGAGGCGGCAACGCGTCTGCCCTTTGATGAAGGCATGGCGTTTGAACGCACCGAATTCATGAAACTGATGATGGGTAGCCAATCAGCGGCCCAGCGCCATATGTTCTTTGCCGAGCGTCAGGCCGCAAAGATTGACGGTTTGCCCAAGGATATAGCGCTGCGTGATATCAAAAAGGTCGGCGTGATTGGTGCCGGCACGATGGGCGGCGGCATCACGATGAACTTCCTCGCCAAGGGCATTCCTGTGACCATCGTTGAAATGGTCAAGGAAAATCTTGATCGCGGCGTTGGCGTGATCCGCAAAAATTATGAAGCCAGTGCGGCCAAGGGCCGTTTCACCGCCCTCCAAGTTGAAGGCATGATGGGCATCCTCACGCCCTCACTCAGCCTTGATGATCTCGCTGACTGTGACCTTGTGATTGAGGCGGTCTATGAAAGCATGGACGTCAAGAAAGAGGTGTTTGGTAAACTCGATGGTATCTGCAAACAAGGCGCGATCCTTGCGTCGAACACATCATATCTCAATGTCGATGAAATTGCGGCTTCCACCACTCGGCCTCAAGATGTGGTTGGGATGCACTTTTTCTCGCCCGCCAACGTGATGAAGCTGCTTGAGGTTGTGCGCGGTGAAAAGACGGCTGATGATGTCCTTGCCACCGCGATGGCGACTGGCAAAAAGATCGGTAAGGTCGCGGTCGTTGCAGGCGTATGCCACGGTTTCATCGGCAACCGGATGCTGTCACAGCGGCAAATTCCCGCCAATCAATTGCTGCTTGAAGGTGCGACGCCTGCACAGATTGATAAGGTGCATACTGATTTCGGAATGCCGATGGGGCCATTCCAAATGAGTGATCTGGCCGGGCTTGATATCGGCTGGCACCGTGACCCATCAAAGATTGAAACGATCCGTGATGCGCTCTGCGCGGCGGGCCGCTTTGGCCAAAAGAATAGCAAGGGCTTTTACGATTATGATGAGAAGCGGGTGGGCACGCCAAGTGCTGAAGCGCTCGCGATTATCGAAGAGTTTCGTTCCAAATCTAACCTCGCCAAGCGCGAAATAAGCGATCAAGAGATTATCGAGCGCACACTCTATCCAATGGTTAATGAGGGCTATCTGATCCTCGAAGAGGGCAAGGCGCAGCGCGCGTCCGACATCGATGTCGTTTGGATATATGGCTATGGCTGGCCAATCTATCGCGGTGGCCCAATGTTCTGGGGTGATCTTGAAGGCACAGGCAAGATCGTCGAGGCGCTTGAGCGCCACGGGGTGAAGGTTGCCGAAAGCCTCAAAGCCAAAGCCTGAACCAAAAAAAGCCCGGCGGCTCTTTTGGAGTAGTCGCCGGGCATAAAGGGGTGCGTCTTGGGAGGAGATCGCATTTGGGTAATGGGTAAACACCCCAAGTCGGCAATAGTTCCAAACAACTCATCCCAAAGCTGGTTCGGCTTATCGATCATCGCTTGGCTGTGCGCAAAGTCACAGGCAGGGCGCTTTCAACAAAAACATATTTGGGTTGGAAGCGTTTTTATATGAACCTTGTTCTCAAGCAGCTTGGCGCTGCAATGCTTGCTTTGTTGCTCTTTTTCCCGGCCATCGCTGAAGCCCGCTCTGTCCTGCAGTGTGTGCCGTTTGCTCGGCAAATGTCAGGCGTTGAAATTCGTGGGAATGCCAAAACTTGGTGGCATCAGGCTGAGCGCCGTTATGAGCGTGGTAATACGCCGCGCGAAGGCTCCGTGCTTGCAATGCCTGGCTCGGGCAAGATGCGGCTTGGCCATGTTGCGATGGTTAGCAAAGTATTGGGTGACCGCGAAATCCTGCTGACCCATGCCAACTGGTCGCATCGCGGCGGGATTGAGCGCAATGTTCGTGCGATTGATGTGTCGGACAAAGGCGATTGGAGCCGGGTGCGCATTTGGTATGCAGGCAATGGTGATCTCGGCACGTCAAGCTATCCAGCATACGGTTTCATTTATCCGAATGCTGCGCGCCCTGAACAGGACGAAGTGCGTACCGCACTCCTCCTGCCAACCGAAGTAATTGAACTCGCTGCCAAGGGTAGCTGAGCTACTTTCCTTTCCATTCGGGTTTACGTTTTTGCGCAAAGGCGGCTGCCCCTTCGCGCGCATCCTCAGTCATGAACAGATTGCCGAGCGTTTCGCTTTGTTTCTGCCACATCTCCGCCTCGCTCCATTCGCGCGATTCAACAATCACTTGCTTTGAGCGTGCGACCGCGAGCGGGCCATTGGCGGTGATACTCATGGCGAGTTCAAGCGCGCCATCAAGCGCATCACCTTCGGTTACGCGGTTAATCAATCCCATTTCATACGCGCGACCAGCCGTCATAAAGTCACCCGTCAACGCGAGTTCCATCGCAAGGCGGGGCGGTATCTGACGCGGAAGGCGAACAAGCCCGCCCGCCGCAGCGGCAAGCCCGCGCTTCGCCTCGGGAATGCCGAATTTGGCATCCTTGTTCGCAACAACAAGATCGCAAGCGAGCATGATTTCAAATCCGCCTGCCAGCGCATAGCCATTGACCGCCGCGATCAGTGGTTTCTTAGGCGGCGCTTCGGTGAGCCCAGCAAAACCGCGCCCAGCAACAAAGGGCAGTTCGCCCATCAAAAAGCCTTTGAGATCCATCCCCGAACAGAAAGTGCCGCCAGCGCCGGTGATAATACCGACGCGCAGATCATCCTCAGCGTCAAGCCTGTCGAGTGCTGCCGCAACGCCTTCCGAAAGCGCCTTATTCGCGGCATTCTTGGCCTCTGGGCGGTTGAGCGTGATGATGAGAATGCCATCACGCACTTCGGTCAGGACTTCATTCGACATTGTAGGCCTCCTTGTCTCAGTCCTAAATATACTGGGATAAGTTGACGTTTACGTCAAGCGTTTACACTTATGCCGAGCGGCGCTGTTTTTCGGCTGGCGCTGCCTGCGCGACCTTCGGCTTGGGTAGCTCAATAATCTTTGCTGCCGATACTACGGCTTCAACAGTACGATTCTTGATTTGGCCAACCGGCATCGGCCGACTGAAATAATAGCCCTGAACTTCGGTGCAGCCTTCGCGACGAAGCTCCTCAAGCTGATCAGCGCGTTCAACACCTTCAGCCGTTGTCACCATACCAAGCGTTGTCGCAAGCCCAGTCACGGCGCGCACAATCGCGCGGTTATCGTCGCGGCTGTCAACTTCATCAACAAAGCAGCGATCAATTTTGATTTTATCGAACGGAAAGCTGCGCAGATAGTTAAGCGAGCTATAGCCCGTACCAAAATCATCAAGCGCGATGCGAATACCAAGCGCACGCAGCTGATGAAGCACCGCCAGATTGGCCTGAGTATCGTGCATCAGCACGGTTTCAGTGATTTCAAATTCAAGCCGGCTCGCATCAACGCCGCTTGCGCCAAGTGCGTTGATCACGGTTGGCAGCAGGTTTGTGCTGCGCATTTGCGCTGGTGATAGGTTAACTGAAACGCATAAATGGCTAGGCCAACGCGCGGCCTCCATCAAGGCGCTGCGGATCACCCACTCCCCAAGTTGAACGATATGTCCGGTTTCTTCGGCAATCGGGATGAAGACCATTGGCATGATCATGCCCTGTTCAGGATGGTTCCAGCGCAGCAACGCCTCATAGCTGGTGATCTCACCGCTCTCGATATTGACCAGCGGTTGATAATAAAGTTCAAGCTGATCGCGATTAAGCGCAGCACGCAAATCCATTTCGATCAGCCGTTTGGCCTGCATCGCTTCATGCATCCCAATTTCAAAAATCGCATAACGATGGCGACCATTTTCCTTCGCACTATAAAGCGCAAGATCGGCATTTTTGATCAGTTCGGAGGCTGTTATGCCATCAGCAGGGGCAAAGGCGATGCCGATGCTCACGCCGCTATTCACCTCATGATTATCGAGTGCCATCATCTGGCCCATGATTTCGACAATATCTGACGCTATTTTTTGGGCCTGATCTTTGTTAATGATATCGGTCAGCAGGATCGCGAATTCATCGCCGCCAAGTCGCGCAACCATATCATGAAGGCCAAGGCAGGATTCAATCCGTTTTGCAGCGACCTTGAGAACCTCATCACCAATAGTGTGACCAAGCGTATCATTAATTGTCTTAAACTGATCAAGATCAAGATAGAGGATACCAAGCAATGTCTCATCGGGGCGGCGGCTAAGCGCGCGGGTAAGCGTTTCGTTAAAAAGCGCCCGGTTGGGTAGGTTAGTAAGGCCATCATAATGCGCCATGTAGGCGACTTTGGCTTCAGCGCGTTTGGCTGCGCTTACATCGGTTGCGACCCCGCGCATACCCTTTGGCAGACCATTATCATCGGTAACGGGACGCCCTGAAAGCGACCACCAACGCTCTTCGCCTTCGATGGTCAAATTAACGACGACATCACGGAAGGATTGTGCCTTTTCTAGCAGCCGCTCAAGCACTGCGCGTTCATGGCCAGCGTCGAATAAATTAATCAGCGCTATGTTCCAAAGTGCATTAGTATCATGCCCAGAAATCTCTGCAAAACGGTCTGAAGGATTAACGATTTTGCCGTTGGATGAAATCTCCCACAGCCAATCAGCGCCGTGCTCTTCATAATCATTGAGGAGTAGCTGCACAGTTGCTGACGCGGCTTCAACTTCTTTGGCGCGCAGCAGCCGCACAGCGTAACTGTTAAACGATATTTGAGCGTGTACTATAAAGCCAAGTGTATAGAGGAATAGGATGCCCAGTGTCACAATGGCAACTGGACTTCCAATATACATAAATCCAATTGCAGAAATCGTGACGATTCCGCTCAGGAATTGCATCGCAGCACGCGGTACCATATCGATGCTCCAGCTGCCAACGAACATACCAGCAATAATAATTAGCGCTGCCAGTCCCTGTTGGTTTTGTTCGGGCAGAATAAGGGTTAGACTTGCCGCTATAGCAAGCATAACCCCTGCTACTGTCGCGTGGCGTTCAATCCATTGAATTTCCGCTTCAAGATCAAGGTTTTTAAGGCCACCCTGTTTTATCTGCCATGACTTATTAGCACGGTAAAGCGTCAATACTACTAGACCAAGTACAGAGCAGACCTGTATCCAGTCAAGGCCGTTTGCAGATGCAATCGCTAGCATTGCAAGCGCAAAAAATAAGTTTCCAATGAGAGTCACTGTTGAAAGGCGATGGAAATCTCTAATCTGTTTTGTGGCAAACCAATCACGATGTTCGTCGGGTACTTTGACCCACGAACGCCACATAACAGCCTGTCTCCGCACCTGTTTATTCATATTTTTTGCGCCCTGAATGCTGGACGGAACCCAGCAGTTTGAGTGTTAGGGCGAATGTCTTACTTTTTGATTGATCGATTATGGATAATTTACAAGCTGTTACGCAGTTCGCGCTTAAGCACCTTGCCAATCACGCTTCGCGGCAATTCGCTGGCCGGAATCAGCCGATTGATCCGCTGTGTTTTACCGAGCTTCGCGTTGGTTTCAGCCAGCACCGCCGAGATATCCGTCCCTTCGCGCAGCACGACAAAACCAACCGGCGTTTCGCCCCATTCCTCGCTTGGCGCGCCGACCACCGCGCATTCGACGACACCGTCTTGCTGCGCAAGGACACTTTCAAGATCGCTTGGATAGATATTAAATCCGCCTGAAATGATCATGTCCTTCGCCCTGTCCATCAGGATCAGGAAACCATCCTCATCAAAGCGGCCAATGTCGCCGTGGCGGTAGAAGAGATTGCCTTGCAAGTCATGCCAATGCATCGCCTTGGTTGCATCGGGGCGGTTGTTATAGCCTGTCATCATCGCAGGGCTGCGGCCAATGATTTCGCCAACTGCACCGCGCGGCAGTTCGTTGCCGTCTTCATCAATTACCCGCATGTCATGCCCCGGCGATGGCTGACCAACCGTATGATGCTTATCGGTATATTTATGTGCCTCAAGCAGACACACGCCGCCGCCCTCGGTGAGGCCGTAAATCTCAACAAGACCGCCTGGCCAGCGCTTCACGACATCGCCCTTGAGTTCAGCTGAGAAGGGCGCGCTCGTGCAATATTTCATGACAAAGGATGAGAGGTCATACTGTTCAAAGTTGGCCAGTGCCATGATCCGGCGATATTGCACAGGAACGAGCATTGCATTGGTCGCACGCTCACGCTCGGCAAGCTCAAGGAAACGCAGTGCGTCGAATTTCTTCATAAATACTGATGTGCCGCCCGACGCTATCGTCGGCAAAAAGCACGCCATCGTTGTGTTTGAATAAAGCGGGGTGGATAGGATCGTCACCGCTTGCGGGCCATAAGCTGGCAACCCTCGGTGGATGTGCTGCCAGCGCATCGCGTGGCTGTGGACGATGCCTTTGGGCATTCCCGTCGTGCCTGATGAGTAGATAATATTGAAGCCGTTTTTGGGATCGAGCGCTGCTGCTTCTGGAGCAGACCCGTTGGCGGCCATCCATTCGGTGAGTGGGATGCCAGCATCGCTACCGTCCATCGCGATATGGATTACATCGCCGCAGTCTTGCCCTACAAGTGCGTCGGCAGCGCCGCGATCAAGAAACAAATGACGAGCGCCGGTATCGCGCAACATCGCCGCCATTGCCTCGCCTGTTGCTGAATTGGTGAGGAGGCCAGCAATCGCGCCGACCCGCAGCGTCGCGATGAACACCGCAACCTGCTCGACACTGTTCAGCCCGACGATTGCGGTCGTGCTGCCAACCCCAACCCCCTCATGCTGGAGCCGCGCGGCAGTCCGGTTTGCCATATTATCAAGCGTAGCCCAGTTGATCCGCTTATCTTCGTCAGCGACCGCAATCGCTTCGGGACGTTCACGCGCATGGGCCGCAACAATATCGGCGAGATAGGCGAAATCGGATGTGAGTAGGTTTTGGCTTTTGGTCATACCGCTTCCTATCAAAAGCTATGAGAGAGTCGATAGCCTGTCGCCTGTCACGCCTTTGTCATCAAAACGCAATCATCGCGTCACCATCGCGCAGCAGGGCATATTTATTAACTGAATTTTAAGGGGATTCGTAATGCGCGCCGTGATCGCTACATTATTAACAACGGTTGGCCTTGCCGTTGCAACGCCTGCAAGCGCCGTTACCTTCGTCAACGCGATTCAGATCAGCGGCTCAGCAACCGATCTTTCGCGGATTGGCAGTGGCCCCAATCTCAATCGGCTTGGCGGTTTTGGCTCTGATCTTGTGTTTGATCAGCGCACCAACCAGTTTTTCGGCATTTCGGATCGCGGCCCCGGTGGCGGCCTGATTGATTTTGCCCCGCGCATTCAGTCGTTCCGGCTCGGCATTGATCGCACCACGGGCGCAATTAGCAATTTTCGCCTGACTGGCACGACGCTGCTCCAGACCACTTCGGGCGCGAATTTCACTGGCCTCAACCCGCTGCTCGCCAATGGCAATGCTTCGGTACTCGGCAACTCGCTTGATCCCGAAGGCCTCGTGCGGCTCAGCAATGGCAATTATCTCGTTTCAGACGAATATGGCCCGTCATTGATCGAATTTAATGCTGCTGGGCGCGAACTCCGACGCTTTGCGCCACCAGCCAATTTGTTGCCACGCACAGCCGCAGGCGCGCTTGACTTTACCAATGGCCGGCCAACCATCGTGGGTGGCCGTCAAGACAATCGCGGGTTTGAAGGCTTGACGCTCTCACCCGATGGCAGAACTGCTTTTGCAATTCTGCAAGATCCGCTGGTCAATGAAGGCGCGCAAAATGATGGCCGCCGCAGCCGCAACTTGCGCATCGTGTCTTATGATGTCGCGACTGGCCAGGCAGGCGCACAATATATTTATGAGCTCGAATCGATTGCCACGATCAATGCAGGTCTGCCAGCAGGACAGACCTTCTCTGCTACCAACCAAGGCCGCTCAATTGGCGTTTCGTCAATCCATGCGCTTGCCGATGGCCGCTTTGTTGTGATTGAGCGAGACAATCGTGGGCTTGGTGTTGATGACCCAACGCTTGCCAATGCGGTCGGTCTCAAATCAGCATTTGTGATCAACCTTGCGAATGCAACCGATGTCGCGAACATCAGTCTCGCTGGCACCAGCACATTGCCTGCGGGTGTAAACGCGGTCACCAAAACGCCGTTCCTTGATATTCGTTCAAAGCTGCTCGCGGCGGGGATCGCCCTCCCCGAAAAACTTGAAGGGTTGGCATTTGGGCCTCGGCTTGCAAATGGCGGCGTTTCGCTCATCCTCATTACCGACAATGACTTCTCAGTAACGCAGACGGGCTCAGGAACCCAGCTTGATGTTTGCACATCGGGCGTTGGCGGAATCACTAGCCAAATCACGCTCGGTGCAATTTGCGCCGCCGGACAATCACTGATCCCAACCAATATTTACAGTTTCTCGCTTGATGCTGCCGAAGCGCGCGCGCTTGGGTTCGCCGCAATTCCCGAGCCTGCGACATGGGCACAGCTTGTGATTGGTTTCGGCATTGGCGGTGCTGCGATCCGCCGCCGCCGTCGCAAGACTGTCACTGTTACCGCCTGATCAGTCAGAAAGGTGACAGGGTTAAGCCTTTAGTAGCCAAGTTCTGCCATAAGGCGTCTTCTGATTGGGGAGGACGCCCTTTGCTTTTGTTCGCTGTTGCCCTGTCGCTTTCGGCGACAACTGACGAAGCCATCCCAGCGCATGTTGAATGTGTGCCCATCGCGCGGCAACAGTCGGGCATTCAGATTTACGGCGACGCGCGAACGTGGTGGAGTCAGGCGGATGGCCGCTATGCCCGTGGCAACACGCCCAAGAAAGGCGCGGTTCTCGCGTTCAAACCGCACGGCGCGATGACGCTAGGCCATGTGGCTGCGGTGAGCAAAATCATTGATGACCGCAATATTCTCGTCACCCACGCCAATTGGTCAATGATCAATGGACGGCGTGGACAGATTGAACGCAATGTCCGCATGATTGATGTGTCAGAAGACGGCGACTGGAGCCGAGTACGCGTCTGGTATGCCCCGCTTGAAGATTTAGGTACAACGCATTGGCCAGTGCACGGGTTTATTTATCCCAGCGACACAGAATCTGAACCAACACGCTTTGCGGCTGCCAAGCCCCCCAAGCTTGAATATGCCTCGACCCTGACAGTCGAACCGCCGAAACCAACCGGACGGCTCGCTTATCTCGGCAAGCTATTGCCAAGGCTGCAATAGCCTCCGCTCATCCCAAACTTTTTGATGCCTGCTCAAACACGTCCTTGCTGAGGCCGGGCGTATCGACAATCCGTTGCAATTCAGCGCGCATTAGTTTCTGGCGCGCCTCATCAAAGCGGCGCCAGCGGCCAAGCGGTGGGGCGAGTTTGGCGGCGGTCTGCGGATTGATCGGATCAAGCGCGATGATGATATCAGCCAGGAAGCGATAGCCCGCGCCGCTCGCGATATGGAATTGCTGCTGATTCACCGAAAAAGCGCTGACCAGCGCGCGGATGCGGTTGGGATTGGTGAGGGTGAAATCGGCATGGCGCTCAAGCTCACGCACCGCTGCCCAGGTGTCATCGCGCATCGCGAGCGCTTGTGTTGTAAACCATTTGTCGAGGACAAGGCCATCATCGCGGTAGCGGTTGTAGAAAATATCAAGTGCTGCAATGCGTTCGGGCGCATTGCCATTCGCGAGCACGCCGAGTGCTGCCTGACGATCAGTCATATTATCCGCCGCTTCAAACTGCGCGAAAGCCAGCTTTGCCGCATCGCCTGCCCCGCTTGACGCGATAAAGCCAAGCGCCACATTACGCAGCCGCCGTGCGCCCTTCGCAGCAGGCGAATATTCAAACGCACTTGCCGCGTGAGCCGCGTAAGCCGCGCGCCAATGTTCATCAAGCACCTTGCCAAGATCAGTACGAAGCGCATCACGCGCGGCGTGGATCGCATCAGGATCAACCACCAGCATCTGATCGCCGATGAACGCCTCACTCGGCACCATGATTGCCTCGGCAACAAAGGCGGGGTCTAACGCGTTGCTCGTCAGCGTATTTCTGATCGCCTCAATCACTGGCGCATGATCGGCCTTGCCCGTGGCAACCGCCCCCACGAGCGTATCAACCATCAACTGCTGCATCGCCTCATATCGGCCAAACGGATCATCATCATGGGCGGACAAGAAAGCGAGGTCAGCCGCACTGCGGTCTGCCTCAATCACCACGGGCGCTGAAAAACTGCGGTTGATTGAAAGCACGGGCGGACGCGTGAAGCCGCTCGTTTCGATCCGCGTCACCGCTTCACTCAGCACAACCAACTGTTCGCCGCTATGCATGCCGCTTTCGCGGTCAAACAGCGCAAGCTTGATCGGGATTGCCATCGGCGCCTTGCCGCTTTGTCCCGGCGTATCGGGCACTGACTGGGTGAGCCTCAGCACCGTCTTACCCTCGGCTGAATCATGCGTCATCTCTGCCTTAACGCGCGGCGTGCCTGCCTGCGCATACCACAGCCGGAACTGGGTGAGGTCAACCCCGCTCGCCGCCTCCATCGCGAGAACGAAGTCCTCGCACGTTACCGCTTGGCCATCATGCCGTGCGAAATAGAGATCACTCCCTGCACGGAATTTTTCGGGCCCAAGCAATGTGTGCATCATCCGAATGACTTCGGCGCCCTTGTTATAGATCGTCGCTGTGTAGAAATTACCAATCTCAAGATAGGATTCAGGGCGCACCGGATGCGCGAGCGGGCCGCTATCTTCCTGAAACTGGCTGCCGCGCAGGATGCGGACATCCTCAATCCGCTTGACCGCCGCTGAACCCTGATCCGCCGAAAAGCATTGATCGCGAAAAACGGTGAAGCCTTCCTTCAGCGAAAGCTGGAACCAATCACGACAGGTGACGCGATTGCCCGACCAATTGTGAAAATATTCATGCGCGACGACGCCAAGGACGCCGTCATAATCAAGGTCAGTCGCGGTATCAGGATCAGCCAAGATATAGCGCGAGTTGAAGATATTAAGGCCTTTATTCTCCATCGCGCCAAAGTTGAAATCATCCACCGCAACGATGTTAAAAATCGCCAGATCATATTCGCGGCCATAGACGCTTTCATCCCACGCCATGCTCGTTTTGAGCGCGGCCATCGCGTGCGCGGTCTTGGGCAGATCACGCGCGGCAACCCAGATCGCGAGATCAACGGTGCGGCCTGACATTGTGGTGAAGCTATCGCGGTTCGCCGCCAGATTGCCCGCGACCAGCGCGAAGAGATAGCAGGGCTTAAAGAACGGATCATTCCACTCGGCAAAATGCCTGCCCCCTGGCAAATCGCCACTGCCAACCGGATCACCATTAGCGAGCAGTACGGGATAGGCGGCCTTATCCGCGCTCATCCGCACATGATAACGGCTGAGCACATCGGGGCGATCAGGGAAGAAGGTAATCCGGCGAAACCCCTCTGCCTCACACTGCGAACAGAGCATCCCCGAACTGGAATAAAGCCCCATCAGGCTGGTATTGGCGATGGGCGAAATCTCAACCATAGTTTCAACTTTATGCGCGCCGCCGCTCAGCGCGATGATCAGCTTGCCGCCGTCCATCCGCCAGTCAGCGCGCGCGCCATCAACGGTCACGCTGATCGGCGTCAGCCCATCACCATCAAGCACCAACGGCCGATCATGCGCACCGTTGCGCGTGACGGAGAGCGTCGCCCTGATCCGCGTTTTGACCGCATCAAGATCAAAATCGAGCGACACCTCTGGCACCAGCCAATCAGGCGCGCGGTAATCCTCACGGCGGATGGCGACAGGCGGGGCGGCGGGGGCGGTCTGGATATCAAGCATGAGTCGCAGCGTAGGCGCGACGAAGCGTTTGATCAATCGGGGACGGTTGAGGAGGTGGGCAGACACCATAATTATAGAGCGTTGCGCAGTTGGCAGTGCGAATGCTCTGCGGATACGGCGGATTTTTCATGGTTTACATTTCGCAGTTCGATGCCACAGTCTCGGGCTTGGTTGCTTGCCAAAGCCCAATGGGGGATGCGTTAGATGTTGAGCGAAAAGCGAAGAGCCCTTCTTTTATTAAACGGGGTTGGCCTGCTCTTTTCTGCAGTTGTTTCGGGATGGATTTATTTCTTTTTCCTGCTTGGCGCAATTGACCTCTGGCCGATTGTGACGGACATCCCGGTGGCGATCTCGGGTGACCGGCGCGCTTGGAACATGGCGCATTTAGAAGGGATAACCAACGGCACCTTGTTCATCGCTATCGCGGCAAGTGCGCACTTCGGTCGGCTTGGTGCGCGTGGCCAGACATGGCTATTCTGGTCAACCCTTGCCTTTGGGTGGCTCTTCACTTTGCCTGCCATTGCCAACGCGATGTTTGGAACGCGCGGGCTGGAATTTGGAGGCGGCCCTTTTCCGGGAAATGTCTTGGCAAACAACCTCATTTTCCTCTCTGGTTGGCCTGCGGTCATTGGCGTGAATATCAGTTTTGGTTTGCTATTTTGGGGCGTATGGCAGCATTATCGTCATTTGGAGGATGCGGTATGAGCAGCACCATAGTTGTTCGGCGGATGCCCTTTGCTTTTGCTGAGCCGATTGCGCCTGTGTGGCATCCGAGCCGCCCCGAATGGAGTCACATGGTCAACGGGGGATCGCTCGCGATGCCCTATCTTGAGCCCTTTCTGATCAAGACCGTCAAGGAAGCGCTCGCGCAGGCGAGCACGCCGCAACTCAAAGCCGATGTCCATGCCTTTATCGGCCAAGAAGGGCAGCATTTCCAAAATCACCGACGCTATAACGAGCTGCTGAAACGGCACTATCCCGATCTGGCCCAAGTCGAGGAAGAGTTGGACGCCGAATACAGGCAGTTCCAATCGCGCAGCCTGCGTTGGAGATTGGCTTATACCGCAGGTTTTGAAACCATGACGATGGGCATCACCGAATGGCTGATCAAGGAACGCGATATGCTCTTCACCGGGGCTGACCCTTCGGTGACATCATTGATATTATGGCACATGGTTGAGGAGACCGAGCATAAGGATGTGGCGTTTGACCTTTATCAGGATCTTTTTGGGCCGTTTTGGCCCCGCATATGGGGCGTCATTTACGCCACAGCCCATGTCGCCTGGGCGAGCCGGAAAGCCTATAAGCGCATGTTAATCCGTGATGGTCGCTGGCACCGTTTGACCAGCCGTCTTCGGCTCTATCAAATGATCCTGCGGTTCCTGCTCCACACGTCGCCCGCGATGCTCCGCTCGCTATTGCCCTTTTACCATCCTGCAAAGGTGCGTGATCCCGAATGGGTTGCTCAGTGGGCGCAAGCTTATGCAGCCCTGCCGGAAGGTGTAATCCCCCTTCTGGATACGAGTAACCCCGCGATACCAGCACAATTCACGACCAGTGTGACGACGGCTTGAAGGCGGGTCGGGCGAACGAGAAAGGGGTGATTTTTTTGAGGAGCGCTCCCCTTTCAAAAACGGCGAAAATCTCAGGAAGTTGACACTGAATCGGTATATTCGCGCACGCCGCACGATTTGAGAAAATGGCGCTACCGATCCACCGCAGCGACGCAGTGAGGCGGGCAAGCAAGGGGTGAAAGCGTTGGTCATGATCAGAACATATCATGAATATTTTCTGTAGGAAAGACCTCTGATTGCGGCCAATCAGGATGCGTGTTGGGCGGCTCTCCCAACCTCAGGCCGCCAGCAATTCCCGCACCAATGAAGGCTTGCGCGCGATAATCGCGAGCAGCACTTGCGCTGGCCCCGTAGGCTGCCTGCGGCCATGCTCCCAATTGAGCAACGTCCCTTTGGCAACGCCGATGCTCTTGGCGAACTGGCTTTGCGAAAGGCCCGTGGTCGCGCGGATTGCGGCGACATCAACGCTTGGCACTTGTATGTTGTGGACGATTGCGCCCGTCGTTTCGCCTTGCGCAAAGGCGAGCGCTTCGTTTAGCCCTTCCTTGATCCGGTCATATGCTTCACTCATTGTCTATCTCCGTAAGCTGCGATGATCCGCTTGCGCCTTGCCGGATAGATTGTCCTTGATTAGCGTTTCGTCATCAACTCAGATGATTTGTGCATCTCTGATTTTGGCGTTTGCGATTGTGATGAGTTTTCGCATTGTTGCGGTGAGGGCGACGATGGGTTTTTTGCCGTTGTCGATGAGGCGTTGATAGAAGGTTTTGAGGGCTGGG
>JANOXQ010000018.1:0-26623 GCA_031418495.1 Sphingomonadales bacterium
TTTTTTTTTTCCCCCCCCCCTGGTTGGTGTTCCCTCTTCTACAACAAAAAACCCCCCCGCGTCCCCAACCCCCCCCCCCACGAACGGGGTGTTTCAAACGCAAACCGCCCAATCCCAGCCCTTTTGGTTCAGCGTATCTCAGAAACCTTCAACCCCGGCCCCAAACGGTTCGGCCCAATTTTGAGCGGCTCGCGGCTCCAGTTGGCGACGAATACGGACTCGCGGCCAATGCCCGGCGCGATGCTGGCGTCGTTTGCGGTCACAACCAGCCCTGCCGAACGGTGTGTCCGCGCTTCCGCCGCGACCGCGATGAAGGCCGAGTAATTTTCCTTATTCTTGCCCTGCACAAACACATTGCGCGTGATCGTGCCGACCGCGCCCGAGGGCAGGTCGATCATATAATTGGTCGCCGCCCCTTGGGTATCATCAAAGCTTGAATCGCTGATCGAGACGCGGCCCGAATTGCTTTTGACATAATGCCCGCCGCGCCCACGCTCAAAGCGGCTGCGGGTGACGGTGAGTGAACCATAATCGCCAATGTAAATCGAGTGCGCGCAGGCCAAATCACGGTCACACCGGCCAAGCCCTGAAAAGGTTGAGCGATCAATCGTCACTTGTGAGGCTGGGTCGGGTGCCGAAAGTATGCCTTGCTCCGAATTGCGGAACATCGCGTTGGTCACGAGCAAATCGCCCTGTTCAAGCCGGATGCCAGCACCATTGCCTTCGGGCACGCGCATGTTCTGAAACACTAACCCTTCAACCCGCGCCGAACGACCGCGCAGCACGAGCGCCGCTTTCCCCTCACAAATGCCGCCATCAAATACCGAACGGCCAGCGACTTCGGCACGGAAGGTGATGTTGCCGCCGGTTTGAATTGCGCAATCGGGATAGGTGCCGGGGGCAATGGTGATCGTCGCGTCGCCGTCACCAACCGATTTGACGGCATCATCAAGGCGGTAGAATGACTTACCGCTTTCGGCGATCACAAAGGGCGCATCACTCGCCGCATAAAGCGGGTTCGCGGTGAGGATCAGGGCAACAAACGCTATTCTCTTCATCAAATACACTCCGGATGATGATCTTGCCTAATATATGCACTGGATTTTAGCCGCTTGTCATGTGAATTGAGCGTTAACTGCCAAGTGGAGCCTGCCCGATAATGATTGACGCCCGTTTTGGCACTTATCGCGGCGCGATCCGTTTGGCGCTGTCCTATCTTCAGGTCGGGAGTGGTCAGGCTTGGGTGAAGCCCCCGGTCGCAGCGGACGTGCGGCGGATGGTGTTCGTCTGCCACGGCAATATCTGCCGCAGCGCCTTTGCCGATGTGGTGGCGCGGCGGGCGGGGCTTAACGTTGCATCCTTCGGCCTTTCGACGAGTGCAGATAAGCCAGCCCACCCGCCAGCAGTCGCAGCGGCGGCACGGCTTGGCCATGATATGACCGCGCACCGCACAACGCGCGTTGAGGAATATGTGCCACTGCCCGGTGATCTTCTCCTCGCGATGGAGGTGCGTCACTTGCAAAAGATGGCGCATAACGCGCGGATCGCAGATGTTCCGCGTTCGCTGCTCGGGCTATGGGCGACGCCCAAAATGCCGCATCTGCATGATCCTTATGAACTTGATCCGGCCTATATGGACACATGCCTGCGACGGATTGATGGCGCGATCCCCGCGCTGGTCAATGCTTTTCCCGGCGCACGGATTTCATCATCACCGTCTTGATATCCGAAAAGAACGGCCCCGGATCGCTCCAGCGAAACAGATAATACCGCATCTTCGGATCAAAAAATCCGCCGAGATAATCGCGCAAGTCGGCAAGCGGCGTCGGCTTGAACAGCGGGTCGGCGATAGCCACGCGCTTGAAGAGCAACTGGATCAGCCGCTTTGTTTCAGGAATCATATAGCGCGCGCGGCGCGGCTTAATCTCGGGCTGAACTGCATCACTTTGCCCAAGGATCGCCCGGCGGTAGCTCTCCCAGGCAAACTCAGCGCGGCTATGTGATGCCAGCGGCATACTCCCCCAGAAGCGCCCGTTAATCTCCATCAGCCAATTGCGCCCAGTGTCAGGATCGTGGCGATATTCGACCATCGCTGGCCCCTCCCACCCGATGCTCGCGAGCAACGCCTCAGACTTCGCCATTTGCGCGGTATGTCGGCTGAGCGGTTCACTCACACACAGGGTGGAAACCCCGCCTTCAGGGGGCATTTCATGAAGCCGCCGATGCTGAAACCGCAGCACCGCCTTACCGTCCGCCATGTGGATCATCTGGCCAAGCCCGAAGCCCGGGCAATAGCTTTGGATCAGCGGCCAGCTCCCAAGCGGCGTATAACGATCAACTAACGCGATCAACGCATCCGCATTGTGGAGATATTCCGCCTTAATCAAGGGCAGACCGAGCGCGGTCAGTCGGTCAGCCATCGCGGGCGGATCAGCCCATTTCGCAATCACCGGATAAGTCAGTGTGCGCGCGCGGAGCGCCATGTCTTCGCTATTCACTGGCTGCCAGCTTATCGGGATATCAATCCCGAGCGCTGCCGCGCGCGAAAGCGTTTCGCTTTTATCGAGTACGATTGCGAGTGGCTCAGCACGCGGCGTGATGATGGTGCAGCCGTTGATGACAGGCGGAAGCTGCGCCAGCGCAATCAGATCGCCCTCAGAAATTGCAAGCAACGCCTTAGCGCCCGTCTGCGTAATCAGATCAGGCAACCAATCTGCCAGCGGCCCGTCGGGTCGCAACGAAAATCCTGTGCAATGGCGAGACGCACGACCTACCGCTGTGGCACTCCGGCCAATGCCATGTACCGGGACATTATGCGCGCCGAGTTCACGCAACACCGTCACCCCAATCGCCGTGTCGATGCCAAGCAGGACTGCTTGCGGATGCCTTTTCATATTGGGCGTAGCTGACGTTCATAGCGCCATGTCGCCACCGCCTGTTCAGCCATGCGTGCGTATGTGCGCAGACGGTTAGGGCCAAGCCGCGCAGCTGGCGTGGCAGAGTCACGGGTGAGTCGCTCCGCATCAAGATCATTAAACCCGGCGCTGATAAGCCGGGGATCAGCAGCGATGGCATCGCACATCGCCTTAAACCGAGCGATCACCGCCCCATTGGCACGCTTGCGGTCGCGCGATAACATCTCAAAACTGTGTGTAACAATGACAAATGCGCCGTGCTGATTATCAGCCGCATGGCCAAGTGCATCCCGCATTTCACGCGCCGAAAGTGCGCAAATCTGGGCAGGGCGAACTTGCCGAGCACGATCATTGAGCCCCGCGACGGGTAGTTCAGTAATGCCGTGGCTTTCAATCGCGCTAACCTGATCAGCACGCACCTCGATCCGACACGCGCCGCCAAGGTAAGGCGCATTGACGCTGCTATCCCACAACAGACCAAGTGCTGCGAGTGCGCGCAGGCTGTTATCATCGGCACCGTAATTGCCTGCACGAAAAGCAGTTGGTCTGGGTGCGCCCGCACGCGTTAGCAGATCAATCGCGAGGCCAAGCAGCACCTGCTGATCCTCAAGGCCGAAATCAGCAAGGTTCTGCCCCTGCCGCCCTCCAACCGGCGAGTCCTTTGCCCAGGTGAGCCATTCGGTATGAATATGAAGCTGCGCCTCATGCCCGCGCGCAACGATTGGGCCAATGACATCGGTAAGCCACGCCTCACCATACACCAGCGAAGGCAGCGGATCGACAAAGAACACCGCTTTGAGACCGCGCGCCTCGATCTCAGTCATTTGCCATTCGATGCCATGCGCACCGCCAACATATTTACCAAGGATTGAGCTAGCAAAATTGGCCTCAAGCGATCGCCCGCGCTGATGAAGCAACGCCGAAAGCTCGGTATCAACGGTAATGAGTACTTGCGTCATTTCTGGAACCCGCAAAAAGCCGTTCATATTCAAAGGGTTGAACGGACATATCAACCAGAAAATTGAAGCCTGCTATTTTATTTGAACTACAGTAACGCTTCCTAGACAGTTTTTGCTCTAAAAAACAATGTGATGAGGCTTAAAAATAATATTTTACCAGCAACGCTTGAAAACAATTGCACGGATCGGGCGGCTACATCCGATTCCAATTGGATATTGTACCATCAGCTTTTTGATCATGCCAAGGGTGCCCATTCTTCAGGTGCTGCCAATTTGATCAACGCTGCGGTTATGTGCTTTGTGTTTGTTGGTGCCGTAAACCCGCTGGCGATTATAGCGGGGCTTGTGTCAATGCTGGCTTTAATTTGCCACCGGCTTTGGTGCAATGCCAAGGTGCCTGATCATTATGACAACAGCGGCGCAAATTTGCTAAGCATCTACAGACATATCGAAAGCAACACTTGGCTGCTTGGAAGCTGGTGGGCGCTTGCGATTGGAGTGCCGCTCGTTTCGATAACGAACGAACAGCAGATACTCGTTGGCATCTTGGGCGCAGGCATGATGGGTGCTGGGACAATTTCGTTTCGAACACTTGAACGTCCGGCGCGAATTTTCGTCGGTCTCTGCGCGATTGGCAGTTTGGCTGCGCTGGTCTCACTTGGCACGGTGCCAGCCTATGCTGCCTGTGTTTTGCTTGGCTGCTATTCTATCATTTTATTCGGAGCGATTAAACGCACCGCTGCTAGTTTTGTTGAAGGTAAGGAACGTGAGCGCGCGCTTGCAGAATCGACTGACACAATCCGACTGTTGCTCAATGATTATGAGCAGCAAGGCTCAGATTGGCTGGTAGAAATCGATGACCTTGGTCTCATCAAAAATCCATGCGACCAACTTTCAATGGCAAGTGGCCGACCACGCGAAACCCTTTTAGATCTGCAATTTATTGAGCTGCTTGATAACAGTGATCAGCGGATTGAATTTATGCGCCTGATCGCATCCAAGGAAGCATTCCGCGATCACGTTGTTTCTCTTCATGTTGGCCAAGAACAGCATTGGTGGTCAATCACAGCTCGCCCAAACCCCGGTGCTCGAGGCGGACACCGGGGGGTTGTTACCGACGTTACAGTTCAGCGTGTTGCGGAAGAAAAAGTGCGCTATATGGCGCATTATGACAGCCTGACAGGCCTGCCTAATAGGTTCCTGTTCAACGAACGTCTTGATCATGCGCTAAAGCACGACGAAAATGGTGCAGGGCTTATGTATCTTGATCTTGATCACTTCAAATCGATCAATGATACGCTTGGCCACCCGATTGGCGACAAATTGCTCAATGCGGTTGCGCTTCGCCTTGTGGCCTGCGTTCGCGCAGGTGATCTAATCGCACGGCTCGGTGGCGATGAATTTGCTATCCTTGTCGGTGGCGACAATTTGAACGCGATTGATCAGCTTGCCAGCCGAATCATCGAAGCGATCGGTCTGCCCTTTCTGATTGATGGCTATGAAGTTATGACTGGCGCAAGCATCGGCATCGCTTATTCACCTGATCACGGCGATACACCTGAACAACTTCTCAAGAATGCCGATCTCGCACTTTATGCGGCCAAAGCGGAGGGGCGTGGTCGTTTCATCCGTTTTGAAAATGGCATGGATAGCACCGCAGAAACCCGCCGTGAGCTTGAGCTTGATCTCCGCTCCGCTTTGGCGCGCGATGAAATGCGGCTTCACTATCAACCATTGATCAACCTAAGCACCGGCGAACCAAGCGGTTATGAAGCGCTTGTCCGGTGGGAGCATCATGCACGTGGTAACGTCATGCCAAGTGATTTCATTCCGCTTGCCGAAGAAACCGGCATGGTGATAAAGATTGGCGAATGGGTCATCCGCCGCGCGCTTGCAGAAGCCGCAACTTGGCCCGAGCATCTCAGTGTTGCGGTTAATCTATCACCCGCACAAATGCGTAGCACAAATCTGTTGCCAACAATCATCCATGCGATTGGCCAAAGCGGTATCGCGCCCCATCGGCTTGAATTTGAGATTACCGAATCGGTGCTGATGAATGATAGTGAAGCCAATATTGCCGTTTTGCACAGGCTCAGCGCGCTTGGCATTCGGATTGCGCTTGATGATTTTGGTACGGGCTATTCCTCGCTCAATTATCTGCGTAGCTTTCCATTCAACAAGATCAAGATTGACCGCTGTTTCATAAGTGAAATTGACACCCGCGAAGATTGCCGGGCAATCGTCCGCTCGGTCGTTTCGCTCGCAAACAGCCTTGGCATGACGACAACGGCTGAGGGCGTTGAACGTCAGGCACAGCTTGATACGCTGCGTCTCGAAGGCTGCACCGAAGTCCAAGGCTTCTTGTTCAGCAAGGCCGTGCCATCAGAAGAATTAAGCGACCTCCGCCCAATCGCAGGCCGCCGCCGCGCAGCTTAGCCCCCATAAGTATCAACAGAGAAATGTAAAATAATTTTACAAAGGTGACATAGTTGACGCGTAATCGATAATATTCAAAGGACGGAATGCCCCATTTTGGTACATGTACTGTCTGTCGTGCCGTGCTAAAATTGTTGAGTTTATAAAGCATCCAAGCCTTCTACACACAGGCAAAGCGTGTAGGACAGCGCTAATTTAGCGCGCCACCGTGAACCGGATCGGCAGCCGTTTCAGCCCACCGACAAACACCGATTCCACGCGCGCAGGATCGCCAGCCAGTTCAAGCGATGAAAGGCGCGGCAGCAGTTCTTCCATGAAAATCCGCATCTCCATCCGGGCGAGGTGCTGCCCCAAACAGACATGCCCGCCGTAGCCGAACGCGATCTGATTATTGGCGGTGCGATCAGGATCGAAGGTGAAGGGATCGTCAAACACTGCCTCATCACGGTTGCCGCTGGCATAGCAGAGCATCAGCCAGTCACCCTCGCTGATTTTCTGCCCGCCGAGTTCGCAGTCTTCGGTTGCCGAGCGCATGAAATGCTGCACTGGCGTCGTCCAGCGGATCGCTTCTTCGATCAGGCCAGCAAAATTGGCGTCGGGCTGGCGGTATCGTGCAAATAACTCTGGGTTCTTCGCCAACTCCATAATCGCGCCGCAGGTTGAGGCCGATGTCGTGTCATGCCCCGCCGTTGCGATGATCATATAATAGCCATTGGCCTCAAAATCGGGGATCGGCTTGCCGTGGACGGTGCTTGTCGCGATGATCGTTGCAATGTCATCCTTTGGATTGGTGCGGCGATCTTCAGTGATCTTGGCAAAATAGGCCTCAAAATCAGCAATCACATATTGCAGCATTTGAATGGCGTGCGCCGAATCTGTGATTTCGGATCGCGCGCGATTAATCTCAGGATCGGTCGGGCCAAAGAGTTGCTGCGTGAGCATCAGCATACGCGCCTCATCCTCGGGTGGGACGCCGAGGATGTTCATGATCACGCGCAGCGGATACATCGCCGCAACGTCCTTCGCGAAATCACATTCGCCGTTCATTGCTAGCATTGCCTCTACGCTATCGCGCGCGATTTCGCGGATACGCGCCTCAATGCTTTTAAGGTTTTTTGGCATGAACCAGCTCTGCGTTAGCAACCGGTATTTCATATGATCGGGCGCGTCCATTTGGACGAGCGAACGAATCAGATGGCCATCACCATTAGGCGATGCTTCGGTCGCCAACGCGACTCCCGCCTTATCGGTCAGCGTCGTCAGACGAATCCCATTGGCAAAGCGCGCATTATTGCGGCTGACCTCAAGGATATCGGCATGGCGCGTCACCGCCCAAAAGGGATCAAACGCAGGATTCTCTGCAACAGCAAGCGGCATATTCGCGCGTGCCCAAGTGAAATGACGGTGGAGTGCATCCCATTCGCCGTATGCTTTGGCCTCAACAAGCGCTGCTGCGATTTCGGCGGGGAGGATGGGTGTCATGCTCAACGCCCCCTGAACAAACCACCAAGCAAACCGCGCACGAGTTGACCCGCAATACCACCACCGCGCCCGCCCACGAGCGCTCGACCGACTGATGATGCCGCCGATGTTGCAACACGCGAGACCATTTTTTCAGCAAGACCCGGTTTGGCATCTTCACGTGCCTGACGTGCGGCTTCTTTTGCCGCTGCTGCATCAAGCCGCGCCTGCTCTTTGGCCGCAGCCGCATCAAGTTTGGCCTGTTCCTTGGCTTGCTGTGCGGCGCGCTTGGCTTCACCTTCCTGAGCATCAGCTTCAGCCGCCGCCGCCGCAGCCTCACTGCCCTTCTTCTGCAAGATTTCTTCGGCGGAGTGACGATCAATCAGCGTATCATATTTATCGCCAATCGCATCGGTTGAGATCATCACCGCGCGTTCTTGTGGCGTCACCGGGCCAACGCGTGACGCTGGCGCTTTGATCAGTGTCCGCTCAACCGGGGTTGGTGAACCATCAGCCTGAAGCAATGAAACCAGCGCCTCGCCAACGCGAAGCTCGGTGATCGCGGTTTCGACATTAACGCCGGGATTGGCGCGAAACGTCTGCGCGGCGGATTTGACCGCCTGCTGATCACGCGGGGTGAACGCGCGCAGTGCGTGCTGCACCCTGTTGCTAAGCTGAGCTGCAACCGTATCGGGAATATCAATCGGGTTTTGCGTGATGAAATAGACACCAACGCCTTTTGAGCGGATCAGGCGAACGACTTGTTC
Organism: Sphingomonadales bacterium; assembly: GCA_031418495.1. Lineage (GTDB taxonomy): Bacteria > Pseudomonadota > Alphaproteobacteria > Sphingomonadales > Sphingomonadaceae > Aquisediminimonas. The sequence goes on from JANOXQ010000018.1 coordinate 8,539, forward strand.
AATCTTTTCAAGCAGCGCCTTGGGCGCATCATTAAACAGCAAATGCGCTTCATCAAAGAAGAAGCACATTTTGGGTTTTTCAGGATCACCAACCTCAGGCAGCGTTTCAAACAGTTCGGACAGCATCCACAGCAGGAAGGTCGAATAGAGCTTGGGGCTTTGCATCAGCTTATCAGCGGCAAGGATATTGATAATCCCGCGCCCACTATCATCACACACCATGAAATCATCGAGATCAAGCGCAGGCTCACCGAAGAAATGATCGCCGCCTTGGCTGCGCAGTTGGAGCAGCGAGCGCTGGATTGTGCCGACACTTTGCTTACTGATATTGCCGTAAGTGGTGGTCAGTTCGTCGGCGCGTTCGGCACAGTTGACGAGCATCGCCTGAAGATCATCAAGGTCTAGCAGCAGCAGGCCGTCTTTATCGGCCACATGGAAGGCGATGGTCAGCACCCCTTCCTGAACTTCATTTAAATCCATTAGCCGTGCCAGCAGCAGCGGCCCCATTTCGGAAACGGTAGTACGGATCGGATGGCCTTGTTCGCCGAACAAATCCCAAAACTGAACTGGATTATCGCGGTAAGCCCAGTCGTCCTGGCCAATTTCCTTGGCGCGCGCGGTGAAGATTTCATGCGTCTTGGTTTGCGGCGAACCCGCCATCGCCATACCCGAAAGATCGCCCTTCACGTCGGCCACGAAACTTGGCACGCCAATCGCAGAAAAACCCTCGACAATTCCTTGGAGTGTTACGGTCTTGCCTGTGCCAGTTGCTCCGGCGATCAACCCATGGCGATTGGCACGTTTGAGGTTGAGTATCTGCCTCGTGCTACCGCCAACCCCAATGAACAAACCATCATCCGCCATCAAAACCTCCCAGATACAAAAATGCCGTTGCCGCAGTGTCTAGCGGCAACGGCAAAAATGACAACGGTGGTTTAAGGATCAGCCTTGGCGTAGCTTCACCGCGACATAACGTGCGGGGCCGCCGCGCCGCTGGACATACAACAACACGTTTGACCGACCTGCCGCTTTTGCCGCTGAAGCCGCCGCCACGAGATCAGCCTGCGTTGATACCGGCTTATAGTTGATCGAAATGATCACGTCGCGCGGTAGCAGGCCTTTTGCAGCAGCATCGCTTGACTGGTCAATGTCAACCACAACCAGTCCTTTGACGTCGGGAGTATAGCCAAGTTGACGCGAGATTTGCACAGTAAGCGGCTGAACCGCGATACCAAGCGATTCACGCGCGGCAAGGACGCTGGCCTTATCTTCGTTCGGTTTGAACTCCTGCTCATCAGAATTGTTTAGGCTCGCAAGCTGTTCTTCTGAAGGACGCTCACCAAGCACAACTGTGGTTGACTGCCGCTTGCCATCACGAATCAATTCAACCGGCACCCGCGTGCCAACTGGCAGATTGCCGACGAGGAAAGACAGGGTCGTATCAGGCGTAACCGCCTTACCGTTAACCTTGACGATGATATCGCCTTGCTTGATCCCAGCCTTAGCCGCAGCCTCGCCTGGTTCAACACGGCTGATCAGTTCGCCGTTATTCTTAGGCAGGCCAAGCGAGTCGGCAATGCCTTCATCAAGCGGCTGAATGCCAACGCCGAGATAGCCGCGCTTCACCTTCGCACCGCCTTTGAGCGTTTGAATGATCGGGTATGCTTCTTCGGCAGGGATTGCAAAGCCAATGCCGACATTACCACCGGTTGGAGAGAAAATGAGAGTGTTAATGCCAATGACGTTGCCATTCATGTCAAACATCGGCCCGCCTGAATTGCCGCGATTGATTGATGCGTCGGTCTGGATATAGCGATCATTTGCGCCGCCCTGTCCGGTAACGCGGTGAAGCGCTGAAACGATGCCCGCTGTCACCGTGCCGCCAAGGCCGAACGGATTGCCAATGGCGACGATCCAATCGCCGACGCGCGTGCGCGTTGAGTCGCCGAATTTGACGAACGGCAAATTATTGGCTTCGATCTTAAGCACCGCGAGATCAGAGGTTGGATCACGACCAACCAGCTTTGCCGTATACTCAGTGCGGTCAGGCATGATCACCGTAATCGCGCTGACTTCAGCGTTTGATCCGGGTTCACCCGAAACCACATGGTTATTGGTGACAATATAGCCGTCAGCCGAAATGATGAAACCCGAACCGAGCGACTGGCCCTCGCGAGTGACCGGACGACCGCCATTTGGTGCCGCGTTTTCACCCCCGAACAATTCACCAAACGGAGTTCCAGCAAATGGATTTCTGCTGGCGTTAAGTGTAACACGCTGTGTGGTTGAAATATTGACCACAGCAGGCTGCAAGCGCGCCGCGAGATCGGCAAAGCTCAACGGCGCGCCGGGCCTTGGCGCACTGGCTAGCGCAATCGCGCCGGGTTCATTCTGGGCGATTTGCGCTGTTCCGGGGGACTGCAAAGCGAAAGTTGCGGCAGTTCCGCCCAAGAGGAGCGCTGCGGTAATGGCATAAGCGTAACGCACGGACATAATCTCCATATCTATGGCCACCATTGGCCGAGTGATTCCATTCATGTTTGTGAAAGCTGTTGGCTTAACACATATTGAACGTCCTCGTTATTTTCCGCCCCTAAATTGTCGAAGATACTCATTATTCGGTGAAAGGATCACATTTGTTGATCCGTTGGTTTTGGTCGTAAAGGTCTGGCGGTATGATTGCATTGCTCGGTAGAAATCGTAGAATTGCGGATCTTTACCAAAGGCACCGGCATAGGTTTGCGCGGCCTTTGCGTCAGCTTCAGCGCGGATAATTTGCGCTTGACGAAGACCGTCGGCTTCAATCGTCAGCGCCTCTTGTGTCCGGGCGGTGCGCATCCGTTCATACACACTTTCGAGCGGGGTACCGTCAGGCAAGTCTGCACGCTTGATCCGCACATCAATGATTTCAGCGCCGTATTGCCGCGCAATTTTGGCAAGGCTCGTTTGAACATTGTCCATCACTTGGCCGCGCTCAGGGCTAAGCAAAGTCGCAAACGTGCGCTTGCCGAGCTCATTGCGCAGGGCAGACCCAAGGATAGGTCGCAACGCATCGGAGACGTTTTCAACCGAGCGTGCGGTTGTGTACATCCGCAGCGGATCAACGATCCGGTAACGCGCATAGGCATCAACATTAAGACGTAGCTGGTCAGTCGAGAGTACCTGCTGCGGCTCCATATCAACATCAAGGATACGCTTGTCGATCCAGACGATATTCTCAATGAAGGGAATCCGCGCAACAAGACCAGCGCCTGTGGCGCCAAAAGCCTCTTTTGCATTATAGCCGTTAATGATCCGGTCAGCCTTGCCAAGGCGAAGGACAATCCCCTGCCGCGTTTCCGGCACCACCGACACCGTACTGGCCATCAGGATGAGTAGCACGATTGCCGCAATCAAGAGCTTGATCGGGTTGGTTGCACTGATCATTTCGCTGGCTCCTCAACTGTCGCGCGGCCACGACCCTGACCAAGCGGCAGGTAAGGCATCACCCCGTTGGGCTCGACAATCGTTTTATCGGTATTCGACAGTACAGCCTCCATCGTTTCATAATACATACGCCTGCGGGTCACCTCAGGTGAAAGCCGGTACTGCTCATAAACCTTGTCAAACGCAGCGGCATCACCCTGCGCACGTGCCAAAATCTGCTGGGCATAGGTATTGGCATTATTGATATTGCCCTGCTTGGCCTGCTGCGCCGCCGTCACCGATTTGAACGCGTCGTTGACGACTGCTGGCGGATCGGCTTGCTTGATCGCAACGCCCCTGATCCGCACACCTGATTTATAGTCATCAAGCAATTGCTGCATCCGCAGCGCGACCTGCTGCTCAATTTCGCTACGGCGCGGACCGAACGCATCGGCAAGCGTAACTGTACCCATCACTTCGCGCATCGCACTTTCAGCGACTTCTTTGATCGTTTCTTCGGGCATAGCCATCTGGAACAGGAAGAATTCGGAGAAGCGCACACCCCAACGTATCGAGTAAGCAAGATCGACAATATTCTGGTCACCCGTCAGGATGAGGTTCTCACCCGAACCATCGGGGATGTTGATCGTCTTGATTTCCTGAACATCAATTTTTTGCACCGAATCAATCGGCGTCGGCAATGTCATGCCAATGCCTGGCTGAAGTTTGCCCGCATATTTGCCAAAGCGCGTGATCACGCCTTCCTGCTGCGGGCCGATCCGGTGAAAACTTGAAAAAAGAATCCACAGCAAAACAACCACAAGAATGCCGTAGCGGATCAAAGGCCCACTGTTCCCACTTGGGAAGTTACCGCCAAACTGATCGCGTAACCGCCGTGAGAGTTCATCAACCGCAGAGTTGCCACGCGGGCCACGCGGTTTGCCGCCGGGGGGCAGATTCCAGGGGTTTCGCGGCGGGCCACCACCGCCAGAACCGCCGCCGGATCCTCCTCCGGAACCGCCGCCGCCATTGCCTTTGCCGCCCCAAGGGCCGCCTTCATTAAAAAACGCACCAGCGCGCGCCAACCATCCAGCATTTTCTGTCATAATTACGATATAGGGACATTGTTTTGCGAAAAACAGTGGCAGCCTTAGAATCTCTGCGTAAAGCGAATGAATGACTGAAATTACTGTACTCACCGACATGCTTGAACGCATTGATGACCCGCTTGGCAAAGGCGGGCTAATCAGCTCCAAACGAATCAGCGCGCCCCGCCTGTCCGAAGGTCGCGTCAGCCTGATCCTTGATGTGACCAGACTTTCTGCGCCGCAGCGAGACGGACTTGATAAAGCCGTTCGCGCAGCCATCGAAACATTGCCCGGCATCACCGATATCCGCATCGCAATGACAGCCGAAAAGGTTGGCCGCCGATTGATCGCGGTTGGCAGTGGCAAAGGCGGGGTTGGCAAATCAACGCTTTCGGCCAATCTCGCGGTCGCACTTGCACGGCTTGGCCATAAGGTCGGGTTGATCGACGCCGATATTTACGGCCCCTCCCAACCGCGCCTGATGGATAGCGAAGGCGCGCGCCCTACCGCCAAGGACAAACAGCTTGAGCCAGTACCAACGCGTTTCGGCGTACCAATGCTCTCAATGGGGCATTTGGTGAAACCGGGGCAAGCGGTGGCGTGGCGCGGGCCGATGGCGGGCAATGCGCTTGGCCAGTTGATTGATGCAGACTGGGGCGAATGCGAAATCATCATCGTCGATCTGCCACCGGGAACCGGCGACGTTCAGATATCAATGATGAGCAAGCAAAAGCCCGCAGGCGCTGTAATCGTCTCAACCCCGCAGGATTTGGCGCTGATTGATGCCGCGCGCGCGATTGATCTGTTCAATCAGTCAACCGTGCCAATCATTGGCGTGATCGAGAATATGGCGGGCTATGTCTGCCCCAAATGCGGCGATGTTTCAGAACCCTTTGGCCACGGCGGCGCTGAGGCTGCAGCATCCGAAATGGGGCTGCCCTTCCTTGGCCGTATCCCGCTCGACATTACCATCCGCCAGGCTTCCGATGACGGGAATCCCCCTGCCGCCGGCGATGGACCGGTTGCTGCAAGTTTTACCGCCATTGCGCGGCGGATCAGCAACTGGCTCAACAATGAGGGGGCAGCCTGACTTACCGCTGTCACTAAGTTGAAGCCTTACTGACACATACATATTGCACTGCACAAATTCCATTTTCATAGGAGTTTGATTATGCGCAGTTCGTTCGCATCCCTTGCCCTTGCCATGTTTTTTGCCAGCGTCAGTATTCCGGCCCTTGCACAAAATACGCCTGAAGATGCCCCCGGTGATGACAGCGAAATCATCGTGACCGCGCAAAAACGCGATGAGCGCCAGATTGACGTGCCGATTACGCTGAGCGCAGTGACTGCCGAGCGCCTGAAAGAAATTGGGGTTAATGATCTGGATGAGCTCTCCAACTACATCCCCGGTCTCAACATTCAGGAGCAAAGCGCAAACAACCCCGGCATCGTGATTCGCGGAATCACATCGGATTCTGGCTCAGCGCAGGAATCGCCGCGTGTTACACTCTATTACAATGGCGTTGATATCAGCCGCTCACGCGGTTCGTATCAAGATATTTATGATATTGAACGAATCGAAGTCGTTAAAGGCCCACAGGCCACACTCTTTGGCACAGCGTCCGCTATTGGCGCGATCAGCATCATTTCGGCCCGCCCGAAGGAAGGCTTTAGTGGTGCGCTGTCGGGCAGCTATGGCAATTTCAATCAATATTCAGTGAGTGGGCATCTGAATGCCGGATCAGACACGCTCGCTGCCCGTGTTGCCTTCGCCTACAAACGCCGCGACGGCTATGTTCGCAATATCGCTGGTTCGCGCAATGTGCCCAACCAAAGCCCGAACGGGGTCGATCAGGATGATCTCAATGGCCAGAATCAGCTAGGCATCCGCGCTTCGGTACGCTGGAAGCCCACTGATGATCTGACGCTCGACATCATTGGCACGTATGATCGTCAGCGTAATCCAGGCACCGCCTTTATCTCGGGCAGCCTGCCAACTACGGCTGGCCCGGCAAATCCGTTTGGCGTTGCTGAACTTGGCGGATCGCCTTTTGGTGCCTCAGTGCTCGGCAAATCAAAACTTGGCCTAACGCGCGACGTTTATGATGTGAATGCAACACTCACCGTCAATTTTGCCGATGATTGGGTGCTAACTGTGGTCAATGGCTACCGCGAATTCAACTCGCTTGAAGTGTTTGACGCTGATGGTTCGGCTGCCCCCTTCCTTGAATTTGCCGAAGATGCGATCGGCTGGCAAGCGAGCCAAGAAACCCGCTTTTCTTATACAACAGACCAGTTTCGGGGATCGTTCGGGTTCAACCTGTTCCATGAAGAAGGATCACAGGCGGTGCCATTTTCAAGCGAAGAGGGCGTCTATCTGCAATGTGCGGCGCGGCTTGTCCCCGGCCTGCCCTGCGTTGCACCAAACGGCGTAGTTTCATCGCTTGGGGCCACTGCACTCCTTACGCGCGGGGCAGCTTCATTCCTGCCTTACTCTTCGCTATTCCGCAATGATGGCGATAATGACAGCTATTCCGTATTCGCCGACGCAACTTATATTCCGACACCAGCGCTTGAGCTAACTGCCGGGGTGCGTTTTCTGATTGAAAAACGGCGCAGCGGCTATTTCGCGCGCCAGCCCAACTCAGTCATCAGCCGCGCGCCATTGCTGCCAATCGTTGATACAGCGGGGCAGATATTTAGGGCGGAGGATAGTTTTAAGGCGATCCTACCGCGTTTCAACCTGCTTTACCGGCTGGCTGATCAGCTCAACGCCTATGGAACCGTTTCAAAAGGGCGACGCTCGCCAATCGTTCAGCTTGCCTCTGCGGCTGGCCCTGTGCCTGCGATCACCAGCCTGCCATCTGAAAATGTCTGGAATTATGAAGTTGGCCTGAAGGGTAATCGTAATGGAATTTCAGCAAGCGTTGGCGTGTTTTACCAAATCTATGACAATTTTCAGGTTACAATCGTTGAGCAAGGCCGTGCGGTTTCACGCAATGCCGGCAGCGCCAAAAACTTCGGAGTCGAAGCCGAAGCCCGCGCAAAAATCATCAATGGCGTAAGCCTATTTGGCAACATTGGCTATATTAATGCAAAGATTGATAATAAACCGTCCAACGGCACCTTCGCAAACAACCGTTTTCGGCTTCAGCCCAAAATCCAAGCATCGGGCGGCATCACCATTGACCGTGAGATTGGCGGTGGCCTCACGCTGTTTGCAACCCCAAGTGTGACATACCGAAGCCAGCTTTTCTTTGAAGTGCCTAACCGGCCACTCATCAGTCAGGACGCAGTGACGCTGGTTAATGTCAAAGCCGGTGTTCGCTTTGCCGAAGATCGTTTCGAAATCGCTGGTTTCGCGCGCAACCTAACCAACAAGCGCTATTTGCTTGATGCTGGCAACACTGGTGGTGCCTTTGGGATTCCAACCTTCATACCAGCCGAACCGCGTTTCTACGGCGTTGAAGTCGGCGCGAAATTCTAAGCCAGCAACTGCCTTGCTTGCCCAGCAATTTGGGCGAGCATTGCGGTTGAGGGGAGTGCGGTGTGATGCGCACGGTTAGTCATATCGCGGAAGCGTGTGACCGCTGGCGCTTTGACATCAAGCCATTGCTGCACTGCCTTTTCGGGATTTTTATCACTAATCTTGGTGAGGAAATCGAGCCGCATCGTCTGGAAATCACGCGCAAGGCCAGCCGCGAGCAGGCGCTCCCACGGATCACTTGGCGTAAGCTGCATCGCCGCCCCTTGCGCCCAATCAAGCCCAAGTTCTGAACCAATCAGCGTGAAAGCACGCGCAAGCGCAAGTTCATCAACCTTAATCCGTTTAGCAAGCGAGGCGATACCAATCGCGCCGTCGAGTTTTGCCATCCCGACCACTGCGCCAATAACCGTCTTTGGCACACCAGCATCGGCAAGCCGCACCGCAAAGCCGTCTGTATGGCGGCGCGTTTCACCGAGCAGAAGCGCATCAACCTCATTGGTCAGCCGCTTCATGCCAGGCGTAAGCACAGCCACGACTTCGGTGGGTTTCATTCCCGTCCAGCCATTGCGCAGTAGATCAGCCATCTGAACCCGCAGCTCAATCGCAAGCTGATCAAAGAGCATCAGCCGCGCAGACTCTTCTACATCTGCGTTTTCAATGCTTTTCCATATCGCAGGTGCGCCGTGGAGCGCCTCAACAGCTACAAAGGCCAGCGCAACTTCACCAAGCGTGACGCCCTCTTCCTCGGCGAGTTCGAGCGGATGGATCAAGCCCATCCGGTTGACCATGCGGTTGGCAAGTTTGGTCGCGATGATTTGGCTGCGAAGCTGATGCGTCTCAATCGCCTGCGTATGATTTTTCTGCATCGCGGGCGGGAAGGCCGCGCTCAAGCCCGCAGCAAGGATCGCGTCGCCACTGGTATCAACGCCCTCAATTGCATCCTGCAGCCAGAGCTTAGCCGTTGCCATCAGTACCGCAAGTTCGGGCCGGGTAAGCCCCTGCCCGCTTTGCGCGCGGCGGAGCAATTCGTCATTCCCCGCTAGCCCCTCAACTGCGCGATCAAGTCGGCCTTCAGCTTCAAAAATCTCGATCAGTCGCGTGAGCAGCGGGAGTGCCGCCGCACCGCCGCGTTCAGCAATCGAAAGCGCGAGCGTTTGGAGGCGATTATCCTCAAGCACCAAAGCGCCAACATCGTTCGTCATGCTCGCAAGCAGTTTATCGCGATTGGGCATGGTAAGCGCACCGCGCGCGACTTCGGCACCAAGCGCGATCTTGATATTGACCTCATTATCGGAACAATCGACGCCGGCTGAATTGTCAATAAAGTCAGTATTCACCCGGCCACTGTGCAGCGCAAACTCAATCCGTGCGGCCTGCGTCACGCCCAAGTTTGCGCCCTCACCAATCACCTTGGCGCGAAGCTCTTCGGCGTTAATCCGGTGCGCGTCATTAGCGCGGTCACCGACTTCGCCGTTGCTCTCGCTCTTGGCCTTTACATAAGTGCCGATGCCGCCGAACCAGATCAGGTCAGCCGGGCTTTTGAGGATCGCAGCGATTAGCGCCGACGGCTCCATCTCAGCGTCAGTCACATCAAGGATCGCGCGCACTTGCTTTGAGAGCGGAATTGATTTGGCACTGCGGGCGAAAACACCACCGCCTTTTGAGATCAGCGCCTTGTCATAATCTTCCCAGCTTGAGCGTGGCAGCTTGAACATCCGCGCGCGTTCTTTCCAGCTTTTGGCTGGATCAGGATCGGGATCGAAGAAAATATGCCGGTGATCGAACGCGGCAACCACCTTGAGCGATTTGGAAAGCAGCATTCCGTTGCCGAACACATCGCCCGACATATCGCCGCAGCCGACAACGCGCACCGGATCTTTCTGAACGTCAACTCCGCTTTCGGCAAAGTGGCGCTGCACAGAAACCCACGCGCCCTTGGCCGTAATCCCCATCGCTTTATGATCATAACCAACCGAGCCACCGCTCGCGAAGGCATCGCCAAGCCAGAAGCCGCGTTCAAGCGCGATGGCGTTGGCCACGTCGGAAAATGTCGCGGTGCCCTTGTCAGCCGCAACCACGAAATAGGGGTCTTCGCCGTCATGGATCACAACGCCGTCAGGATGAACAACTTTGCCCTTGACGATATTATCCGTGACCGAAAGCAAGGTACGAATGAAAATGCGGTAACATTCGGTGCCCTCGGCAAGCCAAGCCTCACGGTTCGTAGGGCTCGGCAATGCCTTGGGGTAGAAGCCCCCCTTTGCCCCGGTTGGCACGATGACAGCGTTCTTAACCCGCTGCGCCTTCATTAGCCCAAGGATTTCGGTTCGGAAATCATCACGCCGGTCTGACCAGCGCAGCCCACCGCGCGCGATTGGCCCAGCTCGTAAATGTATGCCCTCAACGCGCGGGCTATAGACGAAAATTTCGCGCCACGGTTTGGGCGCAGGCAGGCCGGGCACGAGTGCGCTCTCAATCTTGAACGCAAGCGCCTCACGCGCGGCAGGGGCAAACGCATTGGTGCGAAGCGTCGCTTTAACGACAGCGCGGTAGAGGCGAAGAATACGGTCTTCATCAATGCCTTTGACGTTAGCCAGACCGCGCGCAATCGCTTGATCAGCGTCGTCAGCGGCTTTGGCACTGGCCTTTTTCTGTGCAGGATTGTGGCGCGCATTGAACAGACCGATAATCGCGTGTGCGACGGCTGGTGCGCCGCGCAGTGCATCAACAACCGTCACAAGCCCGTAAGCAAGCCCGGTTTGACGCAAATAGCGGAAGAATGCGCGGAACAGCGTCACCTCACCAAGATCAAAACCAAGTTCAACGACCAACTGGTTAAATCGGTCATCCTCAGCAACACCCTCAAGCACGCGCGCGATGGCACGCTGAATAGTGCCGGGTGCGGCAGCAATTGTTACCGCATTGCTGCCAATCGGCGCTTCAAGTATAAATTTCTGAATATGGCCGAGCGTACCACCCCCAACGGGCGTTGAAAGCTCTTCAATCACGCGGAAGCCAAAATTTTCGAGCGCTGGCACTGCGTCCGAAAGCGCGATTGCGCCTAGACTATAGAGCTTCATCCGCAGCAATGCCGGGGCATCACCGGGGTTGCGGTAAAAGCGCACATTGCGGCTGGTTTCGCTTGCGAGCCCGTGGAGCCCAAAAATATCGAGTGCTGCCTCGTCTGGGCCAGCGCCAGTTCGGTAAGCCATTGGGAATGCGCCTGCATAGCGTAGTGCCAGCCGCGCCGCCTGCCCCCGGTCGCCGATATTGGCTAGGCTAGCCTCAACCGCAGGCTGCCAACCGCGCACCATCGCCTCAATCCGCTGATTGAGCGGCGCAGTTGGTGGAATCGTTCCACCTTCTCGGACATCAAGCGTGTAGCGCAGCAGCGCAACCTCACCGTCGCCAAGTTCGATTGACCAGCTCAGCAGTCGCGCCGATGCCGCAGTTGCAAGCATATCGCCAATCGCTACACGCCGCGCCGTCGTTAATTCATCACGCGGGAGCCAGACGAATGCAAACAAATGCCGATCAAGCGGCGCGCCAACCAGTTCAAGTTTTGGCCGGGGGCGATCTGCGATTGACATTGCGGTCAGCGTCAGTGTTTCAAGATCATCAGGGCCAATGCTGATCAATATGTCGCGCGGCAAAGTTGCCAGCGCATGGCCAAGCGCCTTGCCAGCATGGCCCGATGGATCGAATTTATATTTGGTCTGAAGCGCCGCCAGACGATCCCTTAAAAAAGGCACATCCTGCGGCGGCGTACCAAGTGCAGCACTCGTCCACAGCCCAGCATGAATCGAAAGACCCGTTACCTTATCACCATCGCGACGCGGCGCGATCACAAGATCGAGCGGAACCCGGCGATGCACCGGCGAAAGCAAGTTCGATTTAACAATCAGCAGCGCGCTGTTCCCAGTGCTGAACCATGCGATAGCGCGTTCACGTGCGACCTGAGACAGCAGATTTTCTGCACGGGTTTTGCCGATGCCCTGCGCATTCTCAGCAGCACCGCCCTCACCAAATTCAACATGGCCAAGCAAAGTAAAGCGATTGCCCGCAAACCAATCAAGGAGTGCGGCGTCATTTGGATCAGACATTGCTGCCGCATCAGCTTTCATCGCGCTGGTCAAATCTGGCCAATCTTTCACCGAATGACGAACATCAATCATATTGGCGGTAATCGTATCGCGGATTTCGCTGCGTGTTTTTGCGTCGGCACGCTCGGTCTCAAGATAAATGACAGATTCAGGATTGCTGCCCTTAGTCCCTGCCTGAACAATATCGATCAGAGCCCCAGCTTTATCGCGCATTACAGACAAAATCGGATGGAGCAGCCGGTCAATCACAAGACCGTGCGACGCGATAACCGCTGCGACCGAGTCCACAAGAAAGGGCATATCGGGATTGACCACGACAAGCCGCATCTGCCGCTGACCGCTCGCATTTACCAACGTATCAATCACGATGCTGGTTTTGCCAGATTTGCGTTGATGCAGAGCCGTGGCGACAAATTCTGCAGCCTCGTTACGCGCCTTCGCTCCAAAGTCATGAAGCTCTCCCGGCAAGCTGTCACTTGCAAGGGCCTTAGCGATTCGGGTGATGTGGGCCGTGTTATGCGGTGTTTTCGTCACGGTCATGTGTCTGCTCTGCCTGCAAGTGTGCGCCGCATGTTCATACGGCATCGTTGTTGCGCCCTTAATGCGCCTTGTAATATTATTGCTCAAGCCCCCATTGGCTAAGCTAACCCTATGTTCACGCGATGACCGTTGCTTTTTTGCAACGCACAATGATCAAGCTGTTGGTATCTACCAAATGCGACTCGCGTGTCACAAAACCACAATATATGGGCGAGAAAGGGAATGCGATCAGCCAAGGGGTTTTGATTCGCCTGTTAAGGGGTTTTACCATGAGAAATTATTTATATGCAGGCGCCGCGATTGCAGCGCTCGTAGCGCCGGTTGCAGCCTATGCGCAGGAAACCACGTCAACGATTCGCGGTGTTGTAACATCTGGCGGATCGCCAGTTGCGGGTGCGACCATAAAGGTAACGCACGTACCGACGGGCACCGTGAATACCGTTACCAGCAGCGATTCGGGTAGTTTCGTCATTAACGGTCTTCGCGTTGGCGGCCCCTTTACGGTTGCAGTTGTGGCTGATGGTTACGCGGAATATAGCGTCACCGACATTTCCACTCAAATTGGCACACCTTTCTCGCTTCCGCTTGAGCTGGCAACGGCAGGTGATGAAATCGTTGTCACTGCATCCTCACTCGCTGGCGCAGGCGCGGTTTCGCAGGGGCCAAGCACCGTTCTCACATCGGCAGACATTCAAAATGTTGCCAGTCTCAATCGTGATATTCGCGATCTTTCGCGCCGTGACCCATTCGCAACACTGGATCCAACCAACTCTCGTGCTGTTTCATTCGCAGGACAAAACCCGCGCTTTAACCGCTTTTCGGTTGACGGCGTAGGTATCTCAGACAATTTCGGTCTTAACCCCGATGGCTTGCCAAGCCGTCGTGGCCCCGTGCCGCTTGATGCGATTGGCCAATATCAAATTAAGATTGCGCCGTACGATGTAAGCGAGGGTAACTTTCAAGGTGGCGCGATCAACGTTGTTCTCAAATCAGGAACCAACGAATTTGAAGGCACAGGTTTCTATACATACAATTCAGATAAGCTGAATGGCGATTCGATTCGTGGTGTGAAAATCAACCAGCCTAAATTCAAGAGTGAAGATTATGGTCTTCAAATCGCTGGGCCTATCATCAAAGATAAGTTGTTTTTCATGATTGCTGGTGAACGTGTGAGGGCTGCGAATCCAATTTCGCTTGGCCCAGTAGACAACAACGGAGGCACCGCTGTAGTTGGCCTTACATCTGCTGCAATTGACCAAGTTCGTCAGATCGCTACAAGTCGCTATAACTATGAAACCGGTGGCATTCTGACCAGTGATGATGATCGTGATGATCGCCTCGTCGCTAAGATTGACGCCAACCTGTCGGACACACAGCGACTTTCGCTAACGGGAACTTATACAAAAGACTCGCTAACGATTCCACAGAACGGGAGCACAGGTACTGGCGTCGGCGCACCTAGTCTCGGATTGGCGTCAAACGGCTACACTCAGTCCAACCGACTGTACACTGGCATTGCGCAGCTAAATTCTGAATGGTCGGACAGCTTCTCAACCGAAATTCGGGGCTTTTACAAGGACTATAGGCGCGGCCAGGATCCGCTGCTGGGGCGCGGATTCGCCCAGTTTCAGGTTTGCACCTTGGCAACATCGGATCGTGCGGCGCCCGGAGGCAGTGCCACAGCATGCGCCAACCGCGCACCGACCGTGTTTTTCGGGCCTGATATTTCACGTCAATCAAACGAACTTAATTCGCAAACATACGGCTTTTCGTTTGCCCCACGCCTTACATTGGGCAACCATGACGTGAAAATCATTGCAGAGGCTCAGCGCACGAAGATTTTTAATCTCTTTGTGCAACGCTCCGCTGGCGATTATTATTTTGATTCGATTGCTGATTTTCAAGCTGGAAATGCGCAGCGCCTTCAGCTTACTAATTCTGTGACGTTGAACCCCGATGATGCTGCAGCAAAATTTAGCTACAACACCTTTACATTTGGAATTCAAGATAATTGGCAGGTGGCCGATAATTTTAATCTGACCTACGGGATACGCTATGACGTGTTCGGCGGAAATAGTCGCCCAGCACTCAATCAGAATTTCGTAAACCGCTATGGCTTCACAAATACCTCATACATTAGCGGCCGTGGTGTTGCACAGCCGCGCATTGGCTTTGACTGGCGACCTGTTCGAAGGCTTTCTGTCCGTGGTGGTGTCGGGATATTCTCAGGCGGTTCTCCCGATGTTTATATTTCAAACAGCTTTTCTACCACTGGTGTGCTAACAAATGATATAACGATTACACAAAATGCCAACGGTTCTTTTTCGGGCGCACCGCAGGCGACTGGCGCCGATGCCTTGGTGAACGTTAATGGCACATCGTTCCGACCATCAGTCAATCAGTTCCTTGCTAGCGTTGCCTCGGTTCCAAATGCGTCAACCAATGCACTAGACCCAAATTTTAAGGTGCCAAGCCAGTATCGGGCCACTTTATCGACCAGCTATGATGCTAATCTCGGCCCGCTTGGTGACCATTGGCTGTTTGGGATTGATGTTCTTTATTCCGAAGTTCGTAATCAGGTGGCATTTACCGATATTCGATCGGTTCCCTCGGGTCGGCTCACGCCCGATGGACGTATTCGTTATGTTAATAATCGGGCGGCTGACACCACGAACAATACGGATATCTTGCTTACCAACACTAAGAAAGGCCATGGTGTAATTGCAGTAGTCCGCTTTGACAAAGCGTGGGACTTTGGCCTGAGCGTCGGTGGAAGCTACACACGCCAACGTATAAAAGATCAGTCGCCCGCGACGTCCTCTACTGCAACCTCCAACTATACCAATGGTGCATTCCTTGATGCTAATATCGCTGCGTTTGGAACTTCGAACGATGAAGTACGCAATCAATTCAAATATTCCCTGAATTATGAGAAATCTTTTTTCGGTGACTATAAAACTAAATTTAGCCTATTTGGTGAAACGCGCAGTGGTCGCCCCTTTAGTTATACTTTCTCGGATACATTTAACGTAGCACGTGGATTTGTATTTGGTACTAATACATCAAACAATCGAAACACTAGTAATAGCCGCTATCTAGCTTACATACCGACAGGAATAAATGACCCACTCGTAAGTTATGGCAACACAACAGTCACCTCAAACGGTGTGACAACGATAACGCAAACTGCTGCACAAGCGCAGGCCATAGTTGATGGTTTCATCAATTCATCTGGCCTCAATAAATTTCGGGGTAAAATTGCGCCTCGAAATGCGTTCCGTTCGCCTAGTTTTACCAAGATTGATCTTCACATTGAGCAGGAATTACCCGGCTTCCTTCGCAGCCGCTCAAAATTTTCGATTTTTGCCGATATTGAAAATCTCGGCAATCTGATCAATGATAAATGGGGTCGTTTACAGCAGTTCAGTTTCCCGTCGACGATCCCGTTTGTTAGTGTGCAATGCTTGTCAACAGCGGTAGCTCCTGGAGGTGCACCGGGCACGCCGAATACGTCGGCGGCGCAACCTTGCGTTCAATATCAATATTCGAACGCAACTGTTCCAGCGCCAACATTACAGACGAACACCTCGCTCTATCAAATCCGGGTGGGCGCGCGCTTTACGTTCTAATCATACGTAACGCTGAACAAAAAAACCGCCGTCCTTCACACCGAAGGGCGGCGGTTTTTTGTTATTCCATCGCGCGTTTGTAAACGCTGTTCATTGGCCGGGCGAACAGCTTCATTACCATTGGTTCAAAAAACTCAAGCGGCGCGCTATCGTAATTTGGGTCGAACGCTGGGCAATCATATTGATCAACAAATTCGGCACAAGCGGCGGCGTGCGGGTGATCGGTGAGCTTGTCACGCATGTTGCGATCAAGCCCGATGTGGTGGAAGAAATTATAACCCTGAAAAATCCCGTGATGCGTTGTGACCCAGTGAAGCTCTTCTGACACAAAGGGTTTAAGGATCGCGGCGGCAATATCGGGATGGTTGAACGCGCCAAGCGTATCGCCAATATCATGGAGCAGTGCCATCACGACATACTCTTCGCTGCGACCGTCACGGTGCGCGCGCGTTGCGGTTTGGCGGCAGTGGGTGAGGCGATCCACCGCAAAGCCGCCGAAATCGCCATCAAGCAGTTTCAAATGCTCAAGCACGCGCTTGCCGCCTTGCGGCGCAAAGTCTTTGGCATTTTCCATGATGATCGCCCAATCATCCTGTGTACTCTGTGCCATGTCATGAAACTCTGCGCGCGGCGCATCCAAATCGATCATTCTTCGTCTCCTACTGAGAGGTAAAGTCTAGCCTGCAATTGGCATGGCTTCAATCCACCGCAATATTGCGCTAGGGGGAAAGAATGGCATTGATCGGGCTTCGTTCCCAACCCTTCTTTGATGAGAAAAACCGCGCGTTCTGGACGCTGCAATCGGTCGGCTGGACATTTTACCTCATGCTGCGAATCGCAAGCGGCATCGGCAACGGAATGAGTATTTCATTCGTCGTTCCGGTACTGGTTTCGGCCGCCGCCGGATATTCGATCACGCTTGTTCTCGGCGCAATGTTCCGCTGGTTGATTAGCAGGCGCCCGATTGTGACATGGAGTGGCTCGGTCGCTGCAATCGTGATTGCGGTGGCTGGATATTCAGCAATTGATAGCTGGATGTATAATATGGTGAACCGTGAGGGTGCCGGATTTGATGGCGGGCTGTTTCTCGGGTCAATCACGATCAATGCGCTGCTGCTTGGCGCATGGTCAGCGCTTTATTATGGCATTAATTTCTATTTGATCGTTGAGCAGCAGGCCGATCAGATGGTTCGGCTTGAAAGCCAAGCGACCTCAGCACAGCTCGCGATGCTGCGGTATCAGCTTAATCCGCATTTTCTGTTCAACACGCTCAATTCAATCTCTACGCTGGTGTTGCTCAAACAAACCGAGCGCGCCAATGCGATGCTCTCGCGGTTGTCCTCATTTCTACGCTACACGCTGGTTTATGAACCGACCGCGCAAGTGACGCTTGCGCAGGAGGTGGAGACGCTTAAGCTCTACCTCGAAATCGAAAAAATGCGATTCGAAGATCGGCTTCGGCCCAACTTTATGATTGATCCAGCGGTCGCCAAGGCGCGGCTGCCATCGCTACTGCTTCAGCCACTGGTTGAAAATGCTATAAAATATGCGGTGACGCCACGCGAAGAAGGGGCAGATATCGACGTTCAGGCTCGGCTCATCGGCGGTCGTGTTCATATCGTCGTTTCAGATACAGGGGGAGGGTTGATCGAAGGCGCTTTGCGTCCGAATGACTCGACGGGTGTTGGCCTAGCCAATATTCGCGAGCGACTGGTGCAGGCTTATGGTGAGGATCAAAGCATTGAAATCAACGATCAGACAAGCAGTGGCTTTTCAGTGACTATCGACATTCCCTACCGTGAGCAGGAGGCCGCATGAGCATCAGAACCATTC
>JANOXQ010000019.1:0-12749 GCA_031418495.1 Sphingomonadales bacterium
ATCATGCCAGCACCGCTGGTTTCGCGCAGTTGCTTGACTGCTGCTGCTGTAATCTCAGCCATATCGAGATCCTTCTAATTTGTGTCAGATGTGGCGACGGGGCGAGCGCAATTTGCGCCCTACCCCGCCTGTGTTACAATTAAGGTGCGCGTTAAACGCTTGCTTCCTCAGCCGTTGGTTCAACCACGGGTGCCGCTTCAACTGCAACCACTGGATCGGCCAACACCGCTTCAGCAACAGGTTCAGCCGCCGCGCCAAGATCAACGCCGCGTGCAGATTGGCCGCTTTGGCCGCCGCGCGTTGCCGCCGCTGCAATCGCATCACAGTACAGGCGAATAGCCCGGCTTGCGTCGTCATTGGCAGGGATTGGAAACGCAATACCGTCAGGCGAAACGTTTGAATCGAGGATCGCAACCACTGGAATGCCAAGTACGTTGGCTTCCTTGATGGCGAGCTCTTCCTTGTTCGCGTCGATCACGAACATCACATCAGGAATGCCGCCCATATCGCGGATACCACCAAGCGAAAGTTCAAATTTATCGCGTTGACGCGTCAGTTGAAGCACTTCCTTCTTAGTGAGGCCAGCGGTATCGCCTGCAAGCTGCTCTTCCATTGCCTTAAACTTCTTGATCGAGCCTGAAATCGTCTTCCAGTTGGTGAGCATACCGCCCAACCAGCGATGGTTGACATAATGATGACCCGAAGCGCGTGCTGCGTCCGCAATCGGATCTTGCGCCTGACGCTTTGTCCCAACGAACAACACCTTGCCGCCGCGCGCAGCCGAAGCTGACACAAAATCAAGCGCACGCGCAAAAAGCGGCACAGTTTGCGACAAATCAAGGATGTGAATCCCATTGCGATCGCCAAAAATATAAGGTTTCATTTTTGGATTCCAGCGATGTGTCTGGTGTCCAAAGTGTGCGCCAGCTTCCAAGAGCTGATGCATGGTGACAGTCGGAGCCGCCATGGGGATAGTTCCTTTCCGGTTAGTCCACTGAGAGGCGAGAATGAAGCAAATGCCTCACACCGGTTTGTGATGCCTCCCATGCGGGATTGAACGGCGCAGTTAGCGGGTACGGCGCCGGATTGCAAGGGATTGAGTCAGGCTGCGCATTTCTTCATTTTATAGTGCGCACATTAATTTGGAACAAATCAAGAATTTTCGATTGACACCGGAACATACTTTCAACATATCAGAACATAAGGAGATTAATGATGCATGTTCTCGCGATTTTGTTTGTTCTGGCCTCACTGGTTTTGGCGTTTGATGTGATTGGCGGAATGCTGTTTGCTCACCGTGAACGCATTGGCGAAGCCCTTGCAGGCAATGTTGTTATGCCCGTTCAGGAGCAAAAGCAGTCGAGATGCGTGAAACCTCGTACCAGCAGGGCATCTGTTACGCCGATGGTGGCAATGACGCCGATTCCTTTAGCCGCTTAACCTTGACATAGCTTCGAATGCTGAACGGGATTGAGACAAGATAAAGCACCGCAATCCCGATCAAGGTGATCCACGGATCAGAAAAAAGTGCTGTACCAACCAAGGCCGCCAGTAAAATTGCATCAAGCCGGATATGCTTTCGCAAACGGATAGAAGCCCAAGTAAAGGTGGCGATGTTCGAAATCATCAGGATGGCAACGAAGGCCGCCCAAGGCGCAACAACCATTGGTTGGCGGAACCATTCATTGCCTGTAACGATCCAGAGATAAAGTGGCAGGAAGGCCAGCCCTGCCCCTGCCGGTGCCGGAACGCCAGTTAAAAAGCCCGCCGATTTGTGTGGCTGTTCCTCAGTATCAATTTGCGCATTAAACCGGGCAAGCCGAAGCGCGCAAGCAATCGCCAGGGCAAGCGCGCAAATCCAGCCGAAGCGCGGAAATTGTTGAAGCGACCAAAGATAAAGGATGAGTGCGGGCGAAACACCGAACGCAACATTATCCGAAAGCGAGTCGAGTTCCGCGCCGAAACGGGTCTGCCCTTTGAGCAAACGCGCAACGCGTCCGTCGATCCCGTCGAGCAAACCAGCGATCACAATTGCACCGATTGCACGTTCCCAATCCGATGGGCCGGGGTTTACGCCAGTCGCCGAAATTGCATAACGAATGCCCGTCAGGCCAAAACACATCGCAAGCGCGGTAATCGCATTGGGCGCAATCGCGCGCAACGGAAGACCACGCCGCAGTGCTGGCGTGCCATCCGTATCGTCGTTCACAGCGCGCTGCCAACCACACTTGCAGAGTCGCCAATCCGTGCAAGCACAGTTTCTCCAGCAACAATGCGCTGGCCAAGCGCGACCTTTGGTGCGGTACCAGCAGGCAAATAGACATCAACCCGGCTGCCAAAGCGAATCAGGCCAACCCGCTGCCCTACCGCGACCATATCACCTGGTTTCACGAACGGGACAATCCGACGCGCTACCAAGCCAGCGATTTGGGTGAAACCGATTCTCAACCCGTCGTTGCGCTCAACCAATATATGCTGGCGCTCATTATCATCACTGGCCTTATCAAGATCAGCATTAAGGAACTTCCCCGAAATATAGATGACATTCTTGATCGTACCAGAAATTGGTGTGCGATTGATATGTACGTCAAACACACTCATAAAAATCGAAACACGCGTCATCGGTGCATCGCCAAGACCTTCGGCTCCAGCGATTTCCTTGGGCGGCATCACATTTTGAATGAGCGTCACCATTCCGTCGGCAGGCGCAACGATCAAATCATCGCCCTGCGGCACAGTCCGCACTGGATCACGGAAGAAGGCAAGTACCCACAGCGTCACGCCGGCCATTGGCCACGCGAGCGTTTCCCAAGCCATCAGCGCAAAAACGAGGCTTACCGCCCCTGCAACTAGGGCGAATTTACGACCCTCGGGATGTACCGCAGGAAAGTGCCATTTCACGCCGTTAACGGGCGTTGGGAGATTTTCAGGTGAAGACATAGTTTCTTTGTAGGGAGGCCAAGCGACAGATACAAGCTATGAGCGGTTGATTGACGGCGCAGCACGGCTTAGACGGCTGTTCATAACATTCCCCGGAGAAAGCGACCAATATGGCCAAGATCAAGGTAAAAACCCCAGTCGTCGAGATTGATGGAGATGAGATGACCCGGATCATCTGGCAGTGGATTCGCGAAAAACTGATCCTGCCCTATCTTGATATCCAGCTCGAATATTATGATCTAGCGGTTGAAGTGCGCGATGCAACGGCTGATAAAATTACCGTTGATTCGGCCAAAGCGATCCAGAAATACGGCGTTGGTGTCAAATGCGCGACGATCACCCCTGATGAAGACCGGGTGAAAGAATTCAACCTCAAGAAAATGTGGAAATCACCCAACGGTACGATCCGCAATATCCTTGGCGGTGTTGTGTTCCGTGAACCAATCGTGATCAAGAATGTCCCCCGGCTGATTCCGGGGTGGACTGATCCAATCGTCGTTGGCCGCCATGCCTTTGGTGATCAATACCGCGCCACTGATTTCCGTGTGCCCGGCCCCGGCAAGTTGCGCCTTGTTTTTGAAGGCGACGACGGCACTATCATTGACGAAGAAGTGTTCAACTATCCCTCATCGGGCGTCGCTTTGGCGATGTATAACCTCGACGACTCGATCCGCGATTTTGGCCGGGCAAGCATGAACTATGCGCTCGGTCGCGGTTGGCCGCTCTATCTTTCGACCAAAAACACGATTCTCAAGGCCTATGATGGTCAGTTCAAGGATTTGTTCGCCGAAGTGTTCGAAAATGAATTCAAGGACAAATTCAAAGCCGCCGGTATCACCTATGAACACCGGTTGATCGATGATATGGTTGCCTCAGCTCTTAAATGGTCTGGCAAGTTTGTTTGGGCCTGCAAAAATTATGATGGCGATGTGCAATCAGATCAAGTCGCGCAGGGCTTTGGCTCGCTTGGCTTGATGACGTCGGTGTTGCTATCACCCGACGGTAAAACGGTTGAGGCAGAAGCCGCACACGGCACCGTTACCCGCCATTTCCGTATGCACGAAGCTGGCAAAGCGACATCAACCAACCCGATTGCGTCAATCTTTGCGTGGACAGGCGGCCTTAAATTCCGGGGCAAGTTTGACGATACGCCCGATGTCATAAAATTTGCCGAAACGCTTGAACGTGTGTGCATCAAAACCGTTGAGGACGGCGGTATGACCAAGGATCTCGCGATCCTAATCGGCCCTGATCAGGCATGGATGACCACCGAACAGTTTTTTGAAGCTGTGCGGCTCAACCTCGAAAAGGCGATGGCCGCTTAATCGTCAATGACAATGGCCGAGCGATCCGCATAATGGGTAATGGCACTCGAACTCGCCTCTACCGGATTTAGCGATTCGCTGGTCATTCTCGGCGCGGCGGGCCTCGTCATCCCGACGTTTGCGCGCTTTCGGATAACGCCGGTCATCGGCTTTATCCTTGTTGGGATATTGGTGGGGCCATTTGGGCTGGGCGCGCTGGTTGATCGCTACCCGTGGCTTTATTATGTCACCATTACTGACCCTTCCTCAATTGCGCCCTTCGCCGAACTCGGGATCATCCTGCTGCTATTTTCAATCGGGCTTGAGTTGTCGTTCAAGCGATTGTGGGCGATGCGCCGACCATTGTTCGGCTTTGGCGCGGTTGAACTGATCGGCGCGGGTGGGCTCATTGCGCTTGCCCTGATGTTGTTTGGTGAGACAACTGCAGCCGCGATAGGGCTTGGTCTTGCGCTTACGCTGTCATCAACTGCGCTGGTTTTACCGATTGCGGGAACAACCAGCCCGGTTGGAAAGCTCGCGCTGGCGATGCTGTTGTTTGAAGATTTGGCGCTTGTCCCGATCATTTTCTTGTTGAGTGCGATTGCGCCATCGGCAGCCACGGGCGGGTTCGCTGAATTTGCCAAGGTCATCGCGATTGGCGTGGCAACAGTGGCGGCGATGCTTATTCTCGGGCGGTGGCTGCTACCGCCGCTTTTTGCACAGGCCGCGCGCACCAAAAGCCCTGAACTGTTCCTTTCGGTTAGCTTATTGACGGTCATCCTCGCCAGTCTTGCGACAACCGCTGTGGGCCTCTCCCCCATCGTTGGCGCGCTCGTGGCCGGGCTGCTGATCGCCGAGACCAAATACCGCGCCGAAGTTGAGGTAACAACCGCCCCGTTCAAGGGGTTGGCGCTCGGGATTTTCCTCATCAGCGTCGGGATGAGCCTCGATCTCAACCTGATCGCAGCGCAATGGACGCAGGTGATCGGTGCGGTCGTTGGTGTTATTTTGATCAAAGCGCTCGTCACAATGCTGCTGCTCCGCGTGGGCGGGGTTTCTACCGGCGTCGCGACCGAAACAGGTGTGCTGATGGCAAGTCCGTCAGAAACGACGCTCATCGTGTTGGCGAGCGCGCTTACGGCGCAACTCATTTCGCCCGAAACAGCCGCATTCTGGACCGTGGTGACGGCAGTTGGCCTCACGATTACACCGCTGCTCGCAAGGGTCGGCCATGATTTTGCACGGCGGATTGAATGGCAACAGAATAAGGACGCGCCGCTGGACATCGCTGAAGGTGAACCGCGCACCATCCTCATCGGCTTTGGCCGTGTCGGGCGGCTTGTGGCTGAGATGCTTGAAGCGCACGGCCTCGCCTATGTCGCAATTGAGGCTGATGTAGATCATGTCACCATGGCGCGACGCGAAGGGCGCCCGGTGCGATTTGGCGACGCAGCTCGCGCGGCCACACTTGATGCGCTTGATCTAGCGAGCGCGAGTGCGGTTGTTCTGACGATGGATGATCCAGTACAGGCGGTGCGTCTGACCACAACGCTGCGCAAGCGTTTCCCCGATCTCACCATCGTTGCCCGCGCGCGCGACACCGATCATGCGGCGGAGCTTTACCGCGCAGGCGCGACTGACGCCGTTCCCGAAACGCTTGAAAGCTCACTGCAACTCTCCGAAGCAGTATTGGTTGATCTCGGGGTAGCGATGGGGCCAGTCATCGCCTCAATCCACCAAAAGCGTGATGAACTCCGCGCCGAAATCAAAGCCGCTGGTCAACTTGAGCACAGCCCGCGTTTGGGGCCAATGCGCTAACCAGCAATAGCCGCGCGGATCGCATCAAGCGCTTCGGCAGCTTTACTTGCATCCGGCCCACCGCCTTGCGCCATATCGGGCCGCCCGCCGCCACCCTGCCCGCCCAGTGCGGCAACCGCCACCCGAACAAGCGCAACCGAATCAACCTTGCCCTGAAGCGCTGACGTAACCCCGACCGCGACTGAAGCCTTGCCATCATTGACTGTGATTATCGCCGCAACGCCCTCACCCAGTCGCGCCTTTGCATCATCAATGACGCCGCGCAGATCCTTGGGATCAAGCCCCTCAATAATCTGGCCGATGAAAGCAATACCGCATATATATTCCGGCCCCGCCGCAGAACCGGCAGCGCCGCCGCCCATAGCAAGCGCTTTCTTGGCTTCGGCAAGCTCACGTTCGAGGCGTTTGCGGTCATCGACCAGCGCGGCAACCCGCGCGGGAACATCATCTACGCTGGTCTTGAATGTAGCAGCGATCCCGCGCAACATTTCATCACGTTCAACCAACCACAGCCGCGCCGCTTCACCCGTTAGCGCTTCGATTCGCCGGACTCCGCTGGCCACTGCGCCCTCGCTGATGATCTTGAACAAGGAAATATCGCCAGTCGCATTAACGTGCGTGCCCCCGCAAAGCTCAACCGAATAAGCGTCGCTGCCCATACTTAGCACACGGACTTCATCTCCGTATTTTTCGCCGAACAGCGCCATTGCACCCGCCGCAATCGCATCATCAGGCGTCATCAGCCGGGTAGACACAGCGGCGTTACCACGGATCTGCGCATTCACATCAGCCTCAACTGCTGCGATATCGTCCGCGCTGAGCGCCGACGGATGTGAAAAATCGAAGCGGAAGCGGTCAGCCGCAACAAGGCTGCCTTTCTGCGTAACATGCCCGCCGAGCTGGTTGCGCAGTGCGGCGTGAACCAGATGCGTTGCAGAGTGATTGGCGCGGATCATTTCGCGCTTCCAGTTGTGGATAGTTAGCAAGACTTCATCGCCGACGCCTATCGAACCGCCACGCACTTTTGCCACGTGGACATGGAGCTTACCAAGCATCTTCAAAGTGTCGGTAACTTCAACATCGGCTTTCTTGTTACCAGCTATATCAAGCGCAAGAATGCCCCCACTGTCACCTATCTGGCCTCCGGATTCTCCGTAGAATGGAGTTTGGTTCGTCAGAATGAGAACCTCGTCTCCAGCCACCGCATTATCATGTCGGGATCCGTTTTTGACCAACGCTAAAATCTGCGCTTTACTAGAGTAAACTTTGTAGCCGATGAACTCGGTCGCTCCGAACTCGTCGGCAATATCGAACCACACTTCGCTCGAAGCGATTTCACCGGATCCCTTCCAAGCCGCACGCGCCAAGGCTTTCTGCCGCGCCATGCCTTCGTCGAACCCAGCCCGATCTACGCCGAGTCCCCGTGCCCGCAACGCATCTTCGGTCAGATCGTATGGAAATCCATAGGTGTCGTAGAGCTTGAAGGCCACATCGCCGGGCAGCGTCGCGCCTTCACCCATGCCCGCAGTCGCTTCATCCAGTAGCTTTAGCCCCTTGTCGAGTGTGCGCCGGAACTGGGTTTCCTCTTGCAACAAGGTCGCTTCGATGAGCGGCTGGGCGCGTAATAATTCGGCGTAAGCCCCGCCCATTTCTGCCACAAGGGACGGCACTAACCGGTGCATGAGCGGCTGCTGCGAGCTCAACAGATGCGCGTGCCGCATCGCCCGTCGCATGATCCGGCGCAACACATAGCCACGCCCTTCATTTGAGGGCAGAACGCCGTCAGCGATCAGGAAACCCGACGTGCGCAAATGATCGGCTATTACGCGGTGCGATGCCTTGTTTTCGCCGGTGATCGCGGTTTTAGTAAGTTCGCTGCTTTCGGCGATAAGCGTCTTGAACGTGTCGGTATCATAATTGTCGTGCACGCCCTGCATGACAGCCGCAATCCGTTCCAGCCCCATACCGGTATCGATGCTGGGGCGAGGTAAGTCATGCCTAAACCCACCCGCCATCTGTTCATATTGCATGAACACGAGATTCCATATCTCGACAAAGCGGTCACCGTCTTCATCGGGCGATCCCGGCGGCCCTCCGGGGATATGATCGCCGTGATCATAGAAAATTTCGCTGCACGGCCCGCACGGCCCAGTATCACCCATTGACCAGAAATTGTCCGATGTTGGAATGCGAATGATCCGATGCTCAGGCAGGCCAGCAACCTTTTTCCACAGATCAAACGCCTCATCATCAGTATGATAGACTGTCGTTGTCAGCCGCGCGGAATCAAGCCCCCACTCCTTGGTGAGCAAAGTCCACGCATGGACAATTGCTTGCTCCTTGAAATAATCGCCAAACGAAAAATTGCCGAGCATTTCAAAGAAGGTATGATGCCGTGCGGTGTAGCCGACATTATCGAGATCATTATGCTTGCCGCCCGCCCGCACACATTTCTGGCTTGATGCGGCGGTGACATAGGGGCGTTTTTCAAGGCCAGTGAAGACATTCTTGAACGGCACCATGCCCGCGTTAACGAACATCAACGTCGGATCATTTTGCGGCACGAGTGGCGCCGCTGCGACGCGGGCATGTCCTGCGCTTTCAAAATAATCGAGGAAGGAACGGCGGATATCGTTGGTGCTGGTCATAACGGCTGGTTAGGCGAGGTGCGGGCTAGGTTCAAGAGGGCTAACGCAGCACCGCCAGCGCGCCAAATTCGGGATAGGCTTTCATTGCCGCGTCAACCCACGTGCGGGCGCGGTTTACCTCGACTGCCTGCCTAACCAATATTTCGGCGATTTGGGAGTGCCGTGTCTCGCTTGCAAAGCTGACGCTGCTATCTTTTGAATATCGGTTCCGCAGCCCGCTGATTTCGGAGGCGACGGCGTCATTGGCCGTCCATTCCAATCGGAGGCTATCACACATGGCGGCAAAAATCTGATCCGGATTGACGAGATAAGCGTCAAAATCAAGCCACATGAAGCGGTCACCAACCTCTGCCGACACGCGCTGCAACGTGGCCATTTCGGAGAGCCAGCTCATCGCGACGATTTCCCCCGCACTCAGTTTTGACAGCTGCCACTGTGCGCGCCCAACAATCTCATGCAATCGTTTGAGCCTAATCGGCGCAAGCTCCAATATGTCATTCCAGCCGCTGCCACCCTTCAAGATCGTTGCAACGAACGCATCAAGACGGCTGTAGATGCCAATAGCCCGCGCCTTTGGCTGCGCAGCAAGCATATCGTGTGCGATATTATTGGTGAAGCTTGTAGGCTTCACGATCACCTGATCAATTGCGCCGAGCGGTCGCGATATAAGGCCAAGCGATGCCTTTAAAAAGGCCTGATAGGTGAGCGCATCAATCCTGCTTTCGGGCTTATCTAACTCGCTTTTGAATTGAGATAACCAGCGCAACAGCAACGGCTCGCGCAGTGACAGCACCTCACGTTTGCACCCAAGCAGGCGCGATAGCAATGTCGAACCAACATGACTGATATGAAAAAGATAGCGCGTCTCCGCAGCAGCAACAGCAGGAAACTGCCCACATAAATCCATAAAATTTATCTGTGCCGAGGGCGCGTCTTCAGGCAACGCTATCCGACCATCAAGGAATACCGAGGCCCGGTAGCTCTCGGCGGTCATCGGATAGAGCGTCGCCTGCATGTTGACGCCGACGCTGTGGACATAATGCGCCGCCGATGCAGTGATGTCCCGAAGTGTCAGCTCCATCGTCAATCCGCGACGGCCACTTTATCCTGCGTCATCGTTTCAAAATCACCCGCATCATGGCGTTCGAGCAACTGCGATGAAGGTTCACCCCAGCCACGGTTGACCATACGCCCGCGTTTGACCGCGTCGCGAGTCGCGATTTGCTGTGTCCAGCGGTTCACATGGGTGTAGCTCTGCGTTTGAAGAAATTCTGCCGCATCATAAACCGCATTCACAACAACCGCGCCGTACCACGGCCATATCGCCATATCGGCAATCGAATATTCGTCACCAGCCATATATTCGTGGATCGCGAGATGCTTATCAAGCACGTCCAACTGCCGCTTCACCTCCATTGCAAAGCGGTCAATGCAATATTCAATCTTGGTCGGCGCATACGCATAAAAATGGCCAAACCCACCGCCGAGATAGGGCGCGCTGCCCATTTGCCAGAATAGCCACGACAGGCATTCGGTACGCTTTGCATGATCGGTCGGCAGGAATGCACCAAACTTCTCGGCCAGATACAGCAGGATCGCGCCCGATTCAAAAACCCGCGTTGGTGTCGCTGTGCTATGATCCATCAATGCTGGAATTTTGCTATTGGGATTGGCGGCAACAAAACCACTGCCGAACTGATCCCCCTCCTGAATGCGGATAATCCACGCGTCATATTCAGCGCCGCTGTGGCCAAGCGCCAACAGCTCCTCAAGCATCACAGTCACCTTCACCCCGTTGGGCGTGGCAAGCGAATAAAGCTGCAACGGGTGCTTACCGATGGACAGGTCTTTTTCAGACGTCGCACCCGAAATTGGACGGTTGATGTTGGCAAACCTGCCACCATTTTCCTTATCCCACGTCCAAACCTTGGGCGGGGTATATTCGGCTGCATCGGTCATAAAATCATCTCCAGAATATGTCTTTACGTGTCTGTTAGCATGAGTGGTTCGGCTGAAACAGCGGCATTGTTACCGCCCCAATGCGCCCTTCACTTGCGGCAATATCCCGGTCACTACGATACCTATACCCTTTGCGGTTGGATGAATTCCGTCGCGGAGGAGAAGCGTCCGATTGCCCGTCACACCGTTTAAGAAGAACGGATAAAGCTTTGCACCATATTGCCGCGCCAGCTTTGGATAGACCGCATCAAACCGCGTCTGATATGTCTTACCTAAATTGGGCGCGGCAAGCATCCCGGCGAGCAAAACCGGAATCCGGCGCTTCTTCAATTCTGTAAGAATTGCCGAAAGATTGGCCTCGGTCTGCGCCGGATCAATCGCGCGAAGCATATCATTTCCGCCAAGCTGAAGGATAACAAGATCAGGCTTCACTTTGAGGCTGTTAAGCACAAAACCAAGCCGAGATCGGCCTTGCGCAGTGGTATCGCCCGAAACGCCTGCATTATAGACCCGCGCCGCAGTGCCACCACGACGAAGCGCCGCCTCAAGCTGGACGGGAAAACTCTCTGTCGATTTGAGGCCATAGCCAGCGCTCAAACTGTCACCAAATGCAACGATGAGCTTGTCAGCGGCCATCGCAGGCGTACTCGCGAGCAAAACAATCACAGCGAACAGTTTGAAAATTCGCGGCCACACGCCATATAGTTGCAATTCACTACGCATTCGAAAGTCCTTCTGACACCATGCCCTCACCTAATATTGTGATTGATGCCCGCGATGTCACCCTGTCGCTTGGCGAAAATAGCGCGCGCGTTGATATTTTGCGCGGAATTTCGCTCTCGGTTGATGCTGGGTCAAGCGTGGCGCTGCTCGGCGCGTCGGGTTCGGGCAAGTCATCACTGATGGCGGTACTTTCCGGCCTAGAGCGCGCGAGCGGTGGCTCAATTCATGTTGCTGGCGCGGATTTTGGCGCAATGAATGAGGATGATCTCGCGCGCGCACGGCGCGGACGAATTGGCATTGTGCTTCAGGCGTTTCATTTGCTTCCAACAATGACCGCGCTCGAAAATGTTGCCGTGCCGCTTGAACTTGCTGGGGTTGGGGCAGCCTTAGAACGCGCTGCGGAAGAACTGACTAGCGTAGGGCTCGGTGCTCGGCTTGATCATTACCCAACCCAACTTTCAGGTGGTGAGCAGCAGCGCGTGGCGATCGCGCGCGCAATTGCGCCGCGCCCTGCGCTCCTTTTTGCCGATGAGCCGACTGGCAATCTTGATGCAGCAACCGGGGAAGCGATCATGGATTTGCTGTTCGCCCGCCAACGCGAAACTGGTGCGACGCTGATCATGATCACTCATGACGAAGCGCTCAGCCACCGCTGTGACCGCGTGATCACGCTACGAGACGGCAAAATCGCCAGCGATAGCGAAACATGAGACTGCCGCTGCGTTTTGCGATGCGCGATTTGCGTGGTGGGCTTACTGGGCTGCGTCTGCTCGCCATTTGCCTGTTCCTCGGCGTTGCAGGTTTGGCCGGCGTTGGCAGCCTTGCCACTGCGATTGCTTCGGCAATCAGCGCGCAGGGGCAAAGCCTGCTTGGCGGCGATATTGAGTATAAGCTGCTTCAACGCGAAGCAGACCCTGAAGAATTGGCTGCATTCAAAACGGCTGGCCGATTATCAACGATCCTGCGGACGCGCGCGATGGTTGCGCGGGCGGACGGTCAAGAGGCAGTACTTGGCGAATTGAAAGCGGTTGACGCGGCCTATCCGCTTTACGGCACGCTCAAACTGGCGCGCGGCGCGACGGCCCAGCGCCCAAGCACTGGTGAAGTTGCGCTTGCGGAAGCGCTTGCTACGCGGCTCCGTGTAAAACTGGGGGACAAAGTTCGGATAGGTGAGGCGCAATTCCGTGTGATTGGCGTGATTGATCAAGAGCCTGATAAGGTTGGCTCTGGCTTCGCCTTTGGGCCAACGTCGCTCATCAACCTGTCCGACGTGCCCGCAACGCAGCTTGTTCAGCCCGGCAGCATTTATGACATGCGCTACCGCATCCGCTTGGCGAGTGGCGCTAATCCTAAACCA
>JANOXQ010000020.1:0-22335 GCA_031418495.1 Sphingomonadales bacterium
GCCGGGGAGAGGGGATTGTTGAGATGCGGTGCAATGTTGCTATACATTCCCCTCTCCCAACCCTCTCCCCTGAAGGGGAGAGGGCTTTTTAATGTCTGACGATTATTACGAACTGCTTGAGATTGAACGCTCCGCCGATGATGGGGTGATTAAATCCTCATACCGCAAGCTGGCGATGCGCTGGCATCCCGACAAAAATCCGGGTGATACCGCCGCTGAAGCCAAGTTTAAGGCGATCAGCGAAGCCTATGACATATTGAAAGACCCGCAAAAGCGAGCCGCCTATGACCGTTACGGTAAGGCTGCGTTTCAAAATGGTGGCGGGGCTGGCCCTGATGTTGGGGGTTTCTCTGATATATTCGAGAATATTTTTGGCGAATTTATGGGCGGCGGTCGCGGTGGTGGCGGGCGTCAACGCGGGCCGCAGCGCGGCGCTGATCTGCGCGATGACATGGAAATCACGCTTGAAGATGCTTACCACGGCAAGGCAACCGAGATCACCGTTGTGGTGTCGGTTCAATGCACGCCCTGCGACGGCTCTGGCGCGACGCCGGGTACGGGCGCAAAGGCATGCGGCACTTGCGGTGGACGTGGTCAAGTGCGCGCGCAACAGGGCTTTTTCGTGGTCGAGCGCCCCTGCCCTTCCTGTCACGGCGCTGGCAAAATTATCAGCGATCCGTGCCGCGAATGTCGCGGTGAAGGCCGCGTCGATAAAACCAAAACGCTCTCGGTCAATGTGCCGCCCGGTGTTGATGATGGCACGCGCATCCGCCTGACTGGCGAAGGTGAAGCGGGCGGACGCGGGGCACCTGCCGGCGACCTCTACATATTCCTCCACGTCAAACGTCACGCGATTTTCCAGCGCGAGGGCACCACATTATTCGCCCAAGCGCCGATTAGCTTCACCACAGCAGCCCTTGGCGGAACAATTGTCGTGCCGGGGCTTGACCGGGTGGATCATGAAATCCGTATTCCTGCGGGCATTCAATCGGGCAAGCAAATCCGCCAGCGCGGGGTTGGTATGCCCGTCCTCAATGGGCGCGGCACGGGCGATCTTGTCGTCCAGATTGAGGTCGAAACGCCGACCAAGCTGAGCGCGAAGCAAAAGGAATTGCTCGAACAATTCCGCGCCACCGAAACGGGTGAGGAAAGCCCGCAAAGCACAGGCTTTTTTTCAAAGCTAAAGGGCGTATGGGACGATTTAACTGAATAGGAGTTTCGCCATGCGCTTTATTACTGCCATTTCAATGATCGCATTTACCACTGCTGCCACTGCCCAGCCTGCGGACGTTAAAATCACAGCCGAAAACCTCGCACCCGGTGTTGATGTCCTTTTCGGCCAAGGCGGCAATATCGGTGTTTCGCACGGCGAGGATGGCACCGTGTTGATTGATGATCAGTTCGCCCCCCTGACCCCGAAGATTCAAGCTGCGGTGACCGCACTTGGCGCAACGCCAGTCAAATTCCTGATCAACACCCACTGGCACGGCGATCACAGCGGCGGGAATGAGAATTTCGGGAAGGCCGGTGCTCTGATCATGGCGCATGATAATGTCCGCGTGCGGATGGCATCGCCGCAAACGCGTGGCGACCAGACGACGCCTGCATCACCCAAAATCGCGCTGCCCGTTGTCACTTATCATGACGGGCTTTCGCTGCACTTGAACGGCGATGAAGTGCGCACCTATCATATGCACGACGCGCATACCGACGGCGACTCAATTGTCATCTGGAAGAAAGCCAACGTCGTGCATATGGGCGATCTTTATTTCAACAAGGTCACGCTGCCGTTTATTGATTTGAATTCAGGCGGCAGCGTCAAGGGGATGCTCGCCGCGATTGAAAAAACGCTCACGCTGATCAACCCGCAAACTAAGGTCATCCCTGGCCACGGGCCAATGGCGACTCATGCAGATCTCATGGGATACCGCGATATGCTCAAATCGGTGATCGACGCTGTTCAAGCAGGCATCAGCGCGGGCAAGACCGTCGATCAGATCAAGGCAATGAAACCTGCGGCCAAATGGGATGTCCCCGGCGGGTTCATCAGCGCCGACGGTTTTGTTGAGACGGTTTACAAAAATCTAACTGCACCCGGCAAACCGGCGCATGTTATGCCCGACAATCATGTGCATTGAACATCTCGCAAGCGCAATAAAAAGGCCCGGTGGCTGATGCCAACGGGCCTTTTCTTTTGGGGAATGCGAGCCTGATTAGGCGCCAACGATGATTGCGACAAAGAGAAACTGTGCCGCCAAAGCAACTGCAAGGCTCGCGATACGTACAACATAGGTCATGACAAATCCTTTCACTTGCATGATTGAAACGGCCCATCCGTTTCAATAAGCAACCTATGCTGCAAACGCTAAGAAACTGCAAACGTAACAACTGCAACCACGATTGCAGTTTTTGCATTTGCTGAATGTTTTTGATCAATCAAAGATTTGGCAACAGGCCTTTTCTAGGCTCAACCGCCAGCCGCAAGCCGATGCAAATTCCCCATTGCGGCCATCGCGTGGCCACGGAATGCGCCAAGGATCGCTTGCTTCTCGCTATCTTCAGGACTGATCGCGGCGATCACATTGCCAAAGCCGTCTAGGCGACTGTCGCGGATCCATTTGCCCAGCTTCGCGTCCTGCATCCACGCCATCTGGTTCATCATATTGGCGATGTTGCACGCTGGATACTGACCAATTGTATGCGGAAAAGGCACCGTGCCGCAAAGCTGGTTCTTCTTGGTATCATCATCATAATTCGCCTCAACATAGGCGATCAGCGCGGCACTAAACGCGGGTTGCGGCGCGCGGACGAGTTGCGGCGTGATCAGATTACCATCAAAGATTGGGATCGCGGGGCGCGGTTCAACTGCGGACGCCGTGCAATCAATGTAGAGCGTGTTCGCCGCCATCGCCACATGCCCTTGGTCAAGCGTAAGGCCTCTTGCATCAATCGCCTGCACCCGGCCCATGCGGATGACATTGGTGATCTTGCGCAGCTCTTCAATCTCACCCTTTGAAATGGTGGCATAGTGAAACATGCTCGGCTGAACATCGGGGTAGATGCGCAGCATGATATCCTCTGCCTCAAGCCGCAGGAACAGATCATCGAGCGATGTGGCCTGCGCAAACACCTCCATTTGTTTAGCTTGACCGCCGATAGTTTCGTTGAAAAATTCTAGCCCTGGCTGCGTCCGCAGTCGGTTGAGCAGCCACGAGTCACGCGGCATCACCCAAGAAATCGCATCTGGATCAGCGCCCGATCCCAAAAGCCAAATGCACGCGTCCATCGCGGTTTTGCCCGCCCCAACAACCACGTAACGACTCGGCCGTTCGCCTTTATTCATCCAAAGTTGCGGTAGCCCGTTTGGTGTGATCAGTTTTACGCCTTCGCCCACCGCATAGCCCGGCGTGTGCGTTGATGGCACCGTCGTTCCGTAATAAGTGGCGTTGACGGTTTTCTTCGCGACCGACACCTGCGTCTCCTTGCCCGATAGCAGCGAGACGAAACGGCCATCGCCAAGATAATCGGACATTGGGAAATAACGCACCCGTCCGCTGGGGAGCAGCCGCTGGCGCATCACGCTATCAAAATAGCCGCTGACCTCTGGCCCTGATGCAAGTTCATACAGCCCTTCATTGACGCCGATGCTATCTTTGCGGTTTGATCCAAGCGGCGTTGAGTTCACCCCATAAAATGCCGACGGCTGATGCAGCGCAACGAACGAATAGGCATCATTCCAATGCCCACCGGGTTTGCCGTGACGATCAACGATGACGATATCGGCGTCGCTCTCGTCAAGCAGCGTATCGGCAAAGGCAAGGCCGACAGCACCACTGCCGATGATCAGATAGTCGGTCTTAATTTCGGTCATGAATGGCCCTTTTATGTCTTAGCTAAACGCCTGAATGCCGGTAATCGCGCGGCCAAGGATCAGCGCGTGGACGTCATGCGTGCCCTCATAGGTGTTGACTGTCTCAAGATTGATCGCGTGGCGGATCACATGATATTCCGCCGCAATCCCGTTGCCGCCGTGCATATCGCGCGCCATCCGCGCGATATCGAGCGCCTTGCCGCAATTGTTGCGCTTAATAATGCTGATCATTTCAGGTGCCCAAGTGCCCGCATCCATTGCGCGGCCAACGGTAATTGCGGCCTGCAAGCCAAGACCAATTTCAGTCAGCATATTCGCCATTTTAAGCTGCGGAATCTGGTTCGCAGCAAGGGGCCGCCCGAATTGCTGCCGATCAAGCTGATATTGCCGCGCGCGGTGAAAGCAATCTTCAGCCGCGCCCATCACGCCCCATGCAATCCCGTAACGCGCCTTATTCAGGCAGCCGAATGGCCCGCCGAGCCCCTGTACATTGGGGAGCATATTTTCCTCAGGCACGAACACTTCGTCCATCACGATTTCACCAGTGATCGACGCGCGCAGGCTCATTTTGCCTTCGATCTTGGGGAAGCTAAGCCCCTTCATTCCGCGCTCTAGGATGAAACCGCGAATGATGCCGCCGTCATCCTTTGCCCAGACGACCGCAATGTCGGCGATGGGTGAATTGGTGATCCACATTTTCGCGCCCGAAACGCTATACCCACCCGGCACTGATTTCGCGCGTGTTTTCATGCCCGCCGGATCGGAACCAGCATCAGGCTCAGTCAAGCCGAAGCAGCCAATCATCTCACCCGTTGCAAGCTTGGGGAGATATTTCTGGCGTTGCTCTTCGCTGCCATAGGCATGAATCGGGTGCATCACGAGGCTCGACTGCACTGACATTGCCGAACGATAGCCCGAATCAACCCGCTCCACCGCGCGTGCGATCAGGCCATAAGCGACATGGCTCACACCTGCACAGCCATACCCTTCAATCGTTGCGCCGAGCAGGCCAAGTTCGCCAAATTCGTTCATAATCTCGCGATCAAACCGCTCATCAAGGGTCGCGCTGACAACGCGGGGGAGGAGCTTATCCTGCGCATAGGCCTCTGCGGCCTCGGCAATCATCGCCTCATCGTCGGTAAGCTGATCGTTGAGGCGGAAAGGGTCATCCCATTTGAACGGTGTAAATTTGGCCATGTCAGTCTTTCAAAATTGGTGGTGTTAGCTTGCCTATAGTCACTGTACTTCATGACTGCCAGCGTCGGTCGTCACAGCTTGTCGGTCTGTCGAAAAACGCGCAAGACGGTGTTTATGCCGCGTCATGAATGCGACCAAGAATTTTAATATTTCAAGGAGATGATTTTGTGCGCACCCTATTTGCCGCTGCGAGCCTTGCAGCGCTTGCCATTGCCATGCCGTTGAGCGCCGCCGCGCCAGCCAAGAAGGCTGCACCTGCTGCAGCAGTTGCCAAAAACCCGCTGCTCAAAGCATGGGCTGGCCCTTATGGCGGAGTGCCGCCGTTTGATAGTGTCAAGCCAGCCCAAATCCCGGCTGCGTTTAGCGATGCGATGGCTGAGCTTCGCGCGGAGGTTGATCGGATCAAGCGCAACCCGGCCAAGCCAACATTCCAGAATACCAATGAAGCGATGCAACTTACCGGCCAATCAATGGAGCGGCTATTCTCAATCTACGGCGTGATGACGAGCAATACGACCACGCCTGAAGTACAGGGGATTGAACGCGAACTCGACCCAAAAATCTCTGCCTTTTATGATCAGATCAATTTCGATCCGATGATGTTTGCGCGTTACAAAGCGGTCTATGATGGCCGCAAGAGCGCCAAACTGATGCCGCAGCAGCTCCGTATTGTCGAGCGCGATTATGAGCAGTTGGTGCGTTCAGGCGCGCAGCTTAGCGCGGCGGACAAAGCCAAGCTTTCGGACATCAATTCAAAGCTCGCGATCGCTTTCTCCGATTTTGGGAGCAAGCTGCTGGCCGATGAAAACAGCTTTGTGACGATTGACAAGGAGGCTGACCTCGCTGGCCTCCCCGCCTCATTTGTCTCCTCGGCTAAGGCGGCGGCTGAAAGCCGCAAGCTACCCGGCAAGTGGATCATCAAGAACACACGTTCCGCCGTTGATCCGTTCCTCACTTTCTCAACCAACCGCGCTTTGCGTGAAAAAGTCTGGCGCGGCTTTGTCGGGCGCGGCGATAACGGCGATGCCAATGACACGAAGGGCGTGATAGCCAACATCCTTAAATTCCGTGCGGAGCGGGCGGCCCTCCTCGGTTTCCCCACCCACGCGCATTACCGCATGGCCGATACAATGGCGAAGACGCCCGAACGCGCGATGGATTTGATGATGCGCGTCTGGAGTCCCGCCGTTGCACGCGTCAAGGAAGAAGTCTCAGATATGCAAGCGATTGCCGACAAGGATGGCAGCGGCGCGAATATTGAAGCGTGGGATTACCGCTACTATGCCGAAAAAGTACGCCAAGCGCGCTATGACCTCGATCAAAATGAGGTGAAACCCTATTTTGAAGTCAAGAATATGGTCGATGCGGCTTTTTATGCGGCTGGTCGCCTTTATGATCTTGGTTTTAAGGAAGTCACCGGGACAGTCCCCGTGTTCGATCCCAAAGTGCGGGTATTTGAGGTGACTGATAAGCGCAACGGGCGCAACATCGGGCTATTCTATTTCGATGGTTATGCCCGCGACAACAAACGCTCGGGCGCATGGATGACGACGTACCGCGCGCAGCAAGGCCTCGGCGGCGCGCGCAATGTGCTTGCCTCAAACAATAATAATTTCGTTGAGGGTGCCAAGGGTGAGCCAACGCTGATCAGCCTTGATGATGCACAAACCCTGTTCCACGAATTTGGCCATGCGATCCATTATTTCCTTCAGGATGTTTATTATCCAGCGCTTGCAGGCACCCCGCGTGACTTTGTGGAATATCCAAGTCAGGTGAATGAACATTGGGTGCTGACCCGCGATGTGCTTGATAAATATGCCCGCCATTACAAAACGGGCGAAGCGATGCCGCAAGCACTGCTTGACAAGATCATCAAGGCACAAACCTTCAATCAGGGTTTTGCCACGGTTGAATATCTCTCGTCAGCGCTCCTCGATATGAAGCTACACAACCGCGCGACGCCAATCAGCGACATCTCAGCATTTGAAAAGGAAACGCTCGCCGAACTCGGGATGCCAAAGGAAATGGTGATGCGCCACCGTCTGCCCCAATTCGGGCATCTCTTTTCAAGCGACGGCTATTCGGCGGGCTATTATTCCTACCTCTGGTCAGAAACGATGGACGCTGACACTTGGGCCGCATTTGAAGAAGTAAACGACCCGTGGCACAAACCCACCGCCGACCGCTTCCGCAAACTGCTGCTCTCCACCGGAAACGAAACCGATCGCGCCGAAGCATACCGCGCGTTCCGTGGTCGCGATCCCGATGTGAAGGCGCTGCTCAAGCTGCGGAATTTCCCGACCGAGTAAATGCAAATTACCAATTCATCTGTTTTCGGTTGTCACTTAATCCGCGTGCGGAAGCTAACACTGAAATTGGGTGATGGTGTGCCTGATGACATCACCCCTTTAGGATTGATGCAGACATGCCGAACTGCCGGATCATATCCGGCAACCGGGGTGTAGGCACATGCGGCAAAGCTGGTTGGGAACGGGGCAAGGTTGGAGTAGCGGACATCGGTTGCGGCGGTGAAGGTCAGGCTTGATCCGGTTTGCGCGAACGAGACTGGAGCCGTCGCTGGGCCACCATCATCGACGTCGCCGTTATAGAATTCAACGCCGGCCGGCAGCGTATCGACAATGAAGATGCTGTTCGAATCGACTGGCCCTGTTCCAACATTTGACGTTGTGATGGTGTAGAGAACATCGTTGCCGGGGATCGCCAGGCGGTTGGTATTGGCCGGATCATATATGACTGAGGTTTTCGCGACGGTCAGAACCCCGGGACCGAAAATTGTAAGCGCATAGTCTTCCACCTCTCCATTTGAGGCAGTGGAGGATGGACTAAGGCCAAAGGTCGATGACCAGCGAAACCGTGCGAAGGTTTGGTTGAGTGTAGGCGTTGCTGGAACTGTGATATTGATCGCGATAATCCCCGTAGCCGCATTGGTATCGCCAGCCCCATTATCCGCTATGTTCGTCGCAATCTGTTCGCCCGCATCGGCAAAATCACCATCACCATTCCAATCAATCCACCCCTGCAATCGCCCAGCAGCGCCAGCAACCGTTACCGTTGCACTGCTAGGTTGTGATCGTCTAAGCTGAGTTATCGTAACCCCGTCATCACCCAAATCGCCGGTTGCGGTTGGGCTATTATAACGCGCAGGCTCTACTGTATTCGTCGCGCCAATCCGTATGCCAGCCACAATATCATGAACTGGGTTACCATAAGCCGCAGGCGCATCACCAAAATCTTGGGAAACAAGTGCTATTGGCGCTGGCAGAACAAGCGCTGGGCAGCCAAAATCAAGCGATGTCAGCCGAACAGTATTGCCTGTTCCCAAGGTTCCAATCCTATACTTAAACGAACTTGTTCCCGTGTATAGGATAGAGGCGATATTCTGAGTCGCCGTTTCGTCGATGCCAGGCGCTGTAAAGTTGGTGCGCGATTCAAAACGGATATTCGCTGGAACCGACGGCCCCGATGCGTTTACATCCAATCTGGTTGGGTTATCCAAAACATAGGCAGCAAATGGCGTTGAGAATTCGGCATATTCACGGATGGTGCCGCTATCCCCATCAATATCGACGCCCGAAGCTGCGAAATCGAGCGGGACTGGGGTCGTGGTGCCAGCAGCGACGAACCTAATCGTGAAATCTGCACTTCGCGCATCAACCCCGCCAAGTTCAGGCTGAAAATTGCCAATCAGTCCTGTGTCGCGATCAATGATGGTGAGCGATCCACCTGTAAATGCATCGATGGTAACGCGCGCATCTATACCGGGTGCGACATTGGGGAAGCGATAAACTGCGCCAATGCTGAGCGCGGTGCCAGACACCAGAACCGGGTTTCTGAAATCAAGCGCGGTGATCGCGCGCCCGTGACATGTGGTTACCTGAGCCTGCACCGCAGTCGACGAGAATGGCGCAGCAAAGGCAGCCGCCAACACCCCCAAGCGAGGCAAGTTTAGCCTCAAGAGAGCAGCCGTCCGACATAGGCGACTTGCGTCGCACATTCTGTTCCAGTGAAGATAACCAACCCCTTGCTTGTCTCCGTATTGGATGAATATCTTTTATCGATATGTTTGGCAATGAGAGGCCCGGTTTGCAGTCAGAGGTGGCGAACGAACGAACCCTGCAAAAACACCTAGCCAAATCCTTCGCGTAATTTTATTACAATGTTTATGACGCGAAAGAATCTGCCGCCGCTGGCGCTCCATGTCCCGGAACCAAGCTACCGCCCCGGCGATGTGGCGGATTTCAGCAACATTCCGATTCCTGCGGCGGGCGTAACGTCTCGCCCCGATAGTGCGGCACCCGCGCATGGATTTCGCGATCATGCTTATGGCCTCGTCCGCGTGCTGGATGATGAGGGGAAGGCGGTTGGCCCTTGGAACCCGCGCCTTTCGCCCGATATGCTGCGCACTATGCTGCGCAACATGGCGCTCACCCGCGCGTTTGATGACCGGATGTTTCGCGCGCAGCGGCAGGGCAAAACCAGCTTCTACATGAAGTGCCTTGGGGAGGAGGCGGTGTCGATTGGGGCCGCCGCTGCGCTTGCTAGCGATGATATGTGTTTCCCCTCCTACCGTCAGCAGGGCATCCTCATCGCGCGCGGCTGTCCGCTCACTGAAATGATGAACCAGATTTATTCAAACAAGGGCGACAGGCTCAAAGGGCGGCAGTTGCCAATCATGTATGCCTTTCCCGAATTTGGCTTTTTCACCATATCAGGCAATCTCACCACGCAGCTTCCTCAGGCGGTTGGCTGGGCAATGGCGAGCGCGATTAAGGGCGATACGCGGATTGCCGCCGCGTGGTGCGGCGAAGGATCTACAGCGGAGGGCGATTTCCACGCCGCGATGACCTTTGCCACCGTTTACCGTGCGCCAGTGATCATCAACATCGTCAATAATCAATGGGCAATAAGTTCGTTTGCGGGCTTTGCGGGCGGCGAAGCGACGACCTTTGCCGCGCGCGCGGTGGGTTACGGGATTGCGGGGCTGCGCGTTGACGGCAATGATGCGCTCGCGGTCTATTCGGCGATGCAGTGGGCGGCGGAGCGCGCGCGGTCTAACCAAGGCCCGACGCTGATCGAATATTTCACTTACCGAGCCGAGGGGCATAGCACGTCGGATGATCCATCGGCATACCGCTCGGCCAATGAAGGCACGCACTGGCCACTGGGCGATCCAATCGCGCGGCTGAAGGCGCATCTGATTGGTCTTGGCGAATGGGATGAGGATCGTCAGACGGCGATGGACTTGGAACTCGCCAATCAAGTCAAAACTGCGCAAAAGGAGGCGGAGAAAAACGGCATTCTTGGCCACGGATTGCATCAGCCGTTCGACACGATGTTTGAGGATGTGTTTGAGGATGTGCCTTGGCACCTGCGCGAACAATCTGCGCAGATGATGGCCGAGCAGATGCGCAAATGGCCCGAGTCCTCATCATGAGCAAGATGAACATGATCGAAGCGATCAACAGCGCAATGGACGTGACGATGGGTCGCGATCCTGATGTTGTCGTGTTCGGCGAAGACGCGGGCTATTTCGGCGGCGTTTTCCGCGCCACCGCTGGCCTCCAAGCGAAATATGGTAAAACGCGCGCCTTTGATACACCGATTACTGAATGTGGGATTATCGCAGTCGCGGTCGGCATGGCGGCTTACGGGATGCGGCCCGTGCCCGAAATCCAGTTTGCGGATTATATCTATCCGGGGCTTGATCAACTCGTCAGCGAGGCGGCGCGCATTCGGTATCGCTCCGCCGCGCAGTGGACGATGCCGATAACGGTGCGTTCCCCTTTCGGCGGTGGCATTTTCGGCGGGCAAACGCACAGCCAATCGCCCGAGAGCATCTTCACCCATATTTGCGGGGTGAAAACGGTGATCCCTTCAACGCCCTATGATGCCAAGGGGCTCCTCATCGCGGCGATTGAGGATAATGATCCGGTGATCTTCTTTGAGCCAAAGCGGATTTATAACGGCCCGTTCGACGGCCATTATGATCGCCCGGTCAAGCCATGGGCAACGCATCCGGCAAGCGAAGTGCCCGAAGGGCATTATACGATTCCTCTGGGCAAGGCGGCGGTGGTGCGCGGTGGGCAGGATTTGACCGTGCTGACCTACGGGACGATGGTTCATGTCGCACTCGCGGCGGTAGAGGAGCTTGGCGTTGATGCTGATGTCATTGATCTGCGCACGCTGCTCCCGCTTGATATTGATGCGATTGAGGCGTCGGTTAAAAAAACTGGGCGCTGCCTTGTGATCCATGAGGCGACGCGGACGAGCGGCTTTGGGGCGGAACTTGCCGCGCTGGTTCAGGAGCGTTGCTTCTACCACCTCGAAGCGCCGGTTGAGCGCGTAACCGGATTTGACACCCCCTACCCGCACAGCCTTGAATGGGCCTATTTTCCGGGGCCGATCCGCATCGGCATGGCGATTGAAAAAGTGATGAAGGATTAAACATGGCACGCTTTGAATTTCGCTTGCCCGATATTGGCGAAGGCATTGCCGAGGCTGAGGTCGTCGCATGGCATGTCAAAATCGGTGATACCATCGCCGAGGATCAGGGCATTGCCGACATGATGACCGACAAGGCCACGGTCGAAATGGAATCGCCGGTATCTGGTGTAGTGATCGCGCTTGCTGGCGAAGTTGGCGATATGATCCCGATTGGATCAACGCTTGTCGTGATTGAGACTGAGGGAGAGGTTGAAACGCCCGCCCCCGCTCGCACTGAGCCTGTCGAAGTACCATCACCGGTGATCGTCGACCCGCTCGCCGGAACCGATCTCGAAACCATCACCGAACAGCATATGCCCGAAACCCCGGTCACGCATTTCATTCCTGAGCCACACCCTGACGCGACCGAAATCAATGTGCCAAGCCCCGGCGCGCAGGCGCTTGCCTCACCTGCCGTGCGCGCGCGCGCAAAGGAACTTGGCATTGATCTGGGCGAAGTCAAAGCGCGTGACGGCGGGCGCATCCGCCATGCCGATCTTGATGCCTTCCTGACATACAATGCCGGGCAAGGCTTTGCGCCTGCTGGGGCCACGCGCGCTGATGAGGCGATCAAGGTCGTCGGGATGCGGCGGCGGATTGCCGAAAATATGGCGGCGTCAAAGCGCGCCATTCCGCACTTCACCTATGTTGATGAGATCGACGTGACAGCGCTTGAGGATATGCGCGGCGACCTCAACGCCAATCGTGGGAACCGACCAAAGCTCACCATGCTGCCGCTGATGATCGTTGCGATTTGCAAAAGCATCCCGCAATTCCCGATGATCAACGCGCGCTTTGATGATGAGGCGGGTGTTGTGACACGTTACGGCGCGATCCATCTCGGCATGGCGACGCAGACCGATGCGGGGCTGATGGTGCCCGTCATCCGCAATGCGCAGAGCCTCAACGTCTGGCAATTGGCGGCTGAGATTACACGCCTCGCCGATGCCGCGCGCAGCGGCAAAGCGAAGTCCGAAGAACTGTCCGGCTCAACACTGACAATTACATCGCTCGGTCCGCTTGGCGGGATTGCAACAACGCCAGTGATCAATCGGCCCGAGGTTGCGATCATCGGGCCGAACAAGATCGTCGAACGGCCT
Organism: Sphingomonadales bacterium; assembly: GCA_031418495.1. GTDB lineage: Bacteria > Pseudomonadota > Alphaproteobacteria > Sphingomonadales > Sphingomonadaceae > Aquisediminimonas. The sequence continues at coordinate 12,673 of JANOXQ010000020.1, forward strand.
GTATTTGACGGCGATGACATCCGGCGTGCCAAACTGATGAACCTGTCAATCAGTTGCGACCACCGCGTCGTCGATGGTTGGGATGCCGCAAGCTATGTGCAGGCGCTCAAGAAGTTTTTAGAAACCCCGGTACTGTTGTTCTCGGATTGAAGTGATCCCGCTTGTGTCGAGCGAAGTCGAGACACCCGCACGCGTAACACATCCCTCGACTTCGCTCGGGACGAACGGGGGTGGAGTTTATTCCCCTTCCCCTTTGCCGCACCGCACCATAAGAGCAGCCCATGCACGCCGCCCAACCCAAATCCCCCGGCCAAACCGAATTCGTCCTCCTCATCTCTAGCGTGATGATGCTGGTCGCATTTGCGATTGACTCAATGCTGCCAGCGCTTCCCGCAATTGGCGTGTCGCTGCGCGTTGCCGATCCAGCGGATCAGCCTCTGGTCATCGGCGCATTTCTGTTCGGGTTTAGCATTGCGCTCCTCTTTGTTGGCACGATTTCGGATCGCTACGGCAGGCGGGGGCTGATGCTTGCATCGCTGGTTGGTTATGCGGTGACGAGCATTGCCGCCGCTGTCGCACCAAGTTTTGAAACGCTGCTCATTGCGCGCGCCGCACAAGGAATGGCCGCCGCTGGAGGGCAGGTGCTCGTTCGCGCGGTAGTGCGTGACAAATTTGAAGGCCGGGCAATGGCGCAGATTATGAGCCTTGCGGGTATGCTTTTCATGGCTGGGCCAATTATTGCGCCGAGCATGGGGCAGGCTGTGCTTGCGGTCGGGCCGTGGCGCTGGATATTCTTTGTGTTGGCGGCACTTGGATTTTGCGTCTGGACTTGGGCTTTTTTCCGCCTTCCCGAAACACTCCCTGCCGAAAAACGCACGCTAATCAGCATCAAGGCGGTGAGCGCGAATGCCAGGGTCGTGCTCTCGGATCGCCTGTCGGTTGGTTATACGCTGGCAATGACGGCGGCGGCTTCTGCGCTATTTGGGTTTCTGATGTCAGTGCAGCCGATCTTTGATCGTACATTTAATCAAGCAGATATGCTTCCCACCGGCTTTGCGATCATGGCAGGCGGGATGATGGCCGCAGCGCTACTCAACGCCGCGATCGTGAAGCGTTACGGAATGCGCCTTATTGGCCACGGAGCTTTGATACTCTTCACGCTAGTTGCAGGCATCCATGCGGTGATTGCTTGGTCAGGCCATGAAACGATTGAGAGTTTTATCATCCTTCAGATGGTGATGATGATGGCCTTCCCAATGATTGGCGGCAATTTTAACGCAATGGCGATGGAGCGAATGGGGGGCGTCGCAGGGACGGCAAGTTCGGTGCAAGGCTTTGTCAATAATTTCATCAGCGCGGTTGTAGGGACGATTATTGGCAGGGCATTCGACGGAACGACAGTGCCGCTTTATGTTGCTTACTTCGGCTGCGGCGCGCTTGCACTAGTCATTGTCTTTGTGACAGAAAGTGGGCAGTTATTCGTTGCCCGTCACGCGCCAACCCCTGCGGAGTAAGCTATGGCCCATTGGCTGATGAAATCAGAGCCCTTCAAATATAGCTGGGACGATCTGATTAAGGATGGCCGCACCCATTGGAACGGCGTGCGCAATCATCAGGCCGCTCTGTACCTAAAAGCAATGGCGATTGGTGATGAGCTATTCTTCTACCACAGCAATGAAGGCCTAGCCGTCGTCGGCATCGCGTGCGTTGTGAAGACGGCTTATCCTGATCCAAGCGATGAGAAGGGTCGTTTCGTGATGGTTGATATTGAGCCAGTCCGAGCGCTTGATCATCCGGTGACGCTCGCCGCGATGAAGGCAGAGCCGCGCCTTGCGGGCATGAAAATGTTCCAGCAGTTCAGGCTTTCCGTCTGTCCGATTGCCGACAATGAGTGGGATGTGATTCTTGAACATGGTCAAAAAGTATAATGACACTCACCGTGTAAAAACCCTAGTTTTCCGAGGGTTAACCCCTGTTTAGGCCGCCACTGGTTTTTTTGTTACGAATCTGTTATACTGAAGTTCGACGAAGCGGTTGTCTCCTGCGACCGCGCGAGGAGCGTTTAATCCGAAAGAGCCTGAGATGACCGACCCGCCAGCGGGACACGGCCCCACAGGCTCAATCAATTGCGTTTTAGAAAGGTAGTATTGCATGGCTTCCACCGCGCTTGACTTCGATGTTGGCGATTATGTTGTCTATCCAAAACACGGCGTTGGTCGTGTCATCGAACTCCAAAGTTCTGAAATCGCGGGCATGGCACTTGAGCTTTATGTGCTGCGTTTCGAAAAAGAAAAAATGACGTTGCGCGTTCCGACCAACAAGGCGGAGAGCGTTGGGATGCGGAAGCTGTCTTCGGATAAGCAGATGCAAGAGGCGATGGTTACGCTCAAGGGCAAGCCAAAGGTGAAGCGCACGATGTGGTCACGCCGTGCGCAGGAATATGAAGCCAAGATCAATTCTGGTGATCTGGTTTCGATTGCCGAGGTTGTCCGCGATCTTTTCCGCGCTGAAGATCAGCCCGAGCAAAGCTATTCCGAACGGCAGATTTTTGAAGCGGCGTGCAGCCGTTTGGCGCGTGAACTTGCCGCGATGGAGCAGGTTGATGAGCCGACAGCGGTGCAAAAGCTGATCGAGATTCTCAAGAAATCGGCAGAAATTTATAATAAGGTTGCTGCCTAATACGCGGCGCAACCAGGTTGTGATTTTGAAAACGGCGGCCCCGAAACGGGTCGCCGTTTTTGTTTGCATCTCACAACAAATGCCGTATTAATACGGCAACACAGTTAGGAGCCTGACATGCGCAACACCGTACTTATCATCCCCGCCCTTTTACTAAGCGCCTGCGGCGTCGCCGAAAGCACGCCTTCGGGGCCGAGCGGTACGCGCTCCTTTGATGTGAGTGGCTTTGACGAGGTTGAACTTGCTGGATCAGATAATGTCCGCATAATTGCAGGCCCAGCCTTTTCTGTCCAAGCAACTGGCCCTGAAAAGACGCTTGAGAAACTCAAGATCGAAGTCAGCGGCTCGACACTCAGCATCGGTCGCAAACGATCAATATCGATAGGATGGAGTAATGATAAAAGCGCCCTAGTCACAGTCACAATGCCGATGATCAAGGGGGCGACGCTTGCAGGTTCGGGCGATATGGCGGTTGATAGCGTTGCGGCCCCTGAATTTGAAGCTGACTTGGCAGGCTCAGGCAATTTGACTGTCAAATCTGCACAGGTTGAAAGGCTTAAGGTCAACCTTGCTGGGTCGGGCAATGTAACACTCGCCGGGGCTACCAAGAGTATCGATGTCTCCATCGCTGGATCAGGCAATGTGATGGCGAAGGATGTCAGCGCAACCGATGCCGACATTTCAATCGCGGGTTCAGGCAATGTTGATGCACGGGCAAGCGGCGCGGCCTCTGTTTCGATCCTTGGTTCGGGCGATGTGAACATCAGCGGCACGGCCAACTGCAAAACCACAAAAATGGGATCAGGTGCAGTGCGCTGTACCCCATAGTCTTTCGCGCTATCTGTCGCTAATGCAGAGTGCATGATTTTATTGCGCGGCGTGTTTCCACTCATTCTCCTTTCGCTTAGTTGTGCTGCTTCGGCAGCAGAGCGACGCTATTCAATCACCGACTTTGACAAAATCCGCGTCGTCGGTGCGTCACGCGTAATCATCGAAACCGGCCGTGCGACGACGGTGCGTTCGAGTGGTGAACGGGATGCACTCGATCTGCTCTCAATAGAATCGCTTGACCGGACGCTGACGATCCAGCCAGTCGGCGGCACAGTCGCGACCGATGCGCGCGCGCTGGCAAAGCCGACGACCATCTACATCACCCTGCCCTTGCTGAGCACGGCCAAACTCAATGGCTCTGGCGCGATCATCATCGCGGCCTTGCGAGGGATTCAGGCCGATGTTTCAATCACTGGCAGCGGCCAGATTAGCGTTGCCAAGGTAATGGCCGACAATTTGAATGCGCGGCTTTCAGGCTCAGGTACGCTGACCCTCGCTGGCAAAGCGCTCAAGGTTGACGCCAATATCAAAGGCTCAGGCAGTGTCGCGGCGAGCAGCCTGAATGTTGCCGATCTCAAACTAACGGCGGCCTCATCGGGCACCATCGGTATGTTTGCCAGCCGTTCGGCGATGGTCACCGCCACCGGCTCTGGCACGGTTGCGATCACCGGCGGGCCATCGTGCACCGTCCAGAATATCGGCGTCGGTGTCGTAACCTGCGGAAAAGCGCCCTAATCAAGCCGCCGCGAACGCCTTGGCAAGATTGGCGCCGCCACGTTCAATCCACGGCATTGCATTCGGGATCATCTGAAACAGGCTGAAAAAGCCGTGGATCATGCCCGGCGCGCAGGCGGCATCAACCGCAACACCTGCACCCTCCAGCCTAACCGCATAAGCATCGCCCTCATCACGCAGCGGATCATATTCGGCAGTAATCACCGTTGCCGAGGGGAGGCCCGCAAGGTTCGACTGGCGGATCACCGCCGCTTGGGGTTCACTGCGCGGATCAACGCCCGGCACATAATGGTTCCAGAACCACTTCATCCCCTCGGTTGAAAGATAATATTCGCCGCCGCCATTGGCACCGTAGGAGGGGCGTTCGAAATCAGCATCAGTCACTGGATAAATCAGCAATTGATGCGCGAGCTTTGGCCCGCCGCGATCGCGCACCATCAGCGCAACAGCAGCAGCGAGATTGCCGCCCGCGCTATCGCCAGCCACCGCCAGCTTACTGCCGTCGACCCCAAGCCGCGCCGCATTGGCCGCCGCCCAGAGCGTCGCATCATAGCAGTCATGCAGCGGCACTGGATAAGGATGCTCAGGCGCGAGCCGGTACGCGACTGAAAGCACCGCCGCTTTGCTCGCATTGGCAAGCACACGGCAGGTGCCATCATGCGTATCGATGGTGCCGATCACCCAACCGCCGCCATGAAAATAAAGCGTCAGCGGCGGCGCATCCCCCGCCCCATCCGGCACATAAAGCCGCGCGGCAAGCGTCCGCCCCTCAAGCGTAATTGTAACATCCTCAACGCGGCCAATCGCAACGGGTTCGCCAAAGGCGATTGGATTATCGAAAATCGCGCGCGCATCGGCTGGCGTTGCGGTTGCATAGTCAATCTTTGGCATCTGCTCCATCATGGTCAGCAGGATCTGCACGGCTGGATCTAGCGTCACGATTATATCCTCCCCAAATTTATTCAGTCCGCGATAACCCGATCAGCGCCGAACAGCAATGATTGACCTTTGCCCCGTCCGGCTGGCACAAGATCAGCTATGACCATCCAAACCATCCTTGACCGCGCGATTGAGAGCGGCACCATCGCAGGCGCCACCGCCTTTGTCGGCAACCGCGCTGGCACCATCAGCAGCCACACCGCAGGCCTGTGTGATCCGGCGACGGGCGCGCCGATGAAGGTTGATACCATCTTCCAAATTGCCTCAATGACCAAAGCGATCACCTCAGTCGCCGCGATGCAGTTGGTTGAGCAAGCGCGGCTCTCGCTCGACGGCCCGATTGAGACGATCCTGCCCGAACTTGCGCGCCCCCAAGTCATCACCGGCTTTGACGATGCGGGTAATGCGACCCTGCGCCGCGCCGCGCGGCCAATCACACTTCGCCATTTGCTCACCCACACATCAGGCTTCGGCTATGCCTTTATGAGTGCTGACATGCTGCACGCTTTCGGCCCTGCTGGCCCGCCAGCGCCGGGCACCATCGCCAGCATTACTTCGCCACTATTGTTCGATCCGGGCGAGCGTTGGGAATATGGCATCAGCACCGATTGGGTTGGCCGCGCGGTTGAGGCGGTGAGCGGCCAATCGCTTGGCAACTATATGGCCGAGGCGATCCTTGGCCCGCTTGGCATGGCGAACACTGGCTTCAAACTTTCGGACGCACAAATGGCACGGCGCGTGACGCTACTCAGCCGTGGTGAAGGCGCCGCGCTCACCCCCTTCCCCGCCGAAATGAACGGCGGGCCGGATGCAGAATTTGATAGCGGCGGTGGCGGCCTGATGAGCAGCGGCCCCGATTATCTCCGCTTCGTTCGCATGATCCTGAACGGCGGATCGCTTGACGGCGTCACCATCCTCAAGCCCGAAACCATCGCCGAAATGCGCCGCAACCAAATCGGCCCCTTGCGCGCGGGCAAGATGGACAGCGTCATGCCGATGTTCAGCCATCCCTATGACGGCTTTCCTGATATGCACAGCGGCTGGGGTCTCGGCTTCCTGATCAACCCCGAACGCGGGCCAAACGGCCGCGCCCCCGGCAGCCTTGCTTGGGCAGGCATCGCCAACAGCTACTATTGGATCGATCCAGCGAGCGACATCACAGGCGTCCTCATGATGCAGTTCCTCCCCTTCGGCGATCCAGACGCGCTGGCGGTATATGCTGGGTTTGAACGCGCGGTTTATGAGGGGGTTTAGGGTGGGAGACGGTTGGGAGTTCAGGCCTGACATATTCGTTTAGGTGGTGACTTCCGCTAACGTTGCGGACGTTAACCGCTTGCGGTGATGCTAATCGAAAGCAGTCATCCAATTCGCTGAAACCCGCAGAAATAAGTCAAAGGTCACACTAAGGTCTCACCTGAACGGAATAAAAAGAGAAAGAGATTGATCTCCGCTCTGCGCCGAAGTTTACACCGCTTTACACTGTCTGAGCGATTTTCGACAGACGAGCGCCATCACCGCGTGAAGGGGGATATTCAGGTTGAGAAAGACAATCAGAACATTAGGCGAACATAGTGCCGATGTCAACCCTACACGCAGGGCGGTGAGTGCGTTTGAATGGCGGATTGCGTGGTTGAGGTAGACATTCGGGGGTGATCTTTGCTTTCTTCAAACTGGTCGCTCAAATAGACTACCAATCGACGGCTTCGCACTCTTCTGGCAGACGGGTTCTCGACCGGAAATACAAGGTCTCGCTCTACATAGATTGCTATGCTATCGGATTGTATCATGCTTACTGAACTCCGCTTCACCAATTTTAAATCGTGGCCAAAAGCCAAGCTGGAGTGCGGAATGATCACTGGTGTGTTCGGCACCAATTCGTCCGGCAAAACGAGCCTTCTTCAGTTTCTCCTGCTGCTCAAACAGACTAAAGACGCAACTGATCGCGCCATCGCATTGGAGCTAAATGGCGACCTCGTAGAGCTCGGGACGATCAAGGATGCGATTAATCGGCACGACGAAGAAAAATCGATAAAATTTAAGGTATCGTTTCGGCTCCGTGTCAGCCATTCGCTGACCGATCCTTCGGATAAGCGGACTTCGGTTATTACTCGTGGTGACGAGCTTAGCCTAGAATCCGAAATTGGTGTTCGTCGCAGAGCACCTTATACGAAGAAAATCAAATATTCGTTTGGCGGCCTAAAATTTAAGTTGGAGCAGCGTGACGAAGAATCGCGGGGTTTTGATCTGGTCGCAATTCCGTCAGAGGATAACTCGTCACTCTTCCGGTTCGTCCGAACCCAAGGACGTGCTTGGCAATTGCCTGGACCAATTAAGTCTTACGCGTTCCCAGATCAGGCACGAACCTTTTTCCAGAACTCAGGCTTTCTTGCTGATCTGGAGACCCTTTATGAAGAAGCACTCGACAACATCTACTATCTGGGGCCTCTGCGTCGTCCGCCGGAACGCGAATCTTTTTGGGCGAGGTCCCGGCCCACAGATGTTGGCACTAGTGGAGAAAAAACTATCGATGCAATTCTATCGGCGACGGAGGGCAAGGAAACCCGTAATCTGAAGCCAAAGGCGCGACTCATTCCCTTTCAGGAGATGATCGGCCACTGGCTACGTGCGATGGGTATGATCGACAGCTTCAGAGTCGAGGAAATTGCAGAGGGCTCTAATATTTGGAAAGCACATGTTAGAACGCGCCCTGGGGCTAGCGAAGTGCAGCTTACTGATGTCGGTTTCGGCGTGTCTCAGGTGCTGCCTGTCATTACTTTGCTACAATATGTACCAGAGGGGTCGACGGTCGTTCTCGAACAACCTGAAATTCATCTCCACCCTCTAGCCCAAGCGGCGTTGGCAGATGTAATTATTCAGGCCGCAACACACCGCAAAGTGCAAGTAATCCTTGAGAGTCACTCTGAGCATCTGCTACTGAGACTACAGCGGCGTATCGCTGAGCAAGCAGTTTCAGCAGACGACGTAAAACTCTATTTTTGTGACGCTCCACGCGGTGTGTCGACGCTGACGCCTTTGGAGCTCGATCTTTTCGGAAATATTCGCAATTGGCCCGATAAGTTCATGGGTGACGCCTTCGGAGAGACTGCGCAGGCGGAACTTGCACGCCTCACGTTAATGCAGGCAGCAGAATGAGTCGGTGCGTCGTGGATACCAATGTTGCGATCGTTGCCAATGGAAGATCCGATCCGGAAGATCCAAGATCACCCTCGATTCCCTGCCGGATAGCCGCAGTGACATTTCTGTCTGAATTGGTGAAGAACGGGACGATATTATTGGACGTTGAAGGCGCTATTCAGGCTGAATATCGTCCTCACTTTAATCCGCGTGGAGCACCAGGCGTAGGTGACCGCTTCTATCAAGAGGTTCTGCATAGCTCGCCTCGGTTGGTCGAGCGGGTAGATTTGCACAAGCGGCTCGATGGAGAATATGAAGACTTACCCCAATCACTGATCGACGCTGGTTTCGATCCGAGCGACCGAAAGTTCGCGGCGCTAGCCTGCAAGGAGGGCGTGCCTGTACTAAATGCCATAGATAGCGACTGGATCGAACATTCGATCACCCTAGCAGCTGAAGGTATTCAAGTTGATAATCTATGTGGCTGTGACTCCAACACATGGTTTGCTGCATAGCCGATGGCTGCCTGAATTGCAGCAATCAGCTATGATTTTTGCTAAAACGTGAATGACAGCTTTGCTAAAATTCCAACCAAAACCCGCCCTTCCGCTTCCCCCTTTTTCAGTCATTCGAAAGCGAATCTGCCCGGTTCAAAACCTATCGCCGCCCCGTGCTTGAATTAGCCTGTCCTGAGCAACGCCGAAGGCGGCGTCGAAGTGGGCTTGGCTAATGTTTTTGGCTCGTCGATGCAAAAGCCAAGCCCCGTATCAGCGACCCGCCGGGCGGCGGGGTGAAATTGGTGGTAGTAGCACTTTCCTACAGAAATATTCATGATATGTTCCCAATCATGACTGACCCTTTCGTGCCTCGCCTGCCATCTGTGTGTGTCGCTATGGCGTGTCGGTTGCGCGGTATTTTCGTGATGGTGCGGGGTCGGCGAATATACCGATTCAGTGTAAACTTCCTGAGATTTCTGCGGTTTTTTGAAAGGAGTGCGTGGCTTGAAAATGAGGGTGTTTCGGGAGCAACTCATTAGGCGGCGCGCGCGTGAGAGCGGGATAGGGAATGCTATAAGGTGACAAAAGGTAACAGAAAACCTGTGTTACAACGGCATTATGTATCAAACGCACCAACACCCGCCTAGCCTAATCCGGGTATCGGCGGGTAATAACGGGTATGGCCGAACCTCATGTCCTACACGCCCTTCAAGCCAAGCATCGCCGCGTTAAGGGGCAGATTGTCGCGCTCGACACACAAGCAACGCAGCTACGGATTGACCTTGATCATATCGAGCATGTCATCCGCATGTTTCAAGAGGACTGGCGAGACGATAACGACGCTGTA
>JANOXQ010000021.1:0-6599 GCA_031418495.1 Sphingomonadales bacterium
CGCGCTCGGTTTCCTGTTCCTTGCTCGCCCGCTCCTGCGCACGCCTTACCTTTTCGGATGTGCCAGTGATTGTCTGGATATGATGGCCAACCTCATGGGCAATCACATAGGCCATTGGAAAATCACCCGCGACGCCAAAGCGTGTCCGCAATTCTTCAAAAAACATGGTATCGATGTAAATCTTCTGGTCAGCCGGGCAGTAGAACGGCCCCATTGCGGATTGCGCAGCTCCACACCCTGAATCACCATCACGCGTATAAAAACTCATGCCCGGCGCAGAATAATTTTGGCCGTTGCGCGAAAAAATCTCTTCCCATTGTCGCTCGGTCGAGCCAAGCACTTTGGCAGCGGTGGACTGAACCGAGGTCAGCTGTCTCGGCGCACCGACAGGGGTAGTCTGCTGCTGCGGCGAAAGTTGCGTACCACCGTCGCCAAGCAGGGCACTTGGATCAACCTTGAATACAAAAACCGCGATTAGCAGGATAATGATCGTGCCGCATCCCATCTTGCCGCCGCCGATCCCAAGACCGCGCCCCATACCGGGAAGGCCAAAGCCACCGCGTGATCCGCTTTGCACTTCGATATTCGTGCTTTCCTGCTCATCATCAAGCCGCATTGGCGCTTCCCTCCTGCTTATCCTGATCGCAGACCATGCCGCGTGATCCCGCCTACGTCGAGCAAAAATCCGCTGGCGTCATTTTTGCGTTTGTGCTTGGTAGCGACCTAATTAAGTTGCCCCTCGGAGTTTCCCAAATGTTTTCAATTATTCGTTGTAGTTTAGCGCCTGCACTGGCCTTTGGGATTGTACTAACTCCCGCAATGGCAGCATCGGGTCGATTGCCAGCAGGCGTAACGCCGATCCACTATGATATCAGCATCAAACCTGATGCGACAAAGCTGAGTTTTACCGGCAGTGGATCGATCCTCGTCAAGGTAAGCGCACCGACCCCAACGATTACGCTCAACGCAGTAGATCTGAGTATCAATAAGGCAATGCTTGACGGGGTTGCCGCAAGCACAATCAAACTTGATTCAAAGGCGCAAACGGTAACGCTCAGTTTTGCCAAGCCCGTTACTGCTGGCGAACATAAGCTGTCGTTCGACTGGAAGGGCAAGATTAGTCAGTCCGCCGCTGGTCTGTTCGCGATTGATTATAAGGGCGTTGACGGCAAAGATGCGCGGATGCTGGCGACGCAGTTTGAGGCGCCCGACGCGCGCCGCTTTGCGCCAATGTTTGATGAACCTGGACTGAAGGCGACCTTCACGCTTACCGCACTCTCACCCAAAGGGCAGACGGCATATTCAAACATGCCCGTCACAACCAAGGTCGACACGCCAGAGGGTACACTATGGACTTTTGCCAAATCGCCCAAAATGTCGAGCTATCTGCTGTTCCTCGGCATGGGCGATATCGAGCGTAAGACAGTGATGGCGGGCAAAACCGAAATCGGTGTCATCACGCGCAAGGGCGTGGTTGATCAGGGCGATTATGCGCTTGAAAGCGGCAAGAAACTACTCGCCTATTTCGACGATTATTTCGGTGTCCCCTATCCGCTGCCCAAACTTGATATGATTGCTGCGCCGGGATCAAGCCAGTTTTTTGGCGCGATGGAAAATTGGGGGGCGATCCTCTATTTTGAACGCACCGTGCTCATCGATCCAAAACTGACCACCGAAAGCCAGAAACAAGATGTGTTTGGCACCGTAGCGCATGAAATGGCGCACCAATGGTTTGGCAACCTCGTCACCATGTCTTGGTGGGATGATCTTTGGCTCAACGAAGGCTTTGCATCATGGATGGCCTCTAAGGTGGCCAATGATCTTAACCCCGAATGGCGAACGCTGGCACAGTCGCTTGCGTTTGACCGGCAGGGTGCGATGGCGCTAGATGCGCGCAGCTCAACCCACCCAATCATCCAGAAAATCAACACGGTTGACGAAATCAGCCAAGCCTTTGACTCAATTACCTACCGCAAGGGCGAAGCGGTAATCCGTATGCTTGAGGCCTCGGTTGGGCGTGATGCCTTCCGCACTGGCGTCCGTAATTACATGGCGAAGCACGCCTATGGAAACACCGTAACAACCGATCTTTGGAGCGCGATTTCGCAGGCTTCGGGCAAACCTGTTACCAATATCATGGCTGGCTTCACGCTTCAGGGCGGGGTGCCGCTCATCAGGGTGACCACGCCAAGCTGCGTAAACGGACAAAGCCGGGTGAGCTTGTCACAATCACGCTTTGGGCTTGATCCTGCTTCAAAAGGCGCACGGCTATGGCAGGTGCCTGCGCGCATCAGCACAGGCAACACGCAGATGGATGTGGTTGTGAGCGGCGCCAAACCAACCAATGTCACGATCAAGGGTTGCGGCCCACTGATAGTCAATGCCGGGCAAAGTGCCTATTTCCGGACGCTTTATTCGCCAGCGCATTTTGAAACGTTGCGCGGCAACTTTGGCACTTTAACGCTTGATGATCAGGTTGGTCTGCTTGCCGATAGCTATGCACTTGCCAATGGTGGGTATAAATCGGTCGAGCGCTATCTTGCACTGGTGGCTTCGCTTAAAGCCGACGCGCCGCCGCTGGTGTGGACGCTCGCAACCACGCAGCTTGAAAGCATCAATGACAGATTGCGCGGTGCCCCTGAACAAGCGCCGTTTCGTGCGCGTGCCTTAACGATTCTGCGTCCTGTGTTTGATAGTGTCGGCTGGGAAGCAAAGCCGGGGGAAATTCCAGCAGTTGCCCAGTTGCGTGAACAGATTATCCCGTTGCTCGGGCGGTTCGGCGATCCTGCCATTCGCGCAAAAGCGCAAAGCTATGCCGAAGCGAGCTTTACAGCGCCAGAAACTGTGAGCGGCGCAACCCGGCTGACCGCGCTTCCGATTGCAGCTTATGCAGCAGACGCCAAAGCGTGGGATGCACTTCGTGAACGTGCGAAAGCGGAGAAAGGCCCAGTCGCAAAGCGGCTTTATTACGGTTATCTAGGCGCGGTCGCTGATCCAGAATTGGCCAAACGTGCGCTTGCGATTGCGCTTACCGATGAAGCGCCAGTTCCAATCCGCGCCTCGATTATTCGCGCGGTGGCGGGCGAGCATCCCGAAATAGCGTTCAACTGGGGCGTCACCAACGCAAAGGCAGTCAATGCGATCCTAGAGGAAAGCTCACGACCAGGCTTCATTCCTGAGCTTGCTGGCGGTGCAACCGACGCGAAAATCGCCGACGCGGTAATGGCCTATGCCAATAAAGCCTTGCCGCCCGGAGCGCGCGGTGATGCGATTACGGCGGCTTCGCTTGTCCGTTACCGCGCCAATGTCCGCGCATCCCAATCCACCGCAATCGGCGCATGGGCGCGAGGAGGCAAATAATGTTTCTTAAGGGCAAAACGGCACTCATCACTGGCGCGACATCGGGCATTGGTGAGGCTTATGCGACGGCACTTGCGGCCGAGGGTGCGTCGGTCATGATCAATGGCTTTGGTGAGGCCGATGCGATTGCGGCGCAGCTTAAGTCGCTGTCGGCAGCATCAGGCGCAAAAGCGCTGCATAGCGGCGCAGACATGTCTGATGCTGCGGCAATCAACGCTATGGTCGCCACCTGCAACTCCGAACTTGGCGGAGCTGATATCGTCATCAACAATGCGGGCATTCAGCATGTGGAAGCAGTGGAAACCTTCCCGGCAGAAAAATGGCGCAAGATGATGGCGATCATGCTTGATGGCCCTTTCCACCTGATGCAAGCGACTATCCCGCATATGAAGGCGAAAAATTGGGGTCGCTTTATCGCAACGGCCTCAGCCCATGCCACCGTCGCCAGCCCGAATAAATCGGCCTATATCGCGGCCAAGCACGGCGTCCTTGGCCTCACCAAAACCGTTGCGCTTGAACTCGCGCAGACCGGCATCACCGCCAACTGCATTTCACCGGGCTATGTCTGGACGCCGCTGGTGGAAAATCAGATCCCCGATACGATGAAAACGCGCGGTATGACGCGAGATCAAGTGATCAACGATGTCCTCCTTGCCGCGATCCCGCAGAAGAAATTCGTGATGCCCGAACAAGTGGCTGCGCTCGTTGTGTTCCTCTGCCGCGAGGAGGCAAGCGCGATTACCGGCGCGAACTTGTCAGTCGATGGCGGCTGGACGGTTCAGTGAAGCGGTATCTCATCTGGTCTTTGTTATTATGCCCAGCGTCTGTAAGCGCTGCGCCAAATCCTGATGCGGCATTTACAACTGACTGGCGTAAGGTGGCAACACAGGCTGATAAATCTCGGTTAGTGCGGTGGCGCACCGCACTGCTCGCGGCGATTGAAAGCGCGACCAAAGACGGCGAGAGCGAAGCCATTAGTCAAGAGGGGGCGCTGCTCCAACCCGATGCTGGGCTTGAACAACCCGCAATCCCGGCGGGCAGCTATCAATGCCGGGCAATCAAACTTGGCAGGAAGGGCATTTATACCAAAGCCTTTTCAGCGCGCGCCGCTTCGCCATGCACGCTGACCAACCGAGGCGGGCGAATGCGCCTTACGACTACGGGCGGAAGCCAGCGAGCAAAGGGCGATATCTTCCCCGGCAATGAACGGCGTCAGATTTTCCTTGGCACTATGGCCTTTGGCGATGAAACCCGCGCAATGGAATATGGCCGTGATGGCGCGCGCGATATGGCCGGGTCGCTCGAACGTATTGGTGATCGGCGCTGGCGGCTGCTGCTTCCCGAACCGAGTTTCGATTCATTGATGGATGTTATCGAGATAACCCCCGCCGGTTGACTTTCGCTTGAAATTAGTTTTGTTTAATATTCCCTGCAACGAGAGGGATAAGATTATGTCAGTGCTTGTAGCAATATTGATCGCGACCCAGTCAATGGCATCGGTTCAAGCGGTTCCCTATAATCTGAGCGATTGCAAAACGGTTTATGTCCCGATGAATTATGATCAGCAGCGCCCCGCCGATAAACGGGTGCGGGGCAAATCACGCCCGATGCAAAAACAACAGCCGACCCCACGCCCCTGCCTTACCCGGGCGAGTGGATGATCCGAGCGATTGCTATCGCTGCGCTCCTGAGCACAGCACCCGCACATGCTGAGCCGCTACGCGATGCCGTCAATGCCGACATGGCCTCACTGATCACGATTTACCGCGATCTTCACGCCCATCCAGAGCTAGGTTTTCAGGAAACCCGGTCAAGCACGATCCTCGCGGCTGAAGCCAAACGACTTGGCTTTACCGTCACGACTGGCGTCGCCAAAACCGGCATTGTCGCCGTTATGAAAAATGGCCCCGGCAAGACTGTACTGATCCGCGCTGATATGGATGGGTTGCCGCTGGTTGAGCAAACTGGGCTGCCCTATGCGTCTAAAGTCCGCGCAGTTGGGCCCAATGGCGTCGAAAACGGCGTGATGCACGCTTGCGGCCATGACATCCATATGACGACATGGATCGGCACTGCCCGGCGGCTCGCGGCGACGCGCGATAAATGGTCAGGCACGGTCGTGATGATTGGTCAGCCCGCCGAAGAAACCGTCGGCGGCGCGCAAGGGATGCTTGCTGATGGGTTGTTCACCCGCTTTCCTAAGCCCGATTATCTGCTCGCTTTTCATGATAGCAGCGGCGCGCCCGCCGGAACGATTGGCTATACCAATGGCTTTGCGCTCGCCAATGTCGATAGTGTTGACATCAAAGTGCGCGGGGTCGGCGGCCACGGCGCTGCGCCGCATCTAACCAAAGACCCGATTGTCCTCGCCAGCAAGATAGTCATGGCACTGCAAACGCTAGTTGCGCGCGAAAACAACCCGCTGGAACCTGCGGTGGTAACGGTCGGCAGCTTTCATGCGGGATCGAAGCATAATATCATTTCGGATGAAGCGAAGCTGCAACTCACGGTGCGCAGCTACAGCGCTGATGTCCGCAAAAATTTGCTCAATGGGATTAGCCGAATTGCAAAGGGCGAAGCGATAGCAGCGGGCATCCCTGAAAATCTGATGCCCATAGTGACCTTTAGCGAATCGACGCCTGCGACCTTCAACACCAGCGCACTTACCACCCGCGTCGCAGCAGTTTTGACCGCGCGCTTTGGCAAAGATCAGGTCAAAGCAAGCGCGCCTTGGATGGCAAGCGAGGATTTCAGCTATTACTGGCTGGCCGACAAATCACTTGAAAGCCTGATCTTTACGGTCGGCGGCGTGCCACAAGACAAATGGGATGCGGCAAAAGGCGACGTCACCAAACTCGCCTCGCTCCACTCGCCCTTCTGGGCACCCGACGCCGAAAAGACGATTGCGACGGCAACTGAGGCGATGACGGCGGCGGTGCTTGATCTGCTCGCGAAGTAGGCGCTGCTGCTGCCCACTAAAGCAACAAAATATACGGCCGATCACGGCATTATGTATCAAACGCACCAACGTCTGCCTAGCCTAATCTGGGTATCGGCGGGTAATAACGGGTATGGCCGAACCACACGTTCTATCAGCGCTTCAAGCCAAGCATCGCCGCGTTAAGGGGCAGATTGTCGCGCTCGACACACAAGCAACGCAGCTACGGATTGACCTTGATCATATCGAGCATGTCATCCGCATGTTTCAAGAGGACTGGCGAGACGATAACGACGCTGTA
>JANOXQ010000022.1:0-23480 GCA_031418495.1 Sphingomonadales bacterium
GCGCCTAGCAAGTTCGGTGAACAGCGCTGGATAGGTTGAGACATCCTCAAGCCCCTCAACAACGCTGCTGATCCCGCCGAAATCGCCGCCAATGCCGATATGATCAATCCCGGCAATGTCGCGGACATGGTCGATATGATCAGCGACTTGGGATAGTGTGGCGCGCGGGCGGGGGTTGGCTTTGATCCAGTTTTCCAGCGCTGCGCTTTCGGCCTTGGGATTGCCGATATGCTGTGTTTTCATGGCGGCGCCTTGCGCGGCGCGGCTATTTTCCCATGCGCGGATTGCAGGGCTGGTATAATCGGGCACGAAAGTGATCATGATGACGCCGCCGTTCTGGTTAAGCCGGATCAGCATCGCATCGGACATATTGCGCGGGTGATCGAGCAACGCCTGCGCGTTTGAATGGCTCAGGATAACCGGCGCTTTGGTTTCATTAAACACATCGTCCATCGTGCTCTGCGCCACATGGCTGATGTCGATCATCATGCCCAGCCGGTTCATTTCTTTGATCACCGCAACACCGAACGGGGTCAGCCCATCATGGCGCGGCGCATCGGTGGCGCTATCGGCCCAGTCGTTGGTCAAGAAATGGGTGATCGTCATATAACGCGCGCCCGCGCGGTACATTTGCCGCAAGATAGCGAGCGAGTTGCCAATCGAATGGCCGCCCTCCATCCCTATCAGCGACGCAATCCGCCCGCGCTTGATCGCTGCCTCAATTTCGGCAGCCGTGCGCGCAGGCGCAAAGGTTTCTGGATAGCGCGCGACCATCCGTTCGACAGTATCAATCTGTTCGAGCGTTTGCGTCACCGCTTCATGCTTGGGGAGTGCTGGATCAATCCACACCGACCAGAATTGCCCGCCGACGCGCCCCTCACGCAGTTTGGGGATGCTGGTGTGCGTCTTGGCAATGATTTCAGGCGGCAGGCTGTTCAGATCAAATTTGCTGAAATCATTCTTGAAGAGCTCGCGGATTTGCTCTGGCGTGTCATTATGTCCGTCGATAATCGGCATCGCGGTAAGGGCAGCGCGTGCAGTCTCTTCGGGCGTCGCAGAAAATGCTGGTGATGCGAAAAGCAACGCAAGACTTACAAAAACGCGTTTAGACATTTGTATCCCTTTCTTCATTCCGTCATGCTGAACTTGTTTCAGCATCCATCTCTCAACAAGTCCCGTCTTCCCGTGTTGAGGAATAGACCCTGAAACAAGTTCAGGGTGACGGTAGTTTAGTTCAACCGAGCTTCATCATAATCTACCGCGCCTGTACCGCCGCGCGCATGACCCAGTTTAGTTTTGCGGCTTTGGTTGTAAACACCCGGCTATCCCACGCATGTTCGCCGCGCCGTGCCACTTCGCGCGCGATATCGCCGTAAATGCCAGCGGCTGACAACACCGCCCAGCGCGAACGGAACGGCAGTTTACGTGCGCCAATCCGCGCGCTTTCCTCATAGCCTTGCGCCATTTCGGCAAATTTTGCGCCAATCCCGGCGAGTGCCTTACGGTAATGCGGCTTCATATGTTCGCCGGGGCCAATGTCAGCCTTGCCGAGCCAGGTTGCTGGGATATAGCATCGCCCCGCACTTGCATCCTCACCAATATCACGCGCGATATTGGCAAGTTGAAACGCAAGGCCAAGATCATTGGCGTGGCCAAGCGTTTCTTTGTCATCAGGGTCAACCCCCATCACCACCGCCATCATCAGCCCGACGACACCCGCAACATGATAGCAATAGGTGAGCATATCCTGCGTCGTGCGCGGCGAGAAAGCATCGGCATCCATCGCAAAACCTTGCACCAAATCGCGCGGCCAAGCGTGGGGGATTTTGCATTCAGCAACCACCAGCCCGAGCGCGTCAAATGCTGGGTCACCCGTGGTTTCGCCGCGCAGCGCGCGTTCGGTCATATCGCGGATGAACGCCAGCCTGACATGCGGATCAGCAACGGCGGACATTTCACCGCCGTGATCCTGACCATCAGCCAGATCGTCACACGCCCTGCACCAGCTATAGAGCAGCCACGCCCTTTCGCGCGTCGCTTGGTCAAACAGCCGCGAGGCGAGCGCGAAGGATTTTGATCCTTTGGCGATGCTCTCACGCGCCGCCACAACGAGCGCAGCGCGATCTTGAGTCACAAATCGGATACCTTCATCGCAAAGATGGTTTCGTGCGGCGTATAGGCCGCCATTTGGTCAAGCAGCCCGTCAAGCTGATCATCAACGATCAAGATATTCTGGTGCTGCGCGCGGACAAAGCCGACCTGCGCCATGTGCGTGTTGAACGCGATCAGATGATCAAAATAGCCCGCCACATTGAGCAGTCCGACGGGTTTTTTATGATAGCCAAGCTGGGACCAGCTAATCGCCTCCCATAGCTCATCCATCGTGCCGACGCCGCCGGGGATGGTGATGAAACCGTCGCTCAGGTCAGTAAACATCGCCTTGCGCTCGTGCATTCCCGAAACGGTGTGAAGCTGGGTACAGCCGGTATGCGCCACCTCTGCGCGCCAAAGGGCTTCGGGGATAATGCCAATCACTTCGCCGCCCGCCTCAAGCGCGCTATCGGCGACTGCGCCCATCAGGCCAAGTCTGCCGCCACCGTAAACCACTCCAATCCCGCGCGCGGCAAGGCTGCGGCCAACCATGCGCGCGGATTCGATATAGACAGAATCGGTGGGGGAGGCCGATCCGCAGTAAACGGCGATACGTTTCATCTTAAATCCTCAATCATCAGTGTCGCCGTGGCTTTCGCGCTGCCAACCACCCCAGGAATACCAGCGCCGGGATGCGTGCCAGCCCCAACAAAGTAAAGGTTATGGATCGCATCATCGCGGTTATGTGTGCGAAAAAATGCTGACTGCCACAGCACTGGCTCAAGGCTGAAAGCGCTACCAAGGTGTGCATTCAAATCACGACCAAAATCGGTCGGCGCATAATGAAACTGAGTAACGATCCGGCTACGAATATCGGGGATCAGACGTTTTTCAATCTCATCAAGGATGCGTTCCTTCAAAATCTCACTAACCTCGCCGTCCCAATCGAGCGGTGATTTGCCCATGTGGGCAACGGGCACCAACGCATAAAAGGTTGAACAGCCCTCGGGTGCCATTGACGGATCGGTTACAGTCGGGTGGTGGAGGTAAATTGAAAAATCCTTGGGCAGCACGCCGTTGACATAAATATCGTCGAGCAAGCCTTTGTAGCGCGGGCCGAACAGGATCATGTGATGGGCGATCCCCGGCCAAGTGCCTTTGATCCCAAAATGGACGACAAACAGGCTAGGCGAATAACGCTTTTTGATGAGTGAAGCACCAACGCGGCGTCCGCGTGCTGAATTTTTAAGGAGGTCACGGTAGCTGTGGACGATGTCAGCATTGCTTGCCACCGCATCGCAGTCCATCCGCCAGCCACTTTTGGTGCGAACGCCAACAACTTTGTCACCAAGCGTTTCAATCTCCTCAACGCCGTCATCAAGCCGGAGGACGCCGCCAAGCCGTTCAAAATGCGTGACCATGCCAGCGACGAGCCTATTAGTGCCGCCGCGCGCGAACCAAACACCGCCTTCTTTTTCAAGTTTGTGGATCAGCGTGTAAATTGAACTGGCCGTCATCGGATTGCCACCGACGAGGAGGGTGTGGAAACTAAGCGCCTCACGCAATTTCTCATTTTTCACAAATGAGGACACGATCGAATAGACTGACCGCCACGCCTGATATTTAACGAGACCGGGCGCTGCCTTAATCATCGATGCAAAATCGAGGAACGCGACCGTGCCGAGCTTAACATAGGCTTCCTCATAAACCCCGGCTGAATATTCAAGAAACCGCGCATATCCTGCGACATCTTCTGGATTGAGCTTGGCAATTTCTGCGTTCAGTGCGCCCTCATTGTTTGAATAATCAAAATTGGTGCCATCAGGCCAGTTCAATCGGTAGAATGGGTAGACGGGATCAAGCTGAACGTCGGCGACCATCTCATGTCCCGAAAGCCGCCAAAGCTGTTGCAGGCAATCAGGATCGGTAATCACGGTTGGCCCGGCGTCAAAAGTGAAGCCATCCTTCACCCAGTGATAGCCGCGCCCACCAGGCTTATCGCGTGCCTCAACAATTGTGGTTGCTATACCCGCAGATTGCAGCCGGATTGCAAGCGCAAGCCCGCCAAAGCCGGCGCCAATCACAACCGCCGTCTTCATCTTTATCTCCCCAGCAATGCTGCAACGGCGCGACTGATCGCCACTGGAGGTTTGCCCGATAAGATGCGGATTTTATCAGCCCAAGTCGATTCGCCTGCATAAAACCGGCGAATGAGGTTCGGCGCGAGGCGGTAAAACCGTTCAAGCACGAGATAGCGCTTGTCAGGGTCTGCCGCGCGGAACAGCATTTTGTCGAGCATTCGGTAATAGCCGCGATTGCGCCACCGATCCTGCGCATAGCTATGCGTCAGTTTCTGTAGCGCCGCACCCGACAAATCGGGCGTCCGTGCGATTCGCCCGGCAAGCCGAACCGCATCGGGCAGCGAATAGCCGGTGGTCGGATGAAACAGCCCGCTGCGCATTCCAGCCTTTGCCACGTCATCGCCAGTCGAGGCCCAATAGGCGGCAAAATCTCCGCCCATCGTAACTGGCAAAACGCCGCTTTCCTGACGCCCAATTGTGGCTGGCTGCCAACCCTTTGCCCGGGCATATTCGGTTATCCGGGCGCTGACTGCGGCCACATCCAGTTTTGATGTGTCGCTGTAATAGGTATCCTCAACGAACACCTCGGTCTCGCTGAAAGGCAGCGAATAGACAAAGCGGTACCCGTCAATCTGTTCAACGCTCGCATCGATGATGATCGGACGGGTCAGCCCATGCGGGCGATCAAGCACCAGCAACTGGCCGACGAATTTCTGCCAACCCGCCTCAACATGGGAAAAATCGCCAATGCCGCTTGCGTCGATCACGCCCTTGGCCTCAATCACGCGCTGATCATCAAGGCCGATCCGGGTTGCGTTCACTGAAACCGCGCGGCCTTTGATAATCTGATCAGGCATCAGCGTCGCGCGGACGAACGCGTCAAAATGTTCTGAATCGATGCTGTTGTATGTTGCCTCAAGCGTTCGGCTGTGGGCAGGAAAAACAACATCATAATCCTGCCATGACCAGCCGATCAGCGGCTCAACAATCGCGCGGTCTTCTGGCGCGATATCAGTATCGAAAAATGACCAGACATGATTGCCGCCAAGCCGCGCGTCCCCTTCAACCAAGCGAACATCAAGCTCAGGCCGGTGAATCTTCAGCGCGAGCGCAATCAGCCCTCCCGCCAGTCCACCGCCAACAATGGCGAGATCACAATCTATCTTGCTCTGCACATCAATGCCCTAGCGGCTCTTGGGTTTGAACGAAAGCATGTATAATAGATTACATCTATGTCGGCCCCGCTTGATCCTTCACTGTTGCTTAAGGCCTATGCGGCCGGGATATTCCCAATGGCTGACGGCCGTGATGCTGCCGACGTTTATTGGGTTGAGCCCAAACAGCGCGGAATATTGCCGCTTGAGGATTTTCGTTTGTCGCGCTCACTTGCCAAGACGCTCAAATCGGGGCGGTTTGAAACGACGCTTGATCGCGCGTTTGGCGATGTTGTCGCGCTATGTGCGGCTGAGGCACCGGATCGCCCCTCGACTTGGATCAATGATCAGATTGAAACAGCGGTAACCCAGCTTCATAATGTCGGCAGCGCGCACAGCATTGAAACATGGGCTGATGGTGAGCTTGTTGGTGGACTTTACGGGATCAGGCTTGGCCGTGCTTTTTTTGGCGAATCGATGTTCAGTCGGGCAACCGACGCGTCAAAGGTTGCGCTCGCACATTTGGTTGCGCGGATGCGCAGCGGTGGTTTCACCTTACTCGACTGCCAGTTTATTACGCCGCATCTCGAATCGCTTGGTGCAGTTGAGATTGATCGCAACACTTATATGGTGTTGCTGTCCTCGGCTTTGTCATCATCGGCCTCGGCAGGCGATTTCCGCCGTTTTGATGAAGTACCGCTTGATGCCTTGGGTTCACCGCCGCGAACAACCGTGGTTTCGGGGCCAGTATCAGGGTGGCGCATTGTACAGGCCTTGGCCCAGACATCGTAAATCGGATGCTCAACCACGTTGAGTGATGGTGATTCCTTGTAAAGCCAGCCCGAGAACACCTTGCGCCATTTGTCATCGCTGCCAAGCACGATTAGCTGGACGAAAGCGCCGGTATAGGCTTCCTGTTCCCAAGACGCTGTCGTTTCACAGGCTTTGAGCCGAACCACAACATCGCCAATCCGAACCGCCTGGCCAGGTTTCAGCGTCAGATCGCGCCACAGCCCGTTGCGTTTATTGAGCAAGCCAACCGTCGCCACCCGCTCAGCCATTGGCGTCAAGGCTTTTACCGGGGGTTCGGCTTTTACGACGGGCGCTTTCGGGGCGGTTGTTGCTGGCTTGACCGCAGGCGTATTTGTCTTGGGCACCGGCTCCTTTGGTGTTTCAACCTTGGGCGCAGTTGCATTCTGGAGCGCGGGCGCAGCCTGCCAAGCAATGCTAGCACCAATCGCCGCAACAATGCCGATGATCGCAACGCGGCGCATCAGGCTTCAGGGCTCCACGCTTCATAATCGCCCGTTGAAGCTCTGCGTTTGCCGCCGGCTTGAAGCGCGCCTGCGGGAAGATAGGCCTCAGCCGTGCCGGTAAGATTTGGCGTCGCCTCAAGCTCCCACCGGCGCGGCGGCGGCAGGCTTTTGTCAGGCACATCGTCAAGCGTGCCGTGAAGCCAGCCATGCCATTCGGGCGGCACCCGGCTTGCGTCGTTTGATCCGTTATAAATCACCCAGCGGCGCGGCGCTCCATTGGTTTGCGCGCCGCCGGTATAATAATGATTGCCGAGCCCATCGGTGCCGACAAGCGTGCCATTGCGACGCGTGTTGAGCCAAGTGCCAAAGCCTGACCCTTCCCACCAAGTGAAAATATTTTTGATGATCGCCATATAGGATGCGCAATTACGCGTTCAGGCCGCTACGTGCAACCACCCAATCAGCGCGTGGTATCTTTCCACGTTACGCGATCATTTTCCGCAATGCCGAGTGCTTCAGCACGGCCACCCGCGATTTCGAATACAGCCACCACAGGTTCGCCCGAAGTTACCGGCGTCAGATCATAAGGAATCGTATTGGCTGCAATCCGGGCAATCGTACCATCGCTGCGAATGAAAATCATATCGAGCGGGATAACGGTATCCTTCATCCAAAAGCTCGCCTCACGCGGCGGCACCATCGGGAAAATCATGCCGCCAAAATCGGGAAGTGACGTCCTGAACATTAGCCCGCGTGCTTGCTCTTCGGGCGTCCGCGCGACTTCAACTTTGAAGGCGATTTTGCCTTTGGCGGTTATGACTTCAAGCGGCGCAAGCGCTGACTTGGCCGTCGCCGCGCCGTTAACTGGTGCTGACTGACAGGCAGCGATTACAAAAAATAACGCAACAGGCGCAGCGCGCAGCAGGAAATTCACGGCAAACTCACCTCAACAGCCAATAATCCGTTATTACCCTTGGCAACGCGCGCGTGCAATGTGTCGGCAGGCATGATGTCCCCAATCCCGGCACGTCTGAGCGTTTCCATATGCACAAAAATATCCGCTTGATCATCAACGCGGTTGAGAAAGCCATAGCCTTTGAGGCGGTTAAACCATTTGACTACGACGGTTTCCATTGGCCCGGCCTCACTCGCCATTGCCACCGGGTCAATCCGTTCACTCCGCACTGGCCGCCGGAGATCAAAATCGACCCCGGTTGCGGTCGAAAGGTCAAAAGTGATGATTTTGCTCGCCTGAAGCCCACGGCCACCTTGTGTTACTTCGCAGGAGACGCGTGTGCCTTCGGGCAGCATCCGCCGTCCGTGATCTCGCAGCACTGAAAAATGCACAAGAATATCCTCGCCTGCATCATCAGGAACGAGGAACCCAAAACCGCGCGTCGCATCAAACCACTTAATGTGGCCATGGCAAATATCATGGACTGCGGGCGCAGCAACGTCATGGCCAATATCGTCGTGTGCTGTGGACGACTCAAAGCCTCCACCTGTTGTCACAGGCGCGCCATCTGATTGCGCTACCATCATTATCATCGCCTCAAATTCATTCTTATTATCAATATGGTCAGCATTTCTAAATAAAACAAGAATTTACGGCTATTTGCCAGCCTTATCTCAATTACGAATCAGGGATATCGTTTGCGCTTAGCGCGAGAATTTTTTGCGATACCGAATAGCTGTGTCCAGCGCGGAGCATCGAGGCGATCATTTTTTGGCGGATATCTGGGCTTATTATGTTTCTTGCATAGGGGCCGATGCGCTTTCGCCGCGCAAAAACCATTGCTGCGGCAAGGGCATTCTCTGGGTCGATATCAGTGGCTTGATTGATGATTTCCGTCCCAATTCCAGACACACGCAGTGAGATTTTTAGGCGGTTTGGCCCATATCCTCGGCGTAGCAGTGATTCACTGCGCGTTTTGGCAAAGGCCTCATCGTTAACATAGCCGAGCTCAGCAAACTGTAAAATGATATCGCCAACTGGCGGCACCGTCTCTTCAGACCAGCCACGTTCGGCAATTTTGCGTTCTAGATAAGCGGCTAATCTCGCACAGCTTGTGGCGTAGCGCCCAACATAGCTAAGCGCGATGGCACGCAATTGCTGTCCATCAAGCGGCTTAGGGTGCTTGCGCTCTCGCTGTGAATGCTGGTATTCGCCTTTCATGACAAATTTGTGCCATAGTCAGGGTTAAAGGAAAAGGCGTTGCGTGTAGCTTGGCGTGTAGCTTGGCGTGTAGCGGGCGAGTAGTGCCCATAGTCACCATTCGTTGCGACGCGATATCGTCGCAAAACTGGCCGACCCGCGGTCTTGTTCAGGAGCAGGAACATTGCAAGACAACCTAAAGGGGCAAGACAACCTAAAGGGGCAGGACAAACTAAAGGGAGTGTCTGTGGATGCACCACTCACCCCAACGGTCACACAAGATAGTTTGCCACGCCGTTTTTCCGATTTTGCAACGCTTGGCGAGGCGCTTGATTATGCAGCGCGCGGTGAGCGGGGGCTTAATTTTCACGATCCACGTGGCCAGTTGGCGCGCGCCTACCCTTATTGCGAACTACGGCTTGATGCGATTGGCATGGCAGGCCGCTTGATTGCACTCGGTGTGGTGCCGCAAGACCGAATTGCTCTGATCGCCGAAACCGGCCCAGAATTTGCCGCACTGTTCTTTGGCTGCATTTATGCAGGCGCTTGGCCTGTGCCGCTGCCGCTGCCAACCTCATTTGGCGGGCGCGATGCTTATGTTGATCAGCTCGCCGTTCAAATGAAGAGCGCTGATCCCAAATATCTTTTCTATCCTGATGAACTTGACGCGATGGCGGGTGATGCCGCGCGCGTCTGCGGAACGAAGGGGATCAATTGGGCACGTTTTGCCGATTATCCAGTGAGCGAAGCGCCGCTGCCCAGTGCTTCAACCGACGATATAGCCTATCTTCAATATTCAAGCGGATCGACGCGTTTCCCCCACGGTGTCGCGGTCACGCACAATGCGCTGCTCAATAATCTTGCAGCGCATAGCCACGGCATGGATTTGCAGCCAAGCGACCGCTGTGTATCATGGCTACCATGGTATCATGACATGGGGTTGGTAGGTTGTCTGCTTTCGCCGGTCGCGAACCAAGTCTCGACTGATTATCTCAAAACCGAAGATTTTGCGCGGCGTCCGCTGGCGTGGCTTGATTTGATTAGCCGCAACAAAGGCACAACGCTGAGCTACTCGCCAACTTTTGGCTATGATATTTGCGCGCGTCGCGTTTCGAGCCAGACGCACGCCGCCGAGCGTTTCGACCTGTCGCGCTGGCGCGTGGCGGGCAACGGCGCAGATATGATTCGCCCTGATGTGATGCAGGCGTTTGTTGATGCTTACGGCGATGCTGGTTTTAAGGCGTCGGCCTTCCTGCCAAGCTACGGCCTTGCTGAAGCAACGCTTGCGGTTTCAATCATGCCGCCGGGTGAAGGGATTAGCGTTGAGCTGGTCGAAGAAAGCGAGCTTTCAGGTATTCCGTCAGCGCTAGACAAACCGAAGCGGTTCCGCGCGATTGTCAATTGCGGCAAGCCCGTGCGCGATATGGCTGTCGAAGTCCGGGCTGAAGACGGTGCCTTGATGCCAGAACGCAGCATTGGTAAGATTTGGGCAAGCGGCCCATCAATTATGCACAGCTATTTCCGTGATGAAGTTTCGACGACGGCCTGCATGAAGCAAGGTTGGCTCGATACCGGCGATATGGGTTATATGTCCGAAGGCTATGTCTTCGTTGTTGGCCGCGCTAAAGACATGATCATTATCAACGGGAAAAATCACTGGCCGCAAGATATTGAATGGGCGGTCGAACAGCTTCCCGGCTTCAAATCTGGCGATATCGCAGCCTTTGCGATTACGACAGCAGGCGGTGAAGAATCGCCTGCTGTGCTCGTCCAGTGCCGGACAACGGATTTGGCCGAACGCACCAAATTGCGCGACACGATTCGTGACAAGGTGCGCGCGATTACTGGCATGAACTGCATTGTAGAGCTCGTCCCGCCAAGGACGCTGCCCCGGACAAGTTCGGGCAAGCTAAGCCGAGCAAAGGCGCGCAACCTTTATCTGTCGGGCGAAATTCAGCCATTTGATCTCGCCGCCTGAAACTGATCGCTGGACGCTTACACTTCGCTAACTTGTTTGTGTTAGCGATATGTTTGTGAGCCAGCAAAATAATCTTGAAACCCCGCCCAGCCCGAATGACTGGAAGACGATCCTCGGATTGCGCGATTCAGGCGAGGCTTACTGGGGTCGTATCCGTGCTTGGCAGATTAGCGTGATTGCAGAGCGCGCTATTGCGCGACTCGGCTTCAGCATTATCGGTGGCGGTATTACGGTTGCCGCCCTGTCCGGAAGCCCCGCCGGATGGATTGGCTGGGTATGGTATGGGCTGATCATAGGCGTGTCCGGGCTTTTGGCAGCCCCGCATTTCCGTCGGGAACATAGCCATCTCATTTCTGCAACACAAAGCGAGCTCAACAGTGCAGCTATGGGCATTATTTTTGCCTCACTTTCATGGGCCGCACTTCCGATCGCACTTGGCGTTCACGGTGATCAGAAACATGCATTAATTGCTTGGACTGCCGGCACGGCGATGATGGCCGGCGCGACCTTTGCATTTTCATCGGTGCCACTCTTTACCGCGATTCTGATTATGATTCTCGGGCTTGGTCTTGCGGCAATGATGTTTATGTTTGCGATGCATTATGTTGCGGTGATTGCACTCATCTATACGGTTGGTTTGATTGCCGCGTGCCTTCGCAACGGGCGTATCGCGCTACTCCACAAGATTAACGAATTCGTCCTGCACGAAAAGAGCGAAGTCGTTAGTTTGCTCCTCCGGGAATTTGAGGATTCAGGAGGTGATTGGATGTGGCAAACCGATGCATCGCGCTGCCTGACTCATGTTTCACCTCGCTTTGCTGCAGCCCTTGGTGTTGAATCGCAAGCACTAGAAACTAAGCCATTGCTGCAAATATTGGCAGGCGATACATGGGAAGCTGGTAATTTTTCGGCCGGACTTCGTGATCTTTCTGATAAGTTTAAAAACCGCGAAAGTTTCAGCGATCTCGTTCTTCCCGTCCAAATTGGCGGCATTACCCATTGGTGGGAATTATCAGCCTCACCGCGCTTCGACGATAATGGCAGTTTTGTAGGTTTTCGTGGCGTTGGTTCGGACGTAACCGAGGCGTATCGCAGCGCTGACAAAATCAACCGGATGGCACGCTTCGATACGCTTACGGGCCTGCCTAACCGGATGCTCATCAACGAAACGCTCGGAACGGCGATGGCTGAGTCGGATCGCTGGCGAACGCGCTGTGGCTTTATGATGATTGATCTTGATCGCTTCAAGTCCGTCAATGATACACTTGGTCATCCGATTGGTGATCGGCTTTTAACGCGCGTTTCGGAGCGACTTCGTAGCGTGATGAGCGATAATGAGCTTTGTGGGCGGCTTGGCGGTGATGAATTCGCCGTGGTTGTCAAAGACGCCAATGATCCGCAGCGCATGGCGCGGCTTGCGCAAAGCATCATCGATACGCTTTCGCAACCCTATGAGGTTGACCAGTACACCATCTACATTGGCGCAAGCGTTGGCACCGCGATTGGCCCGCGTGATGGTCGCTCGGTTGAAATGCTGATCCGTTCGGCTGATCTTGCGCTCTATAAGTCAAAGGATCAGGGCGGCGGTGCGTTCAATGCCTATGAGCCGCAATTCCATGCGCATGCCGAAGAACGACGCGTGATCGAAATCGCACTGCGTAAGGCGCTCGAACGCAATGAGTTTGAGGTGCATTATCAGCCAGTGGTCAATGCACAGTCGGGCACGATTGAAAGTTTCGAGGCATTGCTGCGCTGGAATAATCCCGATCTCGGCTCGGTTTCGCCGTTCAAATTCATCCCAATCGCCGAAGAGGCTCGCCTGATCGGGCCAATTGGAGAGTGGGTGTTGCGCACCGCATGTAAAGAAGCCGCGCGCTGGCCATCAACCATACGTGTTGCGGTTAATGTGTCGGCTGAGCAGCTTCATGACGCACAGTTTGCAACGACGGTGGTTTCAGCACTGTCACATGCAGGCCTGCCGCCGCACCGGCTTGAACTGGAAGTGACCGAAAGCGTATTCATGCGTGAGGGCACCAAAGCAATTGCGGTGCTTGAACAAATCTTGGCGCTTGGTGTTCGGCTTGCGCTTGATGATTTTGGCACCGGCTATTCGTCGCTTGGCTATCTATCAAAAACCAAGTTCAGCACGATCAAGGTGGATCGCAGCTTCGTTCAGGGCGCGGCCAAAAACCTGCCTGAAAGCCTTGCTATCATCCGTGCGGTGGTCGCGCTTGCTGATAGCCTCGGCATGTCAACCACCGCTGAAGGCGTTGAAACCGATGTTGAATGCGAAATGATCAAGGGCCTTGGTTGTCGCAAGATCCAAGGCTATCTCTTCGGTCGCCCAATGCCCGCCGCAGAAGCGCGCCGTGTGATCTCCACTGACGCGCAACTGCGAACTGCGGCGTGAGCATCCCCTAAATCGCGGCTAATGCCTGCTCGAAATCGGCGATCAGATCATCGGCATCCTCAACCCCGATTGAAATCCGCACCATATTATCGGTGATGCCAAGCGCCAGCTTACGCTCATCGGGCACTGAAAGATGCGTCATCGCGGCGGGGCAACTGGCGAGCGTTTCGGTGCCGCCAAGGCTGACCGCGAGCTTGGCAATCTTGAGCGCATCGAGGAACGCAAACGCCTCACGCTCACCGCCCTTGAGGTATAGCGAGAAGGTCGATCCAGCGCCTGTGCAATGGCGATTGTAAATATCGGCCTGCCGCTCAGTCTCGGGAAAACCAAGATAGACGATCTTTTCGACCTTGGGCTGATCTTTAAGCCAAGTGCAGATTTTCTGAGCATTTTCGCCCGCACGGCTCATCCGCAGTTCAAGCGTTTCAAAACTGCGCAGCAGCATCCATGCGGTATTGGGATCAAGGATCGTCCCAATCGTATTGCGCATCGACCGGATCGTGTTGATATGCCCCTTCGATCCAAGCGCACCGCCCGCAACCAAATCACTATGCCCGCCAGCATATTTGGTGAGGCTATACACCACAATATCTGCCCCGTTTGATAGCGGCTTGAGCCACAATGGCCCGAGGAAGGTATTGTCGATTACAATCGGCGGCACATCATCGCTCTTGCCAAAATGGGTGTTGCGCACACTGGCGACGGCCTCAACATCAACGAGGACGTTGGTCGGGTTCGCGGGACTTTCGAGATAAATCAGCGCAACGCGCCCCTGCGCTTTGGCTTTTTCAACGACGGCATCAATTTCTTCACGCGTCGCCCCTGCGGGGAAATCAAGCCATGTCACCCCGAATTTGCCAAGGATTCGCCCGATCAGTGTTTCGGTCGCCGCATAAAGTGGTGCTGAATGGACGATCACATCGCCCGGCTTCACAAAGGCGAGCAGCACAGTGGCAATCGCGGACATCCCGCTGGAAAAGGTCAGCGCATCCTCGGCATCTTCCCACAGGCCGAGACGATCTTCGGCAATTTCCTGATTGGGGCCATTAAATCGTGAATAAACGAGCCCCTCAGCGCCGCCGGGGCGCTTGCCAGTCACGCCCTCAAAATGGCGTTTGCCAGCGGCGGCATTTTCAAAAACGAAGGTTGAGGTGAGGAAAATCGGCGGCTTAAGCGATCCTTCGGACAGCATCGGATCAAAACCGTGCCCCATCATCAGGGTTGAAGGCTGAAGACGGCGATTGCCAATCGCGCGAACGCCAGCCTTAGGGCGGCGGCGCGGGGTTTCGTCGGGGGTATCGGTGGAATCGGTCATGGGGAGGACAACTTTCAAATCTATACCCGCTTATTCGGGCGTTATGATGACGGTCTAGTCGGTTGTAGTTCAAGAGCGAAATGGTTTTTGTGCCAATCAACTTGGCAAATGTCATCGGGTCGGAGTAAGCTACGTATGAGATTCGGAGTTTGTAATGCGCTGGCTTGCCTTATTATTGACGTGCATATTATTCTCATCGCCTGCAAAAGCAGAATGGCGCGAGGTTAAAACCCGTCATTTTCTGATCTATTCGTCCGGTGCAGAGAAAAGCCTGCGTGATTTTGCGATTAAGGTGGAGCGGTTTGATACCGTCCTTCGTGAGAGATTTCGCGTACCTGATGAGGACTCCTCGCAGCGACTCATGATCTTCCTGATGTCGTCAAGTGATGAAGTGCAACGTGCAATGGGCGGCGGAAAAGATTCGCGTAATGTCGCTGGGTTTTATACCGGTATGGTTTCAGGATCATTGGCAGTTGTTGATCGGCGACAGTCGGGAGAGAAACTCGCGCTGGATGGTGATACCATATTATTTCATGAATATGCCCATCACTTCATGCTTCACTATTTTCCTGCAGCTTACCCCGCTTGGTACATCGAAGGGTTTGCCGAATTCATGGCGACCACCGAATTTACGCCTGAAGGGAATGCGAAAATTGGCTTGCCAGCCTATTATCGCTCATACGGCCTTGTTGCAGGACCAGAACTCCTTTCTGAAAAGCTGTTGGCGATCAATGCCAATGATTTGAAGTCCGACGAAGCGCAGGATGCCTTTTACGGGCGGGCATGGCTTATGGTTCACTATCTTGACCGTGCTGTGGGCCGCGAGGGGCAGCTTACCGCCTATTTGCAAGGTATTAATGCTGGTAAAACAAGTCTGGACTCGGCCCGAGCCACATTTGGTGATCTTAAACAACTCGACAAGGAACTCGCGACATATTTGCGCGGTAAATTGACCTATGCGACGCGGCGCAAGCCCACGCCAGCGCCAACTGAGTTGTCGATTACGACGTTAAGCCCAGCGGCTTCAGAATCGGTGTTGATCCGGCTGCGGAGTATGCGCGGTGTTGATCTTGCCGAGGCTAAAGCGCTTGTTCCAAAGTTCAAAGCCGTTGCGGCTAAATATCCCGATGATGCTGAGGCATGGTATTGGCTCGCGCAGGGCTATGCTGATGCTGATCAGGACATAGAGGCCCAAACGGCATTGGCAAACGCTCTCAAGATCAAGCCCGGATTAAGCCGGGCGTTGTTGCTGCGTGGAGAAATTGTTGTGCGGAAGGCGATTGCAGACAAGAAAGATGATCCTGCTGTTTGGAAGGCGGCACGTTCGCTAATTGTTAAGGCCAATCGCGCTGATGTGAATGATCCGCTCCCGCTCTACCGCTATTATGAGTCATGGCAGCAGCAAGGCGTCGCCCCGGCGCAGTCGGCCAAGGATGGTTTGCGTCGCGTTTTTGAACTGGTGCCAGAATCGAGTGATGTGCGTGCAAATTTTGCAGCGATGCTTGCTGAAGAAGGCCAATATGCTTCGGCGATCAATGTGATCAAACCGCTTGCGTTTGACCCGCATGACAGCGGGCGGGCAGCCTCCGCGCGCAAGCTGCTTGATCTATATATCGAAGCCAATACGAATAAGGGCAAACCCCCAGCGTCAGCCCCGACCAGTGGAATAAAATGATGACCAGAATCGCCGTCATCCAAGCGGCCACGTGCCTGTTCGATACACCTGCGACGCTTGAAAAACTTGCTCGGCTTGCAGGCGAAGCGGCGGCGCAGGGCGTGAAACTGGTGCTATTCCCGGAGGCTTTCGTCGGCGGATATCCGCGCGGTATGGATTTTGGCGCGCGCGTGGGGTTTCGTTCACCCGAAGGCCGCGATTGGTTTGCGCGTTATCATGCCAGCGCGATTAACGTGCCGGGGCCGGAATGCGATACGATGGGTGAGGTCGCGCGCCTCCATGCGATGCACCTTGTCGTCGGCGTGATTGAGCGTGACGGCGGCACGCTTTATTGCACGGTGCTGTTCTTTGCGCCCGACGGCACGCTCACCAGTAAACACCGCAAGCTGATGCCAACCGCGATGGAGCGGATCATCTGGGGCCAGGGCGATGGATCAACCATGCCAGTAATAGATACTGACGTTGGCAAAATCGGCGCGGTGATCTGCTGGGAAAATTATATGCCGCTGCTGCGCATGGCGATGTACGCGCAGGGGATCGAGCTTTACTGCGCGCCAACGGTTGATGACCGCGAAACATGGGCGCTGTCGATGCGGCATATCGCGTTTGAGGGGCGCTGTTTTGTTGCCTCCGCCGTCCAATATATGACGCGTGAGGATGCGCCCGCCGATTGCCCGATTGAGGCTGCACCCGGTGAGGTGCTCATCCGGGGTGGCAGCATTATCGTCGGCCCACTTGGCGAAATTCTCGCCGGGCCAGTCTACGATGAGGAGGCGGTGCTAACAGCGGAGATTGATCTCGCCGCGATGCCGCGCGCCAAATATTATTTTGATGTCGTGGGCCATTATGCCCGGCCCGATGTTTTTGCGCTGAGCGTTGATACGCAGGCCAAACCGCCGGTCACGTTTGAATGATGCGCGGCTTTCTTCTCCTCGCCATGCTGTGCGCGCTCTCGGCCTGTGTGAAGCCGGTCAAGCCCGAGAGCTTTGCCCAAAATACGCCGATATTCCGACCTGAGGCCTTTTTTGGCACCACTGCAATTGGCAATGGCGTGATTCAATCCGCCGGGGGCAAGCCCGCACGACAGATCCGCGTTGAAAGCCGAGGGAGTACCCTACCCGATGGCCGCTTTCGGCTTGATCAGACGATTTATGAAGGCAGCAAGGTGAGTAAGCGCCACTGGATCATGACGCGCGTTGATGACCACCGCTATACCGCGACGCTGAGTGACGCCGCCGGGCCAGTGAAGGCAGAGGTTTACGGCAATTTGTTTCATCTGCGTTACCTGCTCAAGAAACCTTTTGTGACGATGGAGCAGTGGCTTTATCTCCAGAGCGACGGGAAAACGGTGCTCAATGAAGGCACAATCCGGATGCCGGGGCGGACGATTGCGCGCCTATCCGAGATTATTGTGCGGCAGGGCGAGTAAACCGCGCACTATTATTTTTGGTCGAGGCGCTTATTTTGCATCCGTCCAGCGCAACGTAACGTAACTGGCCTGTACTTGATTATAAAACCTGTGTATTCGCGCGTTCGATCAGCTCGGTAGATGGGTTGATATACCCTCCGGAACAGAAGTTATTTTTGATCAAGTTCGCTAATTTTCAACAAGGAAATACAAATGAAGAAAACTCTCGCAACAGCCCTTTTGATCGCAACCGCTTCGATGGCGCTTGCCGCTTGCTCGCAAAAGCCAGCCGAAACTGCCGAAGCGCCTGCCGGTGAAGCCACTGAAACTGTCGCCAGCGAAACCGCCGGTGAAGCAGCGCCTGTAATGGTTGGCGGTGCGCCAATGTTTGCAAACAAGAATGTTGTCGAAAATGCTTCGACTGCACCAAATCTTAAGACGCTGGTTGCTGCAGTCACTGCCGCTGGCCTTGTTGAAACGCTGTCAGGCCCAGGCCCGTTCACCGTTTTCGCTCCAGATGATGCGGCATTCGGTAAACTTCCTGCAGGCACCGTTGATACGCTTGTGAAGCCAGAGAGCAAAGAAACGCTCACCGGCATTCTCACCTATCACGTTGTTGCTGGCAACATGGATGCAGCCGCTCTCTCGGCCGCGATCGAAGCCGGCAAGGGCAAAGCTGAACTCACCACCGTTGCTGGTGGCAAGCTCACCGCAGCCAAGGAAGGCGATGCCATCATCCTGACCGACGCCAAGGGCGGCAAGTCAAAGGTAACGCAAGCTGACGTAACCCAGTCAAACGGCGTTGCGCACGTGATCGACACGGTGCTGATGCCCAAGTAAGCCTTTCCCAAGGTGAATAAGAAAGGCCGGGGGTGCGACAAGCACCTCCGGCCTTTTTTGTGTGCAAAAACCCCTCTCCCCTTGAGGGAGGGGTGCCCGAAGGGCGGGTGAGGGACCAGCCGCGTCTGCGGCTGAAAGACAGCGCGGGTTGTTGGATAAAACCACGCTCGCTTACGCATCGCTCTGCACCCCCTCACCCTGCCGTCGTTGACGCGGCTCCCTCCCTCTCCCGCGAGGGGAGAGGGACAAAAAAGCCCCGGCGGATTGCTCCGCCGGGGCCGTTTATTTTGTACCAGTCAGCAGCGTTTAGTCGCGGCTGCCTATGAATTGGAGGAGGAACTGGAACATGTTGATGAAATCGAGATAGAGGCTCAGTGCGCCCATAATCACGGTTTTGCCCATCATGTCCGTGCCCGCCACATAAGCATACATCGATTTGATCTTCTGCGTGTCATAGGCGGTAAGGCCAGCAAAAATAAGCACGCCGACGAAGCTGATGACGAGGTTCATTGTCCCTGATTGCAGGAAGATGTTGATGACCGAAGCGACGATCAAGCCAACCAGACCCATGATCAGGAATGTACCCATCCCCGAAAGATCCTTCTTGGTGGTGTAACCCCACAGACTAAGCCCCGCGAATGCCGCTGCCGTCGCAAAGAACGTCTGCGCGATTGAGGTGCTGGTGTAGACGAGGAAGATCGTAGACATCGAAAGGCCCATGACGATAGCAAAGCCCCAGAACAGCATCTGAAGTGTGCCCGTTGACATCTTGTTGATGCCAAAGTTCATTGCCAACACGAAAACGAGTGGCGAAAAGATGATCAGATATTTGGTAAGGCCGGGGCCGAACATGATATCCTGCGCCATCCCGCTGTTTGCAAATAGCAAAGCAACGATGCCCGTGAGCAATACGCCCGAGGCCATGTAGTTATAAACCGAAAGCATGTAAGAACGCAGACCCGCATCGTATGCGACGTCGCGTCTACCGGTGCCAGCAGCAGCAGGCGGCGCGCCGACCATCCGGGGATCAGACCAATTGGCCATGAGAACTCACTCCTATTGCCCGGCATGATAGCCGGATGCCAACAATATCGTTTGGATTCGTTAAAATTTCAAGGGAAACACGACATGGTGCCCTAAATTCAGCAGAAATGGAGTGCCGATGTGTGATTTGGCGCAATGATGCATCCTTTTTTCGGGCTACAGCGTATTTAACTATGTGCTTTGATGGTGGGTAGGTTTTTTGCTACCGGCTTGGGAAAAGGTGCGAAAGTCACCAACGGGAGGGTATTTTGGGAAATGATCAGTCGGCATCGCCGCCGAAAAACGAGCGTTATGCATGGTATGTTCTGATCATCCTCGTTTTCGTTTATATCCTCAATTTTATTGATCGGCAAATCCTCAGTATTCTTGCTGAAGACATCAAACGTGATCTTAATCTGACGGATGCGGATCTTGGTTTTCTTTACGGGACTGCATTTGGTGTTTTTTATGCCTTATTCGGGATTCCGCTCGGACGGCTGGCAGATAGTTGGCACCGCATCCGTCTGATGACGATTGGCCTGACGATCTGGTCAACGATGACGGCGCTATCTGGTTTTTCAAGGTCGGGTGCTGAACTGGCCGCTGCGCGCTTTGGTGTTGGTGTTGGTGAGGCAACCGCCAGCCCATGCGCTTATTCGCTGCTATCTGATTATTTTCCAAAGGAAAAGCGGGCGACCGCACTCGCCATTTATTCGTCGGGGTTGTACCTTGGCGGCGGTGGATCGCTGTTCATTGGCGGATTAATCGTCAAAAATTGGAATGAAGCATACCCCACCATAAGCTCCGCCCCTCTCGGTCTTGTTGGGTGGCAGGCGGCATTCCTTGCGGTTGGTTTACCCGGACTGCTGCTTGCAGTTCTTGTTGCGACACTCAAGGAGCCACTGCGCGGGCAATCTGATGGCATCATCACGCCGCCTGCGGCGAACCCGTTTCGCGGCTTTGTTGAAGAACTCACTACCGTTATTCCGCCCTTAACGTTGATAGGCGCGGCGCGGCGGGGGATGGGTGCGCTTGCGATCAACCTTATAGTTGCGGGTGCAGTTATTTTTGCGTCCTACATGATGATCCGTTTGACGGGCGATATTGCGCAGTGGACGGCAATTGGCATTGGTGTGTACGCGGTGTTTAGCTGGGCAACTGCGCTAAAACAGCGTGATCCGCCTGCGTTCAAGCTAATCTGGGGTACCCCGGCATTTCTTTACGTCGTGCTTGGTTATGGCCTGATCGCCTTTACCGCCTACGCTTTGAGTTTCTGGGGGCCATCTTTTGCCGTGCGAGATTTGGGGGCGTCACTCGAAGTTGCCGGTTTCTGGCTTGGCGGATCGGGCGCTCTTGGCGGATTTATTGGCGTTATCCTTGGCGGTAAGGTGGCCGATCATTTGCGCAAGACCAATCCTGCGGGCAGAATGATTGTTGCCCTCATTGGCGCGATTGCGCCGCTGATCCCGATGGTGATCATCTTTACGGTGAAGGATTTGACGTTATTTTATGTCCTCAACATCCCGATGACGATATTATCAAGCGCTGCACTTGGTGCCAGTGCGGCAACCGCGCTTGATCTTGTGCTGCCCCGGATGCGCGGTACGGCAACCGCAACCTTCTTTATTGGCACGACATTGGTTGGCCTCGCGCTTGGGCCGTATATGGCGGGCAAGGTTTCAACGCTGACAGGCGATCTTGCAACGGGTATCCTCTCGCTGCTTGTTGTTGCGCCAATATCGATTTTCAGCTTGGTCATGGCGTACCGGCTTGTGCCCAAAGCTGAGGCAAGTCTGATCGAACGCGCCCGTGCAGCGGGGGAGCCGATCTAAACCTAATACCAGCGCATCACCCCGCCGCTAAAGGGCGTCCATAGCGGCGCTTTGATTCCGGCGCGCCTGAGTGTTTCTGCCGTCCAGCCGTTGCAGGTGCGCAGCAGGCTGTAATGACCCTTTGCTTCATAGAAGAGATCGCGTTCGTCATAACCGGGAATTGCGACTGGATAGCCATCTTCGCCCAGTTTGAGCGACGTCATGATTTGCGCAATCAGGCGGGTATATTCGGCGCGGCTGATCCGCACCGCGCGCTGATCATCGCCGGGGTAAGGCTGATCAAGATGATCGATGTGAAGCAAAGTTCGCCCACTGCCAATAAGCGCAGAGAGCGCGGTGCTGGGCCGCAAATCCGCCCAATCCCGCGTATTCAAATAAAAATTGCGATCCCCCCAGCCAATCGCCAGCCAATTCCCCGCAAGCTGTTTATTGCTAAGGTCGGTCGGCCGAAATGTCAGGCTAAGGTCGATCCCGGCGGCAGCAACCGGAACCACGATCCCGGTGTGATGGCCGTTGGTTTCAACATAGATAGTGATGCCGTCCGGCGTTTCAGCCCAATCAGGGTTGGCGGGCAGATGGCTGCCGATCAGTGCCGCTCCGAGATAAAGTGTGACGACCCCGAAGGAGAGCAGAGCTGCGCGTTTTAGCCAATATGTGAATTTGTTCATGACCAAAATGGATGCCCCGCGAGGACTCGAACCTCGATAAACGGAATCAGAATCCGGTATCTTACCATTAGATGACGGGGCACTATTCGTGGTGCAGAAATAGCCCTCGTCGCAAATTCTGTCAACGTCAGCGGGTACAGGTTTTCCGTGTGCTTGCGAAGCGTGCCGTGTCCGGGTAAACCCCATCTCAAGTACCGGCGGGCACATCCCGCACCGGAGAATAGAAAAGTTACTGCGGGCATGGCGAGTTTTTCGGCCCAGACGCCCCGGCAGCCGCGTGTTGGCGGCGATGCTGCGATGGCAAAACCGGCCCAGCGTTACGGGCAGGGGCGCTTTCCTGCGCGCCGTACCTTTGCCGCACTTGACCTTGGCACCAACAATTGCCGGATGCTGATTGCCCGGCCTGATCATGACGGTTTCTTTGTGGTTGATGCGTTTTCGCGAATCGTCCGGCTTGGTGAAGGGCTTGGCGCGAGTGGAAAGCTAAGCGATGCGGCGATGGATCGCGGGGTCGCTGCCCTTGCGATTTGCGCTGAAAAACTTGTGCGGCGCGGGGTTGATCTCTCGCGTTCTGTCGCGACTGAGGCCTGCCGCCGCGCCGTCAATGGTGCTGAATTTGCTGACCGTGTCCTACGCGAAACCGGCATTAAGCTCGATATTATTACCGCTGAAGAAGAGGCGCGGCTCGCGGTTGCTGGCTGTCATAAGCTGCTTGAGGCAGGCGATGGCCCCGCGCTTGTGTTCGATATTGGCGGCGGGTCAACCGAGCTGATCGTGGTCGATACGCGTGGGGAGGAGCCGAAGACGCTTGATTGGTTAAGCGTACCATGGGGCGTTGTTTCGCTCGCCGAATCAGAAGCGCGAGACGAGGTTGACCGTGATGATCGGCTGGCCGCCTATGCCCGGATGCGCGCGCGGGTGAGCGACGCCTTCCGCGAATTTGCCGCGCGCCAGACTGCGGAGCACCCAACCTTCCGGCTGCTCGGCACCAGCGGCACGGTAACGACGCTCGCCAGCGTTTATCTTGAACTGCCACGCTATGACCGTCGGCAGATTGACGGACTGTTGGTGCCAAGCGAAGCGATGCGGACGATTAGCACTATGCTATCAAGCCTTTCAATCGATGAACGCGCCGAACTTGCCTGCATCGGCCATGAGCGCGCTGACCTAGTAGTGGCAGGCTGCGCGATCCTTGAGGCGATCCTCGATATCTGGCCCGCACCGCGCGTTGGCGTGGCAGATCGCGGCATCCGTGAGGGCATCCTCCGCCAGTTGATGGCGAATGACAAACGCCGATGAGCCGGGGCGGATCAGGCGGCACCGTCCGCGTTAAGACGGCGAAGGGCCGGACGACGCAATCAGTACGCTGGCTGCAACGGCAGTTGAATGACCCCTATGTCAAGCGCGCGAAGGCCGATGGCTACCGCAGCCGCGCGGCTTATAAACTGATCGAACTTGATGAAAAATACGGCTTCCTGCGCGGGGCGAAACGCGTGCTTGATCTGGGCATTGCGCCCGGCGGCTGGGCGCAGGTGGTGCGGCAACGCTGCCCCGGTGCGATTGTCGTCGGGATTGATTTGCTCCCCGTTGATCC
>JANOXQ010000023.1:0-9128 GCA_031418495.1 Sphingomonadales bacterium
CGGTACGTGCCTCAACCGTTGGGGTAGTGGTTGAGAGCAAAGCGGATGGCTTTCAAATTGGGCAGTGGGTGTCGGGTCTTAATGGAATTGAGGAATATTCAGTTGGCATAGCGGGCGGGTTCAGCCAGCCAATTGACGTAAACCTCGTGCCATCGCCAACCAATTTTCTGTCGGTGCTTGGTGCCGTTGGGATGACGGCGTATTTTGGTTATACTGAGGTCTGCAAGCCAGCAGCTGGTGATGTTGTGTTGGTGACTGGGGCTGCGGGTGCAGTTGGTTCGCTTGTTGGGCAAATTGCCAAGATCAAGGGTGCGACAAAGGTCATCGGTATCGCAGGCGGCCCCGAAAAATGTGCGCGATTGGTGACACGTTACGGTTTTGATGCGGCGATTGATTATCGCGGTAAGTCAGTCGATCAACTTTCGGTGGAGATTGAGAAAGAGGCGCCCAATGGCGTCAACATCATCTTTGAAAATGTTGGTGGTGATATCCTTGATGCTGGGCTTAACAACCTTGCGATGGGCGCGCGGGTTGGGCTGTGCGGCCTGATCAGTGAGTATAATAACACAGGCGAAAAAACGGGTGCGCGTAATTTGTGGCAGTTGATCGTCAAGCGTGCTTCAATCAACGGGCTGCTTGTTGCTGATTATGTGCCGCGCTTTGGCGAAGGCATTGGTGAAATGGCGGGCTGGCTACAATCGGGCAAACTCGTGTTTGACGAACATATTGATCAGGGCATTGAAAATGCGCTGCCGGCTTTTCTCCGCCTGTTCAGCGGTAGCAATGACGGCAAGATGATCTTGGGGCTTACCTGATGAGCCGCGATGTTTTGGTCCGCAAAGCGATTGTAACGGGGGCTGCTTCTGGCATTGGCGCAGCGGCGGTTGCGCGATTGATGGTGGATGGTGTGGAGGTACTCGCTGTCGATATCACGGGCGATTGCCTGAAGGGCACGCATACGCTCGTAGCTGATCTCGGCGATGCGGCTTCCTTCGCCGCGATTGCCGAGGCCGCGCAGGCCAAACTCGGCGGGCTTGATATCCTCATCAACAATGCGGGTGTTTGCCCGGTCAGCAGCTTTGATGAAATGACTGAAGCGATGTGGGATCAGGCGCTGTCAATCAATGTGACCGCCGCAATGAAGCTGACCCGCGCCGTCCTGCCAATGCTGCGCACATCAAGCGCTCCGCGCGTGATCAACACTGGATCAATTCTCTCGCGTTACGGCGATG
This sequence comes from Sphingomonadales bacterium, assembly GCA_031418495.1. Taxonomy (GTDB): domain Bacteria; phylum Pseudomonadota; class Alphaproteobacteria; order Sphingomonadales; family Sphingomonadaceae; genus Aquisediminimonas. Next base: position 1,233 of record JANOXQ010000023.1, read on the forward strand.
CTGGATTGGTTGCTTATGCTACTTCAAAACATGCGATCCTCGGTCTGACGCGCGCGCTCGCGGCTGAGCTTGGGCCACAGGGGATTACCGTCAACTGCGTGCAACCCGGTGCGATTGCGACGGGCATGACCAAGCCAATGTTTGAAACCAACCCGGAAAGTCTTGCCTATTACGCCGGACGATCAGTGCTTGGCCGGATTGGTCAGCCTGAGGATATTGCTGACGTCATGGCGTTTCTGGCTTCGGATGATGCACGCTTCATTACAGGGCAAGGGATTCTCGTTGATGGCGGTGTGATGGTGCATAGTTGATGGAGGGCCGCACTAACATTTTCGCTTGTCGCAGTGTGCGCTTTGCTGTGCCACTGAATGCACAGGGAGTCCTGTAATGAATGATATGAGCGCAGCGCCGTCAATGCTTGATCCGGAGGTGATGCAAAACCCGTTTCCCTTCTATCAATGGGCACATGCCAACGCACCCGTGATCGAAATGCCGGGAACAGGCATGAAGATTATCATAAGCTATGAAATGTGCGCCGAAGCGACTGGCCGGGTTGAAGAGTTTTCGAATAATTTCACCGCAGTGCTTTCAGGCGCAATGTCTCAAGATCCTGAGGTTTCCGCCATTCTTGAGAAAGGCTGGCCGCAGATTGATACGCTGCTCACCGCTGATCCTCCCGTCCACACACGCTTCCGCAAGCTCGTTAATCTCGCCTTCTCAATGCCGCGCGTGAATGCGCTAGAGGTAGGCATTCGCGCCAAGATCAATGCGCTGATCAATGCTTTCATCGACAAGGGCGAATGTGAGTTTGTCTCCGAATTTTGTGTGCCCTTGCCAGTCCAGGTTATTTGCGAGCAGCTTGGCTTTGAATTGTCCGAGCAGGCCAATGTCAAACGCTGGTCAGATGCCTTTGCTGATCGGCTTGGTCATATGATTGGCAAGGAGCGTGAGCTTGAATGCGCGCGTGAGGTCGTTGAATTCCAACACGCGGTGAAGGCCAAGATTGATGCGCGGCGGGGCCAGCCAACCGACGATTTGCTCTCCGACATTGTCAACGCACGGATTGATGGCGAGCAACCGCTTGAGGATGCCGAAATCCTCTCAATCGCGCAGCAATTGATGGTGGCAGGCAATGAAACGACGACACACGCAGTGGCGGGTGGCCTCGTTCATTTGATCAATTCACCCGGTCAGGTGGAGAAGCTGCGCGCCAATCCCAAATTATTCGGCAATATGGTTGAGGAGGTGCTTCGCCTCGATACGCCAACGGCAGGCATGTGGCGCGTGGTGACGCGCGACGCGACGCTTGGCGGCCACGAATTTAAGGGCGGTTCGATGGTGATGCTGCGCTATGCTGCGGCCAATCGCGACCCAGCGAAATATCCTGAGCCCGACACATTTGACGTTGAACGCAGCAATGCCCGCACGCATCTCGCGTTCGGTAAGGGCATTCACATGTGCGTTGGCAACATGCTGTCGCGCAAGGAAATGACGGTTGCGTTTGAAACGCTGGTAGCGCGGCTTGATAATATTCGTCTTAGGGAAGGGGCGGTGCTTCAAGTCGCCCCCAACATGCTGTTGCGCGGTTACACTGCTGTTCCCATTACCTTCAGGAAGCGGGCATGAATTTCGATCTTGATGAAAACCAAAGCCTATTCAACGCTACGGTTGAGCGCTTCGCGGCAAGCGCTGATGTGCCAGCGCGACACAATACACGCAAACTGCCAAGCGGCTTCAATCGCGAACGCTGGCGCGAAATGGCCGCGCTCGGCTTGATCGGTATTGCAGGCAGTGAGGCGGACGGCGGGCTTGGTGGATCACTAATAGACTGCGCCGTCGTCGCCCAAGCGCTAGGGAAAGCGCAGGCAGTTGAGCCTTGGCTTGAATGTGGTTTTCTCGGTGCGCGGTTGCTTGCCGGAACGCGCTATGCTGCTCAAGCGATTAGCGGCGAAACGATCGCGGCCTTTGCCTTTGCTGAACCAAACAGGCGGTTTGCGCTTGATGCTGTATCGATGCAGGCGCGCGCGACGGGGGATGGATTTATCCTATCAGGCGAAAAGCATTTTGTGCTGAGCGGCGCGGTCGCTGATCTGTTCATTGTGACTGCGCGACTTGGCGATGAGACCTCGCTCTTTGTCGTCCCGCGCGATGCAAAGGGCGTTCATGCAACGCCCTATCCAGTTGCTGACGGTAGCTTTGCGACTGTGCTGACGCTGCGAGACGTGCACGTTGATGCGTCGCTGTCTGACAGTCCTTCGCGATTGGCGCGGGCGGTTGCGGACGCCCGGTTAATGGCCTCGGCAGAGATGGTCGGCATTGCCCAGCGTTTGTTCGATGACACGCTCAATTATGTAAAAACGCGTGAACAATTCGGTCAGCCGATTGGGCGATTTCAAGTGATCCAGCACCGCATGGTTGATGGCTATGCCAAGGCAGAGCAGATGCAATCGGCGCTTTATCGCTATTTGCTTAAAGCGGATGCTAGCCCAAATGATGTGCAGGGTCTCAAAGCCTTCATTGGCGAATCCGCGCTGTGGGTTGCGCATCAAGCGGTGCAGCTTCACGGCGGGATGGGGATGAGTGATGAGCTTGGCGTTGGTCATGGTCTCAAACGAATCATGCTGCTGTCAAAGCTGTTCGGCGATCCTGCATCAGATCTCGCCGTTTTCGCAAAGGCTGCTTGATATGAGCACATCGCGCCCAATTGCTGAAGGATTGTGGAGCAATGATGCCCAGCCGCGCTTGATCGGCGCACGGCGCAAAAGTGACGGCGAAATCATCTTTCCGATGCCTGATGGTGATGCGGCAGATGATTATGATGCGTTTGAATTATCACCCACTGGCACGCTCTGGTCATGGACGATTCAGAGCTTCCGGCCCAAATCGCCACCCTATATCGGCCCAGAAGAATTTGAGCCCTTCGCGATTGGCTATGTCGAATTGCCCGAACAGGTGATCGTCGAAACCCGTCTTACGCGCACGGATAATCTCAAAATCGGAATGCCGATGGAGCTGGTGATCTTACCGTTTGATGGCAGCGTTTTGACCTATGCATTCAGACCATTGGAGGCGGCATGACCGACGTTTGTATCATCGGCATTGGCATCCATCCCTTTGGCCGAACCGAAGGTCGCTCTGGGCGTGATCAAGGCGTGTTTGCAGTACGGCAAGCGCTGGCTGATACCGGGCTTCTATGGTCAGATATCGAATTTGCCTATGGTGGCTCGGCTGCATCGGGCAATGCCGATTTGATAGTCAATGAGCTTGGCCTGACCGGTGTTCCGATTATCAATGTTTCCAATGGTTGCGCAACGGGCGGTTCGGCGCTTGCCTCGGCTTATTCGGGCATCGCGAGTGGCGAATTTGATATCGGCATGGCGGTTGGGTTCGACAAGCATCCGCGTGGTGCGTTCAACGCTTTGCCCGCTGAATACGGCCTGCCCGATTGGTACGGCGAAACAGGCATGATGATCACGACGCAATTTTTCGCGACGAAGATCCAGCGCTATATGGCGCTCCACGGCATTAGCGCGACTACGCTTGGCCGCGTTGCCGAAAAAGCGTTTGAGAATGGTACGCTTTGTGATCATGCGTGGCGGCGCTCACCGGTTGATCTGGGAACGATCATGGCCGCACCGATGGTCAACGATCCGCTCAACAAATATATGTTTTGCTCGCCGGCTGAAGGCGCGGTCGCATTGATCCTTGCGAGCGAAAAGAAAGCACGCGCACTGGGGCGCACACCGATCCGGCTCAAGACTTCTGTGATGCGCACCCGTCCGCCGGGGTCCTTTGAGGTTTTTGCGCCTTCAATCAGAGTAGGTCTCGGCGGATCGCCCACTAGGCTTGCGTCAAAAGCCGCCTTTGAAAAAGCCGGGATTGGCCCCGAAGACATTGATGTTGCCCAGCTGCAGGATACTGAGTCAGGCGCTGAAATCATGCACATGGCTGAAAATGGCTTTTGCAAGGACGGTGAGCAAGAGACGTGGCTTGCCGAGGGGCGGACACGGATTAACGGGAAACTGCCAGTCAATACTGACGGCGGCTGTCTCGCTTGCGGCGAACCCATCGGCGCATCGGGTCTGCGCCAAGTGTATGAAAATGTCGTCCAACTGCGCGGTGAAGGTGGCCAACGGCAGGTGCCGGGTAATCCCAAGACGGCTTACACCCACGTTTACGGCGCACCCGGCGTTTCGGCTGTCACGATTATGGAGCGATGATAATGCAAGGGAAGGTCGCACTGATTTCGGGGGGTGCCGAAGGCATTGGTGCTGCGGTCGCGCGCAAATTTGTGAGCGCGGGCGGGGCCGTGATGCTCGGCGATGTGCAGGTTGATAAAGCGGTGGCGCTGGCGGCTGAACTTGGCACTCAGGCGGCGGGTGTAGCGCTTGATGTGCGCGATCTGGCGCAGTGGGAAAATGCGGTTGAAGCGACGGTGGCGCGTTTTGGTAAATTAACCCATTTGTTTAATATTGCGGGGATTTCTGAACCGGGCACGACGCAAGATGTTGCGCTTGAAAGCTGGGATCGCACACTAGCGATTAACTTGAATGGCACATTGTACGGTTGCCGCGCAGCAATCCCCGCGATGGTAGCAAGCGACGAAAGCTGTGCCATCGTCAACACCGGATCAATGCTGGCGTTGCGTCCTGGGGCAATGTTTGTGTCGTACTGCGCATCAAAGGCCGCCGTCACTGCACTCACCAAATGTGTGGCACTCGATTGCGCGGCGAAGGGCTATAAAATTCGTGCCAATACCGTTCACCCCGGCGCGATCCGCACCCCGATGTTTGAGCGTTATCTCGAAGCCTTTCCCGGTAGCACTGAAGAAGCTGAGGCGATGTTCGCCGCCAACCATCCAATGGGCCGCGTTGGCGAAGCGGATGAGGTTGCAAGTGCAATGATGTTCCTCGCTTCAGACGCCGCGAGTTTCACCACGGGGGTTGATTTCACCGTTGATGGTGGGGGGAGTTTCCGGTCATGATGACACGCATCGACGCCCATTTCGTTGCTGCTGGCAAGTTTCATGATATTGATTTCGCCCGGCTTGAACTGCTCAAACTGCTTGCTGAGCATCCTCACATCCGCACGACTGTTGCGACCGATTATAGCGATGTTGATCGGCTTGCCGCGTGCGCATTCCTAATCACGTACACCTGCGATCTGATGCCAAGCCTAGAAGAGGCCGCCGCAATCCGCGCCTTCGTTGAAAAGGGCGGGCGTTGGCTCGCGCTTCACGGCACCAATTCGATCCTGCGTTTTACAGAGGGTGGGGTGGATAGTCCCAATGAGCGCCCCGATGTGATGGAGATACTCGGCACTCAGTTCAAAGCGCATCCGCCAATAGGTGCCCCGTTCCACGTCAAAATTATGGACCGCGATCACGCCTTGACCAAAGGGTTTGAAGATTTCGATGTGATCGATGAGCTGTATCTCAGCAAGACAACCGCGCCGATCCGCATCCTGATGCAGACCAATTTTACGGGCGAGGCCACCGGCTTTGTCAATCTCAATTGGGATGAAGATGCTGTCCCGATCCTTTACCTGCGCGATCTTGGCAAAGGCGGGGTGCTTTATAATACGCTTGGTCATTGTCGCGGGCATCATGATGTGATCCAGCTCATGCCGTTTTGGGATCACCCTGAACGCTGCGCATGGAATTATCCCGTATATTATGAAATGCTGCGGCGCGGTATCCGCTGGGCCATGGGAGAGATCGCCTGATGGATATGAATTTCACCGCCGAAGATTTGGCATTTGCGGGGGAGGTGCGCGCTTTCCTTGATGAGAAACTGAACGCGCGTCTGCGCGAAGGCTCAGCCAATACGCCAAGTGTATTTACCGAGCCCGACATCACCCGCGAATGGCAAGCGATTCTTCACGAGAAAGGCTGGCTCGCGACGTCTTGGCCAAAGGAAGACGGCGGCACAGGCTGGACGCCGATGCAGAAATATCTGTTTGAAAAAGAATGTGCAATTGCCGGTGCGCCAGCGCTGCCCGTGCTTGGCCTAAAGCTTATCGGCCCGGTGATCTGCAAATTTGGGACGCCCGCGCAAAAAGCACATTTTTTGCCGCGCATCCTTTCGGGCGAGGATTATTGGTGTCAGGGCTATTCTGAACCGGGTTCAGGATCAGACCTTGCTAGCCTGAAGACGAAAGCCGAGCGGAAGGGCGATAAATATATCGTCAACGGCTCCAAAATTTGGACGACGCACGCGCATCACGCCAACTGGATATTTGCGCTCGTTCGTACAAATGCTGAGGCGAAGAAGCAGGATGGCATCAGCTTCCTCCTGATCCCAATGGATCAGCCGGGGGTTAGGGTTACGCCGATTGTGACGATGGCCAATGATCATGAGGTCAATGCGACCTTTTTTGACAATGCCGAAAGCGGCGTCGAAAATCTGATCGGTGAAGAAGGGCAGGGCTGGACGATCGCCAAATATCTGCTCGAAAATGAACGCGGTGGATCATGCGCAGCGCCGGGCTTGCTTGCAGCGCTTGACCGGATTGAAGCCGCAGCCAAAGTGCAGCCTTCGGGCACCAATGGCGCGCTTATCCATGACCCAGTCATTGCGCAGCGGATTGCCCGGCTTCGGCTTGAGGCACAGGCGTTTGAAACGACTGAGCTGCGCATACTCGCTGAACTGGTGAAGGGGCGCAGACCAGGGCCGCAAACATCGCTGATCAAGCTGATTTCGGCAAATTTGCGGCAGAGCGTTGATCAATTGAGCGTTGATCTGTTTGCCTATGATGGACTGCAACTGCCGTTAACGCGGCCGCTCTATGGCAATGAAGCACCCGAAGCGATTGGCAGCCGCGAGGCGCAACTGGCGATGCCAACCTACCTAAATGGTCGTGCGTGGACGATTTTCGGCGGGTCTGACGAAGTGCAGAAAACGATCATCGCCAAGCAGGTTCTGGGGTTATGAGCGAAACACGCGACGGTGGATGCCTGTGCGGGGCGGTGCGCTATTCGGTAGATTGGCCGCCGATCGCGGTCGCCACTTGTAGCTGCAAGAATTGCCAGAAACAGGCGGGGTCTGCGCTGTCAGTGATTGCGGTTATGCCAAGCGCCGCGCTGCGGATTATCGGTGCGTTAACCACCTATACCGATACCGCCGAGCGCGGCAAAGATGTATACCGTAAATTCTGTGGGGTTTGTGGATCGCCAGTTGTAACCGAAACGCCAGAAACAACAGAACAAGGCCTTGTTTTTATCAAGGCGGGCACACTTGATGAAACAAGTGATCTTTCGCCAACGGTGCATTATTGGACATGCTCAGCCCCGGCATGGATGATTTTGCCCGAAACTGGCGTGCGGCTTGATAAGCAGTAGGCCGTGCTAAACCCCCATCATCCCGGCGGTGCTAGCGCCGTCGATTCCGTATTCCGACCCTGAAATAAACGTCGCATCATCTGACGCGAGGAACGCGACGAGCGCTGCCACTTCTTCAACCTGTGCCATTCGACCGAGCGGGGCCATCCCCTCAAACTGCGCGCGTGCTGCCGCTGGATCGGGTGCGCGATCAATCACGCTCTTGATCATTTCGGTCTCGACCACGCCGGGGTGGATGCTGTTGCAGCGGATTTGCGTTTTCTGATTGGCGCAGTGCATGGCGACTGATTTGGAGAGTGCCACCAGCGCGCCCTTTGTTGTTGAATAGGCCACAAAATTACCCATCGGGCGATATGCGCTCATTGACGAATTGATAATGATCGCGCCACTCGGCCCACCGGGATTGCTGCGCATTACGCGAACAGCATGTTGCGCCGTCAGCATCACACCCGAGAGGTTGACACTGAGAATGCGGTTCCAATCATCAAAAGCGATTTCCTCCACACTGCTATCGCCCGCCTCAATCCCGGCATTGGCGAAGGCGATATCGAGCCGAC
>JANOXQ010000024.1:0-24021 GCA_031418495.1 Sphingomonadales bacterium
AAAAGCTAGCCGATCAGCTTACAAAACGCCAAAAAGCTGAATTTCGCAGTTTTACGTGGATTTTTCTTATTGCGTGCTAAAAACCCCAGAATTCTGCCATCCCCTTAACGGCACTTTTTGCAGCGCCGTCACGAGAACCCCCCGATGGCTTTGTTCGCGGTGCCCCCCGGCGGTGCCGCGATTGTACCTGTGGCGATCCAATGTGATCAGACCGGCCCGATCTTCACCCCGACAGCAGTTGCCAGTGATAAATGGGGCTGGGAAATCGCAAAGTTGGTGGTTCAAGTTGCCGATGGCAATTATCATGAGCTATTTGTGCATCTTGCGCGAACGCACTTAGTGCTTGAGGCGTTTGCTGTCGCCACTCACCGTAACCTTGCGACGGTTCATCCAATCTGGGGTTTGCTCGTGCCGCATTTTGAAGGCTCGCTGTTTATCAACAATCAAGCCGCAGGGTCGCTGATCTCGGCGAATGGCCCAATTGATCATATTTTTGGCGGCACGATTACTTCGAGCCAACAAGCTGCAATTCAGGATCGGCTGGGGTTTGATTTTTACGCCAAAATGCTGCCGGCTGATCTTGCTGCGCGTAATGTTGCTGCCGGCAGCAGCTTGGTCGACTATCCCTACCGTGATGATGCACTTCTTGTATGGCAGGCGATCCATCAATGGACGACACAATATGTCAATATTTACTATGGCGATGATGTTGCGGTTACCGGCGATACTGAACTGAGCGCGTGGGCAAATTCGGTCGCATCTGAAGGATTGGTCAGCTGCTCTACGGCTATCACATCGCGGCATCAGCTTGCCGATGTCTGCACGATGATCATGTTCACGGCGAGCGCACAACATGCGGCCGTGAATTTTCCGCAGAAGGATGTGATGTCTTTTGCCCCTGCCGTAACGGGGGCGGCCTGGGCAGCGGCACCAAGCGCGCAGTCAGGGCACAGCAAGAATGGCTGGCTTGGCTATATGCCGCCGCTTTCGCTCGCGCTTGAGCAGCTTAATACGCTCTATCTGTTGGGTTCACTCCATTACCGCCCGCTTGGTGATTATCGCAGCAATGACTTCCCCTACGAACAGTGGTTCCGCGATCCGGCGATTATCGGTGTTGATTGTGCGCTGCCCCGTTTTCAGGCGATGTTGCAAAGTGTTGAGGATGAGATCGCCAAAAGAAACGCCGAGCGGATGTGGCCCTATCCTTATTTGCTGCCAAGCCAAATCCCGACGAGCATTAATATTTAGGTGAGCAGCGTATCGATCCAGCGTTTGGCCAGTGCCTCGGCTTCCTCTGGGAAGAACGGCGCGGTGCCCAGGCTGAGTTCAAGCCACATCCCGTCGATTAGCGCAGTGAGTGCGGATTGCGGATGCTGACAAGCAAGCAGCGTATCAAGCGCGAGGTAACGCGCATATGTCATTTCAGTCATGCTGGGTTGCACCGCGCGCGCTGAGTCGAGGGAAACGCGCGATGAAATTCGGTCATCTAATCGAATCGATTATGGTGGAGGGGTTGATTTGATGGAATGACCGCCTCGGGGAAGCAAAAGTAATATTTATACAAGGAATATGATGATGGCTTCGATAGGGTCAACCACACCGACCAACCTTAACAACCAGAGTAATTTTTTGCCGCCGCCAACGACGGAGAGTTTCATCCGGGTTGGCACAGGCTCTGCCGGTCTGCCTACTTCTGTTTCAAACTCTGATGCTTTATCAGCGCTTTTCAACAATCAAAGTGGCCTTGACCAGCTTATGAACAAGCCAACGGGGCTTGATAATCTGCTGTCGCAAGGCGGGAATCGCTCGGATACCGCGAACCTAACCGTTGTCGGGCAGGGCCAAGCGCTTGCTCGTGCCGATGCTGAACTCCAACAGCAAGGTGTGGCGAAAGTTGCGGGCGATGACATCCCACAGCTGGTCGCTATCGCGCCGCGCCAAGCATCGAAGCAACAGAATATCAGTCAGATTGATCTGGAGATAGCCAAACTGAAACCCGGCCAAACGCTCGACAAGGCGACGGCAATCAGATTGGCGCGGCTTGAAGGGATAGACCCAACGAAGCCGATAGTTATTGGCGGTGGCGGTGGCGGTGGCGGTGATGGTTATGGTACCGATATTACCGGTACATTCGCCAAGCAAAAAGGATGGAACTGGTCAGGACATTGGCAAGGTTCAAAAGTAAATCATTATGTTGAAATAACAAAAGCGTTAGGTAAACCCACTGCGATCATCGGGCATAGTTATGGCGGTGGAGAGGCCTTAAAAGCGGCGCAATACACGCATGGTCGAGAATTTAAGGTGGACTTTATTGCTACAATCGACCCTGTGACGCGAGGGATTGACACCAAGTCGATCGCTGATTCACTTGGCAAGCCATTCAGTCGTGAGCAGTGGGTGAGTGTCGAAGCCACTCAAAATAATATCACTCCCGACGGAGGCGATCATATTGCTACGCTTGGCGGTCGAATGCCATCTGATCAACAACGAACTGCAAATATCTATGAAGCTGTCAATACACACCATGGATTTTTTAATACTATGATGACAGCCCCTATCGCAAGCGCAGGTGGGAAGACAGTGGTTGATTTGGTCAACGCGATTTATTCGAAATAGGCCTCGGGGACATAACGCTTGGACGATACTTAGTGACTGACCTGCCCATTGAGTGGTTCGTGTTGATTGTAGGCCATGGGCTCATAGGGGCAATCAGAAGATGATGGTTGCGGCGAAGCCGTGACTGGTAGGTGACTTACAGCAATCCTTGGTAAGCGTATGATCTAGCTTATCAGGGTATCTATCCAGCGTTCGGCCAGTGCCTCAGCTTCCTCAGGGAAGAAAGGTGCTGTGCCGAGGCTGAGTTCGAGCCATAGCCCGTCGATCAGCGCAGTGAGCGCGATTGCGGTGAGTTTGGCGTCGGCAGGTACGCCGGGGCAGGCGCGGAGCAAGCCTTCGAGGGTAGTGCGGTTGGCCTCGTAAATTTCGTCATGAACCTTGGCGATGAGTGGTTTGGTGCGGATCAAACCCCAGAATGCGAGCCAAGTATCAAGCAATTCAGCATCGGCAATCGGCGGGCGGAAGCTGGCGGTGACGAATGCAAGCAGGCGCGCGCGCGGTGCAGAGGCGGCGGTGGCCACAGCGTCTTCAAGCGCTGAGGCAACGTGCGCGCCAGTATCGCGGTACGTCTCGGCGATCAGCGCATCAATCCCATCGAAATAATGGCGCAGCAGGCCGGGCGATACGCCCGCCTCGGCGCAAATCGTCCGCACCGATGCACCGTGCCCGCCGCGTTTGGCGAGGATGCGCGCGCACGCCGCGATCAGGCTTTGGCGGCGCACATCAGGATCAGCACGTTGAAAGGCGGGTTGCTTGGTTGTCATAGTTTCATTATACGTCTGTAAAATAAGGATGAGTCAATGGCAACATCAACGATACGCGATACCTTCGCCAATTTCGACGCGCAATCAGGCGAAAGCCTTCCAGGCTGGGTGTATCACGATCCAGATTTTTTCAAGGTTGAGATGGAGCGCGTTATCCGCCCGAGCTGGCAAGTGGTATGCCATATTAGCGACATTCCGGGCGCGGGAGACTGGCATAGTCTTGAACAGCTCGGCGAGAGCGTGATCGTTATTCGTGGCGATGATGCGTTCGTCCATGCCTTCCACAATGTCTGCCGCCACCGCGCCTCAAGGCTGGTCGATGGTAGCAGCGGCTGTGCCAAGCGGCTCGTCTGTCCCTATCATGGCTGGACTTATGCGACCGATGGGCGGCTGACGGGTGTGCCCAATCGCGCGGATTATTCAGGGCTTGATATGGGCGCGCTCGGGCTGAAGCCAGTCGATTGCGAAGTGTGGCAGGGGTTCATCTTCATCCGGCTGGCGGGCAGCGGCCCAAGTGTATCTGAAATGATGGCGCCTTATGAGGATATGATCGCGCCGTACCGCTTTGAGCAGCTTCAGCCGATGGGCCGTGTCGTTTTCCGACCACGCAGTGTTAATTGGAAGAATGTTGCAGATAATTACTCGGATGGGCTTCATATCCCAATTGCGCATCCGGGTCTGACGCGCATTTTTGGTCGGAGCTACGGGGTCGAAGCAAATGATCATGTTGACCGGATGTGGGGGGATATTGTTGACCGACTCAGCCCCAATATCTCCGAACGCGCCTATCAAAAACTCTTACCGCATGTTGAGCATTTGCCTGAGGACAAGCAGCGGCATTGGCTCTATTTCAAACTTTGGCCCAATTTTGCCTTTGATCTTTATCCTGATCAGGTGGATTTCATGCAGTTCATCCCTGTATCTCCAACTGAGACGGTCATCCGCGAGATTAGCTACGCGCTCCCTGATGACCGCAGGGAGATGAAAGCGGCGCGCTATTTGAATTGGCGGATTAATCGACATGTGACTGAGGAGGATAATGCCCTGATCACGCGCGTGCAGGCAGGCATGGAGAGTGCGAGCTATACGCCGGGGCCACTTGGTGAGAGCGAGGTTTGCTTGCGGAGCTTCGCGCGTAAATTGCGGGTGCTGATCCCCGAAAGCCGAGAACCCACCCCGCCAGAAAGATACACAGCATGAGCATTGACACACTCATCATTGGTGCCGGCCATAACGGCCTCGTCTGCGCTTTCTACCTCGCGCGCGCTGGCCTCAAAGTGCGCATTGTCGAGGCGCGCGATACCGTCGGTGGCGCTGCGGTCACTGAGGAATTTTATCCCGGATTCCGCAATAGCGTTGCAAGCTACACCGTCAGCCTGCTTCAGCCCAAGGTGATCGCCGACATGCGATTGGCCGAGCATGGCTACCGCGTGATTGAGCGACCAATCTCAAATTTCCTACCGCAAGAAGATGGCGACTATTTGAAACTTGGCGGCGGACTTGAGGCCACTCAAGCAGAGTTTCGGCGCTTTTCAGAGCATGATGCGCGTGTGCTGCCCGCCTATTATGATGCACTTGAGGGCGTTGCTGATGTTTTGCGTGACTTAGCCATGAAATCGCCGCCCAATGTCGGCGGTGGAATCAAAACGTTGATTGATGGCATAATTCAGGGTGGGAACCTGATGAAGCTGTCGCTTGAGCGTCAACGCGATGTGCTTGATCTTTTCACCAAATCGGCCCGCACCTTCCTTGATGGTTGGTTTGAGAGTGAGGCGGTGAAGGCGGCGTTCGGTTTTGATGCTGTCGTCGGCAATTATGCCTCGCCCGATACGCCGGGCAGCGCCTATGTTTTGCTGCATCATGTGTTTGGCGAAGTGAACGGCAAGAAAGGCGCATGGGGCCATGCCGTCGGCGGGATGGGCGCAATTACGCAGGCGATGGCCAAGGTGTGCCGCGCGGCTGGCGTTGAAATCAGCCTCGAAAGTCCAGTTGAACGCGTACTGGTCGATGGCGGCAAAGCGGTGGGCGTCAGGCTGTCGAGCGGCGAGGAAATCATTGCTGATACGGTCATCGCCAATGTCGGGCCAAAATTGCTTTATGAGCGCTTGATTGATCCGTCCGATCTTCAACCCGAATTTGTCCGCAGAATGAAGGGCTTCAAAGCAGGCTCTGGCACATTCCGGATGAATGTCGCGCTGTCTGAATTACCGCGCTTTACTTGTTTGCCGGAACCGGGAGATCATCTTCAGTCGGGCATCATTATCGCGCCAACGCTTGATTATATGGATCGTGCCTTTGCCGATGCGAAGGTATTCGGCTGGTCACGCGCGCCGATTGTTGAGATGCTGATCCCGTCAATTGTCGATGATAGCCTTGCCCCGCTGGGGTGTCATGTGGCGAGCCTCTTCTGCCAGCAATTCGCGCCTGAGCTTCCTGATGGCCGTGATTGGGACATCGAAGAGGGCATGGCGGCGGACAAGATCATCGACACGGTTGACGCGCTTGCGCCGGGCTTCAAGGCCTCGATCCTTGGGAAGATGATCCTCAGCCCCAAGGGGCTTGAGCGCAAGTTTGGGCTGGTCGGCGGCGATATCATGCACGGCACTATGTCGCTTGATCAGCTTTGGTCAGCACGGCCAATGCTTGGCCACGGCGCGTACCGTGGGCCGATCAAAGGGCTGTATATGTGCGGCGCGGGGACGCATCCCGGCGGCGGCGTGACCGGAGCACCGGGGCACAACGCCGCGCAGGAAATACTCGCCGACCGCAGCTTTGTCGGGCGGATGCTGCGTAGGGCTTAACCCGTCAGAATTTCTGCCCGACTTTGATCCCGAAGACCTGTGGTTTAACTGGGAAATTACGCGCTCCGCCGCCACAGATGCCCGGCACGCATACCGTGTTGATCGTCAGCGTACCGCGTTTGTCAAAGGCATTCTGGATGAATGCTTCAACGTTGAAGCTCCCAATCTTTGTACCTGCTGAAAAATCAAAGGTCGTGAATTTACGCGTTGGCCCAAGGGCGGCAAATTCGCCGTCGGTCAGATAAGATCGCGTGCCGCCTTGATGGAAGGCGGTCGCCTGAACGAAACTCTTATTCTTACCGGCTTCAAATTCGTAGCGTCCGCTAAGATTGCCCTTAAACTTGGGTTGCACAGGCAGGCGTGTGCCCTGAGGAGCAAGCACACCAAGCGTGCAGGGCGCGCCGATCGCATCAATCTGGTTTCTGGTCGCAGGGTCAAGCGCGCAAAAATCGGTACTTAGCTTTGCATCGATATAAGTCCCTGATCCTGAGAGCGTCAGACCACTGACGATCCTAAAGCTGAAATCACTTTCTAAGCCATAAATCCGGGCATTGCCCGCATTGTAAATAAGGGTCACGCCAGCCAGACCCGGCGGGCTCAGGCCGTATTGGACGTCGTTGAAGTCTTCATAAAAAATTGCACCGTTAATCCGCAGGCGCCGATCAAGCCAAGTGGTCTTGAAGCCGAGTTCATAATTGTCGATTGTATCAGCGTCATAGGGATCAATCCCTGCGCGGCGATTATTACCGCCGGGACGGAAGCCGGTTGAGTAGGTAGCATAAACTAGTTTCTGGCTGTCAATCTTGTAAGTTAGATTGACCTTGTGCGTTTCACCCGACTCTTTGTAAACCTTATCAAAGTTGTTACATGGGCGGTCGGTTTGTGTTGTCGGTAAACAGCCAGCACCTAACGCATCGCCCCGAAAGCCTGAGAACCCAGCCAATGTATTCCGCGCCTTAAACCCGCGAATACCAGCCGTTACAATTAGTTTTTCAGTAATATCAAAACTTGCTTCGCCAAATACCGCATAATCGCGGTCAACGCGTTTGGCGCGGGTCAAAAAGATATTATCGACAGTTCCGGGCACATTGGCAATGCCGTTCCCTCCACCTCTGATTGCGCCGCCAAGTCCTGGAATAATATAATCAGCACTTACGTTATCACGCTGGCGCTGCTGGAAACCGCCGAAGGTCACTCTAAAGCGCTTGTCCGCAGGGGAGTTGAGGCGAAGCTCGTTGCTTAGCTTTGTGTAACGATCACGCAGAAGCTGAGTCTGGGTTGGATCGATAAACTGTCCCGTCGCGACAGAGGTGAAATTGGTGTAATAGCTGCCGAGCAACTGGTCATAAGCAACGGTGTAATAAGAATAATCCTGCAAATTGTCGACTTTACGGCCAAAATAGCCCCCGGCATAGGTAATATCCCAATCGCCAATCTTACCCTCTATAGTCAGGGCCGCTTGATAGAAGCGATCCTTGTTGCTTGACGGCGTAAAATCGGTGACCTGAAGATCGCCAACACGCGGATCGAACAGGAAGCCACCCTCGCTTTTTTGGCGCTGGTAAATCAGTGCCGGTGTCACAGTCCAATTGTCATCAAGATCAATGCCGAGTGCGATGCGGCCGCCGTAAGTTTCAACATTGTTGAAATTTTTCTCGACCAACGCGCTGTTATTGACAGTCAGGTTTGTGGCTGGGTCAGTATCGCCGAGAAGGAATGTCCGTGATGCCGCAACATTATCGATATAACCGCCGTCGCGTTGGTAAAATCCAGACGCGCGCACAGCGATGCGCTCATTCAAAGGAATGTTGAGGAAGCCTTCGACCAATCCGCCTGCTTCGCCTTCTTTGAACTTGTTGAGTTGAAGGTCATAGCCTGCTGAAAACTTGCTAGGGTCTGGCTTGTTGGTGATGATACGCAATGTGCCTGAGAGCGAACTCGCTCCGAACAACGTGCCTTGTGGCCCTGAAAGCGCTTCAACACGGGCGATATCATAAATATGGAGGTCAACCGATCCACCAATCGTCGTCAGCGGAATTTCGTCGATATAAAGACCGCTGGTTGGCAATGAGCCTGTACGCAAGCCATCACCGCCGCTGGTTACGCCGCGAAAGAAGATTTGTGATTGGCCGGGGCCGAACGACTGGAAACTGACGCTTGGCAGCAGCTTGGCATAATCATCGAAGGTCGCGACTTGGTTCTGAGCTAATTTTTCGGTGTTGAATGCCTGAATGCTGATCGGCACATTTTGCAGGCTTTCGGCGCGCTTCGTGGCGGTAACAATAATTTCGGTTGAGTCTGCTTCGTCGGCTGGCGCGGCATCCTGCGCAAAGGCGGGCGTTGCTGTGAGAAGGGTTGAGGCAAGCAGCGCGGCGATCGCTGAACGTCTTCCCAGATCGGTTCTACGGTCATTATCGTTCATCTGATCGCGCATCAAAAACCCCTTTATTGATTATTTGTGACGGGTTTGGGCTGTTGAAGGACTCGGGTCAATCTTGCGCAGCGCAGCATGTGTCATTTTATGACAGCCTATGGCAGATTTGCCACAGCAACGCCGCCGTTCCATTCAACCCCTATTCAGCAGCCGAACCACAGAATACACTCGTAATATCGCGGATTGCGGAAGATTGATTCGTGCAACGAAAGGCCATTTCCATGTCGCGTACTAAAACTTTTGCTCGGCTGATAATGCCATTGGCGTTGCTCTCGGTTGCCGCCTGCGCGACCCCGTTCAAAGCGAAGGTCAACCGTTTTCAAGCGATGCCAGCGCCGCAGGGGCAAAGTTTCGTAATCAAGCCAGCCGACCCGAAGCGTGAGGGCAGCCTTGAATTCGCGCAATATGCCTCACTCGTCAGCAGCAAGATGACACAAATTGGCTATCAAGCCGCGCCGAGTGCTGATGCAGCAAGCCTGATTGTCACGCTCGATTATGCAATTGATGGCGGGCGTGAAAAGATCCGTTCTTATCCAAGCACAGGATTTGGTTTTGGCCGATTTGGTGGATACAGCCGCTTTGGCGGTTATAATCGCTTCGGCGGTTTCGGCCGGAGTCGGTTCGTGTACGGTTTCAACGACCCTTTCCTATTTGGATCGGGCTTTGATGAAATCGAGAGCTACACCGTCTATAACAGCGGCTTGAACGTCAATATCTCACGCAAGGCCGATGGTCAGCGCGTGTTTGAGGGCAAGGCCGATGCGATGTCGCTCAACAATAATCTGACTTACTTGGTGCCGAACTTGGTCGAGGCGATGTTCACTGGCTTCCCCGGAAATTCTGGCGAAACAGTCAAGATGACGGTTGCGCCGCCTAGCAAACGCTAGAGCGGCCTAGCCTTCAAGCAAGCGCATCAGCGCGACAACGTCATGATCAATTTCTGAGTCGCTGGCGCGTAGTTTCTCGATCTGACGAACTGCGTGAATAACGGTGGTGTGATCACGCCCGCCAAAGCGCCGTCCGATTTCTGGGAGCGAGCGCGGCGTCAACTGCTTGGCGAGATACATCGCAATCTGGCGCGGGCGGGCAACTTCACGCGCGCGGCGGGCTGAAACCATTTCGGCGTGGCGAATATGAAAATGCTCTGACACGCGTTTTTGGATTTCATCGATCGTGATCCGCCTACGGCTTGCACGGAACATTTCACCAAGTACATCTTCAGCAAATTCAACTGTGATGGGTCGATTGCCAAGTGCTGCATAGGCCGTAAGTCGGTTGAGCGCGCCCTCAAGCTCACGCACATTGGTTGCAATGCGCGCGGCGAGTAAATCAATGACATCATCGCTGATCACCACGGTGCCAAGTGCAGCAACCTTCGCGGCGAGGATCGCGCGGCGCAGCGGATATTCGGGCGGTTGAATGTCGGTCACCAGCCCTTGCGTCAATCGTGACAGAATGCGCCCCTCAACGCCGTCCAGCGCGTGCGGGCTGCGGTCAGCGCTAATCGCGAGCCGTTTGCCGTTAGTCATCAACTCATCAACTGTATGCAGGAATTCCTCCTGTGTTGATTCCTTGCCTGCGATGAACTGAACATCATCAATCATCAGCAAATCGGCCGAACGCAGTCGGAGCTTAAACGCCATCGTGTCACGCGCCCGCATTGCGGTTACAAATTCAAACATGAACCGTTCAGCGGACATGTACACGACATGTGCCGAGGGATTGAGCTGTTGATATTGGTGGCCAATGGCATGAAGCAGATGCGTTTTGCCTTGGCCGGTCTGCGCATTGATATAAAGTGGGTTGATCCGCATCGGGCCACCCGCCGCAAAATTTTGTGCGGCATTGGCGGCAATTGCGTTTGATGGGCCAGTGACAAAATTGGCGAAGGTTAGGCGCGGGTCAAAGCTGAATTGGTCAGCAGGGGGTATTGCAGCGACCGCAATGGCGACTGCGGGTGCTTCATAGCGGGCAGCCTCATTGTCAGCGCTTGTTTCAATTCGAACACTGCGAACAGCAGGCGTAACCGCACGCCATGCCTGCAACAGCCGTTCACCGTGATGCGACCGCACCCAGCTTGCCATGAATTCAGAAGGGAGCGCAAGCCGCACTGCGTTGTCCTCATGGCAGAACCCGACAAATTTAACGGGCTTCAACCAATGATCAAAGCTGCGCACCCCAATACTTTTGCGTAACGATTCGCGCACCGATTGCCAATCATTCTCAATGCCAGTGACATCAAGTCTGTGGTCGTCAGCTTTTCCGGGTTTTTTATCAGGGGGCAGCGAACTCGACATAGTGTTAAAATCTTCCCCCGAATGACTTGACCAATAGACATCGTCGCAGTCAATCACCGAAACACAAATCTCCTACGTGCTGCTGTACAGCTCCGTAATGTGGCGACAGTCCGATGATAGGCTGCAGGCCGATTCGCCCACTGCTCTGTTTACTTTGTAGGGGGGGGCTGGCCGCACGATCAAGGGCAATGATGTCAAAAAAATGAAATATTTACTGTTGACTCATGCATTGGCAGGAATCCGTAGTTTGAGTGTAAACTACTGTAAAACATAGTTTTTTCTTGAGGGGGTCATGCTGCTGAAAATAGCGAATCGCTGATTAACCTAGGTTTTTGGAAAACACACAAAAAACCCGCCGATGCGAACATCGACGGGCCATATAAATCATAGAGCAAAAAGATCAGGAGAGTGCTGAAACAGCTTTGGTAAGGCGGGCAAATTTGCGCGATGCTGTGTTCTTGTGCATCACACCGCGTGCAACGCCGCGTGCCAGTTCAGGCTGAACCGCACCAAGCGCTGCGCTTGCAACTGACTTATCACCGGCATCAAGCGCCAGCTCGACCTTTTTCACAAATGTGCGGATCCGGCTAATCCGGTTTCCGTTGATTTCTGCGCGACGGTCATTGCGACGGATGCGCTTTTTTGCTTGCGGCGTATTCGCCATGCTCAACCTCAAATCTTACAAAATAGAAGGGCGCAGAATCAGCCACACCAATTGAAGACCGCGCATTAGCTAGACAAGTGCGCGCGGTCAACCATCAACGCTGGCATTTTGCGCAGTAAAAGGTTGATCTTCCGCCGTCGACACGACGCAGCACTGACTTGCCGCAAACACATGGCTCACCCTCACGGCCATAAACCCGCCATTGCTTGAAAAAATAGCCAAGTTCGCCGTTGGGTCTGGCATAGTCACGCAGCGTTGATCCACCTGCTTCAATCGCCGCCGCCAACACATCTTTGATCGCAATAACCAGTGGTTTGAGTTTTACGGTTGCGACTCGTCCTGCTGCAAGGTCAGGCGCGATTCGTGCGATATGAAGCGCCTCACAGACATAAATATTGCCAAGCCCAGATACGACGCGCTGATCAAGCAATAGGCTTTTGATTGAGGCGCTGCGGCCTTCAAATGCCTGAGCAAGATGGCTTGAGGTAAACGCATCGCTTAGCGGCTCAGGGCCAAGCGCTGCGAAGGTTGGCCAATGCTCGACTGTGTCGCTGCGCATGAGATCAAGCGAACCAAACCGCCTAGGATCATTGAGTGCCAGAATGCGCCCTTCATCGGTTTCAATCACGAGATGATCATGAAGGCCAATTTCGGTTGGATCAACGCGCCAGCGGCCCGACATGCCAAGGTGGAAAATCAGCGTATCATCACGGTCAGTGGTGATAAGCCCGTATTTGGCGCGTCGGCCAAGCCCAGTAATGCGAGCGCCTGTCAGCCTCTGGCGTAAATCAATTGGGATTGCACGGCGCAGTTTGGCGCGGCGCGGTTCAACCCGAAGCAATTTGCGGCCTTTAAGTACAAGCGCAATGCCGCGAACGGTGGTTTCAACTTCGGGTAACTCAGGCATAGATTTGCGCTAGCGGGCGGGCCGCAGCTTGGCTAGAGGATTGCCGCATGAACGAAACTGTTTCCTTCGGCTATGAAGAAGTCGCCCCGCGCGAAAAGACTGCCCGCGTCGGAGCGGTCTTCTCAAACGTCGCATCACGCTATGATCTGATGAATGATGCCATGTCGGCAGGGATGCACCGGGTGTGGAAGGATCGTTTTGTTCGCCGTGTCAAACCTCGCGCAGGTGAGATGATCCTCGATATGGCGGGCGGCACAGGTGATATTGCCTTTCGGATGCAGACATCGGGCGCGCTGATCACGGTCGCCGATATCAATCCCGATATGCTTGGCGTCGGCATGGAGCGCGCGCAGCAACGCGATATCGGCGGGCTTTCATGGAGCGAGCAGAATGCCGAAGTGCTCAGCTTCGATGATCGCAGCTTTGATGCTTACACAATCGCGTTTGGCATCCGCAACGTGACTCATATCGATAAGGCGCTGAGCGAGGCACACCGTGCGTTAAAGCGCGGTGGTCGGTTCTACTGCCTCGAATTCTCAACGACGCTCTGGCCTGGTTTTGCTGAAGTTTATGATGCGTATTCGCACAGGCTAGTGCCAAAACTTGGTCGCTTGCTCGCCAATGACGAAGACAGCTACCGCTACTTGATCGAATCGATCCGCCGTTTTCCTGATATGGCGCGGTTTGAGGGGATGATCCGCGATGCTGGATTTATTCAAACCAAGGTTGAGCCGATGCTCGGCGGGCTGGTCGCCATTCATAGCGGCTGGAAGATTTGACCGGACGTTTCACTCATTTCCTTCGGTTGATCCGGTGGGGCCGTATCCTCGCACGTAATGGCGCGCTGCTTGGGATTGAACGCGATGCCAATGTGCCGCGCGGTTTCCGACGCATCGCTCGAATCGCGCGGTTTGGTAGCTTCCCGCCAAACCCACCTGCTTATGCAGAGGCTTTCCGTGCTATAGGGCCAGCCGCAATTAAGCTCGGTCAGACGCTTGCGACTCGTCCTGATTTGGTTGGCGAGGCGGCAGCGCGCGATTTGCTTCAGCTGCAGGACAATCTGCCGCCGCTGCCTTTCGCGCAGATAAAGTCCGTAATCGAAACCGCGCTTGGCAAGCCCGTTGAACAGTTATTTGCATCAATAGACCCGGTGCCAGTCGGTGCCGCATCTATTGCTCAGGTACATAAGGCAATTACGCCGGAGGGTAAGACCGTTGCCGTTAAGGTGCTTCGGCCTGGTGTCCCTGAAAAATTTGCCAGCGACATCGAAACCTATGAATGGATCGCTGCACACGCAGCGGCGCGTGGCGGCGAATTAGCAAGGCTACGCCCGCGCGAAGTGATTGCAATTTTCAAGCAGTGGACACTGCGCGAACTGGATTTTCGTCGTGAGGCATCTTCAGCGTCGGAGCTCGCCGCCGCAATGTCATCAGAAACAGACTATTTCGTTCCGGCGATTGACTGGAGCCGTACCAGTAGACGGGTGATGACGCTTGATTGGATCGACGGCGTCAAGCTGACCAACCATGCCGCCCTCGCGGCAGCCGGGCATGATCGCGGCAAATTGGCGCATACGTTGGTTCACGCCTTTCTGGTGCAGGCGATTGGTGAAGGTTTCTTTCATGCTGACCTTCATCAGGGCAATCTGTTTGCGATGAGTGATGGCCGGGTTGGCGTGATCGATTTTGGTATCATGGGCCGGGTTAATCAACAGGCTCGGCTCTGGCTTGCCGAGATTCTCCACGGCTTGATAACGGGCAATTACCGCCGTGTGGCAGAGATTCATTTCGATGCGCAATATGTGCCAGCGCACCATAATATCGATGATTTCACAACAGCTTTGCGTTCAGTGGGGGAGCCGATACGCGGGGTTCCGGTCAAGGATATCAGCGTAGGCAACATGCTCGACGGGCTGTTCGCGATCACCCGCGAATTTGATATGCAAACTCAGCCACACCTGCTGCTGCTTCAGAAAACGATGGTGATGGTTGAAGGCGTTGCCTCATCACTCGACCCCGAAATTAATATGTGGGAAGTTGCCGGGCCATTTGTGGCTGACTGGATACGGAACGAACTTGGCCCGGAAGTGTTGATTGCGGGTAAGCTGCAGCGGCTTGTCAAAACGCTTGCCGATTTGCCAGATTTGATCAGGCGAATTGAGGCTGCTTATCCAAAGCCCGGCGCTGCGCCAATCGGGCCGCCACTTGCCGAAATTGCGCTTGGCAAGCGCTGGGGTAGCTGGGGGTATTTGATCGTTGCGCTCATTGCAGGCGGGGTAGGGGCGGTGGCCACCGCGTTAATTTAGCGACTATTTTGCAACCGCAAGATAAGCGATTATTGCGGCGCGGTCTTCAGCCTTGGGCACAGTGAAGGCCATATTGGTGCCGCGAACCAGCTTACCCGGCCCTTGCAACCATTTATCAAGCTGCTTTGGTGTCCATACAAATTTCGCCTTCTTGAGTGCTGGGCTGTAATCATATCCCATAATGCTACCCGCCTTGCGACCTACCAAGCCGAGGTGCTTCGGGCCGACCCGATTTGACTGAATCGAGTGACATGCCCCGCAGCGGCTTTCATAAAGCGTCTGGCCTAGTGCAACATCGCCTGCGGCAAAAGCAGGCGTGGTTGAGAGAAGCATAATCACAATAGCAAAAATCGCGGTACGCATTGGCGATTAATCCATTCAAAAAAAGGGCACGAACCTCGCAGTTCGATTTTCGTGCCCTTTGTATCATTTCAGATGAATTGAATCTGAAAAGCGCGCGTGACTATGCCCCGAAGGTGAGCGGGCCAGCTGGAGCCGCACCACCAAGTGCTGAGTTAAGCAGCGTCCAGTGCATTGTTTCATCAGCCGCCAGACGCGCTGCAACCTGACCAAGCGCTTTGTCATTGAGCGAAGGAATTACACCGAGATAGGCATTGACCGCACCGAGTTCGAGACGACGTGCGAGTTGAAGAATGTCGCCAGCGCTCTTGATCGAACTTGCATTAAGATCAGTCGCATATTGAGCGAGCGTCTTTTCTGCGACAGGCTTGCCGCCCATCTTATTGATCGTTGCAATCAGTGCGTCACGGTGGCCCTTGTGGTGGCTTTGGAAAAGCACAGCAACATCAAGCACGCCCTTATCAAGCAGACCTGACTGCGCGCCAAGCGTATAAGCATTAATTGCCTCATGCTCAAGGCCGAGTGCTACGTTGAGGATGCCAACATCGCTCGCGGTGCTGCCCTTCTTATCCTTCATCTTGGCGGCCATGGCTTCATTGCCATCAAGCAGCGCAAGGGCCGTAGCCGAAAGCGTAACGGCAGTGACTGTGCCAAGGAAGTTGCGACGACTCGCGGTTTGAATCACTTCGTTCATGAGTATTCTCCAGGATTATTATATTGCGATAATATTGAGTTTATTGTCACATCCTTAAACGGAAAATTGCCACGCAATGTGGATCGTCCGCTCAAACTATTTTTTGCGGAAAGCAGCCGTTATGGCGAACATTCCGCAAGAGATAGCCGATCTGAAAGCGTCCCCACTCACGAGTCGGCCTAGTTACTTAATATCAGCTTTGTTGCATGGGTGTAGCGGAATCTTAACCACAATCTCTGCCCTCGACTCGTTGTATACGCACCCGCTAGAGGTGAGTCATGTACGGTAAACGCATCCTTTTAATTATTGGCGGTGGTATTGCCGCGTATAAGTCATGTGAGCTCGTCCGCTTGTTGCGTAAATCGGGCGCGTCGGTTCGCTGTGTGCTTACCAAAGGGGGTGCTGAGTTCGTGACGCCGCTAAGCCTTGCGGCATTGTCTGAGGATAAGGTTTACTCCAGCCTGTTCGATCTGAAGGATGAGGCCGAGATGGGGCATATTCAGCTCAGCCGCCAAGCCGATCTGGTAGTCGTTGCGCCTGCTACTGCCGATCTCATGGCAAAGATGGCGTCCGGGATCGCTGATGACCTAGCGACCACATTGCTTCTCGCGACAAACAAGCCAGTCTTGGCCGTGCCCGCAATGAATGTAAGGATGTGGCAGCATCCAGCGACGATTCGCAATGTTGCAGCACTGCGCGGCGATGGGATCAGCGTACTTGATCCCGATGAAGGCCCGATGGCGTGTGGCGAATATGGCCCTGGTCGCTTGCCAGAGCCTGAAGCAATCCTGCGTGAGATTGCGCGGGTGCTAGCCGGTGTTCCTGATCCGTTGATTGATCAGCCTGATTTTGCGCCTGATGCTGATCAACCGCTTTCGGGTAAGCATATCCTCGTGACTGCCGGGCCAACGCATGAGCCGATTGATGCGGTGCGTGTTATTGCCAATCGCTCTTCTGGTAAGCAGGGCTTTGCAATTGCAGGCGCGCTTGCAGCCCTTGGTGCGCGGGTGACGCTGGTTGCTGGGCCAGTTAGCCTAGTGACACCCGCAGGAGTAACACGGTTTGATGTTGAAACTGCGGCGGATATGGAGGCGCAGGTGATGGTAGCACTTCCTGCCGATGCAGCGGTTCTGGTTGCGGCGGTGGCAGACTGGCGCGTTGATGCCGCACCCGAGAAGCTCAAGAAAGAAGCGGGACCACCTACGCTAAGCTGGCATAAGAATCCCGATATTCTTGCCGGGCTAGCCGTATCGAAAAGTCGCCCCAAGTTGTTAATTGGGTTTGCCGCCGAAACCGAGCGCGCGATTGAGCAAGCCACTGATAAGCGTTTGCGTAAAGGCTGTGATTGGATTGTGGCCAATGATGTCTCGGTTGACCGGATGGGCGGCGAACAAAACATGGTGCATATCATCACAAAGGACGGCGTTGAAAGCTGGGATCGGATGGAAAAGGGACTGGTTGCAATGAAGCTCGCGGAGAAGATTGCTGATGCGCTTGGCTGACATACAGATTGGCATACAGCGCTTGCCGCATGGTGACGGCCTGCCGCTGCCCGCTTACGCAACAGACGGTGCGGCAGGAATGGATGTGGTCGCGGCAGAAACATTGATGCTTGAATCCGGCGTACGCCATGCGGTGGCGACTGGCTTTGCGATGGCGATTCCGGATGGGTTTGAGGTGCAGGTGCGGCCACGCTCGGGCCTTGCGCTTAAGCACGGGATTAGCTGCCTTAATACGCCGGGCACCATCGATAGCGATTATCGCGGCGAAGTGAAGGTGATCCTGATCAACCTTGGGCAGGAGCCGTTCGAAATCAATCGCGGTGACCGCATTGCCCAGTTGGTGCCAGCGCCAGTGCAACGCGCGGCGTTTACGCTACTGGACATTTTGCCCGAAACGGCGCGTAATGCTGGCGGATTTGGTTCAACCGGGAGGTGAAGATGATTCGGATTTTACTCGCAGCTTCAGCAGCGTTGCTGTCACAGACTGCCTTGGCACAATCGGTTGAAGTGGCCGAAGGTGATTGGTCAGATATTCCCGCAGTCAGCAACGCCGGTGGCCCCGCGTATATTAGCGAACGATTGATGGGCCAGATTGATAAGCTGCTCGCGGCGGGCAAATGCCCCAGCGTCGGCAACCGAAAATATGCTAACCTCAACGTGCCAATCCTCGTCCAGTTTGATGGCGGCGATCAAGTGCAGAAGATTGTCGTCCGGCGGATTGGCTGCCCCGAAGTGGAAGCGATTGTTGGTGGTATCGCCGCAGGCCGAGCAAAGCAGGGCTATTATCGATCAAACGGCAAGAACCAGACCGGCTGGTATCGCAGCGAGATAAGCTATTCATTCAACTGAACTAAGCGACGAACAGCTTGATCGCTATGCCCGCCATATCGTCCTGAAGGAGATTGGCGGGGCAGGGCAGGTTGGCCTGCTCAACGCGCATATCCTTATCATCGGTGCTGGCGGGATTGGCTGCCCCGCGATCCAATATCTTGCAGCCGCTGGGGTTGGCCGCTTGAGCGTGATTGATGACGATGTCGTCAGCCGCTCCAATCTCCAGCGCCAGATACTCTATACTGAGACTGATATTGGCGTGGCCAAGGTCGATGTAGTTGAACGGGTTGTGCGCGAGCTTAACCCCGATGTCGCGGTGCAGGCGCTGCGTCAGCGGGTGACGAGCGAAACCGGCCCCGGACTGCTCGACGGCGTTGATGTCGTGATTGACGGGTGCGATAATTTTGCGACACGGTTGATCGTCAATGACCTGTGCGTCGCTGCGCGGGTGCCGCTCGTTTCGGCAGCGATTGGCCAGTTCCACGGCCAGATTGGTACGTTTTGCGGGTGGGAGGAAGCCAAGCCCTGCTACCGCTGTTTCGTTGGTGATGCGCATGATGCTGACGACTGCGATAGCTGCTCCGAAGTCGGCGTCCTCGGCGCGATGGTTGGCCTGATGGGCAGCTTCGCCGCAATGGAGGCAATCCGCGTGATCACTGGATTTGGCGAACCCCAAGCCGGTAAGCTCCACATCTTCGACGGCCTGACGCCGGGGATGCGCACGATCAAGCTGCCCAAAGATCTGGCCTGTTCAACCTGCGGCCAGCCCTAACGCGGCATAAGCCGCCGCCAGCGTTGGTGCCGCGAGTGCGCTTGCCCGTTCCGCACCCTTGGTTAGGATCGCATCTAGCGTTGTCACGTCATCTTTAAGCGCATTGAACCGCGCGGAAATGGGCGCGAGTGTTTCAACCAGCACTTCACCTAGCGCTGGCTTAAACGCCCCGAACCCTTGGCCCGCAAAACGTCCAAGCACCGCGTCAACGCTTTCGCCGGTGATCGCGGCATAAATCCCGACCAAATTCTTCGCCTCGGCGCGGCCCTCAAGTCCCGCCGCTTCGCCCGGCAGAGGTTCTGGGTCAGTCTTGGCTTTGCGGATTTTGGCCATGATCGTGTCAGCGTCGTCGGTCAGGTTGATCCGGCTCATATCGCTTGGATCAGACTTTGACATTTTGGCGGTGCCATCGCGCAAGCTCATGATCCGTGCAGCGGCGGGCGGGATGATTGGCTGGGGCAGGGTGAAAATCTCTTGCTCAAAATCGCTGTTGAACTTCGCGGCGATATCACGCGCAAGCTCAAGATGCTGCTTCTGATCATCACCCACGGGCACATGCGTCGCCTGATACAGCAGCACATCGGCAGCCTGCAGCACGGGATAGGCGAACAGGCCAATGCTCGCGCCCTCACGGTCTTTGCCCGATTTCTCCTTGAACTGCGTCATCCGGTTGAGCCAGCCAATCCGCGCGGTGCAAAACAGCAACCACGCAAGCTCGGCATGGGCGGGCACGCGCGCTTGGTTGAACAGGATCGAACGGTCGGTATCAATCCCGCACGCGATCAGCGCCGCCGCCATCTCACGCGTGTTCGCGGTCAGATCGGCAGGCTTATTATACACGGTGATCGCATGGAGATCGGCGAGGAAATAGAGGTTTTCGCCATCGATGCTGTCCTGCATCGCCACCCAATTGCGGATCGCGCCGAGATAATTGCCGAGGTGGAGATTTCCCGTTGGCTGAATGCCGGAGACGACGCGCATGATTAAGGGTGTTCCTGTAACTCGATTAAGGCGATGCCGCGCGATGCCCGCTCATCGCACGCGGCGCAAGGGGGGATGGAATTGCCGTTTCAGAAATGGCGGATTTCTCAGGAAGTTGACACTGAATCGGTATATTTCCCGCCGCGTCCCTGTGCCTCCGAAACGCATAAGCCGCCTGCCGCGACATCGAAACGGCAGCACACGCGCGCTTGATGCTCCCGCTTTGGGCGAGCACCTCAACAAAGCGTCGCTGGGTGGGGGTGCCCAATGGTAGGTTGGGGGGAGCTATATTGAACATAAAGTGAACATAGTCGATTTGTGGGGAATAGGGAAGGGGCAATATGGTAAGTGTCGATTGGAGGTAGAGTGCCGTTTGGCTAAACGTTTAGATAGTGTCTCGCAGTTCAGCGTGCTATTTTGGAGGTGGATCAAATCGCTGCAAAACCGTGGCTACTTTGAGTAATATTTCTACGTATGGTTTCAAAATAGATACGTCACTACTGATGTATAATGATATTGCTGACTGAGGGCACTCGCCGTTTTTTAGCGCACAGCCAATGTCAGTGTAATATGCAACATCTCCTTGGTGTAATATGTCCCCGACATCCGCCTTTAATTTATAGAAATAGTGGTCTTTTTGATACGTCCAGCTTTTTCGTGCCCATGATTCATCTTTCCAGGTATAAAGTGATTTTCCCCTTATATTTATTCCGTCTTCCATACATTTTCTTAGTAAATTTTCAGCATCAGTATGAGTCGGGTCAATATTTTGAATGTGATCTCCACGAGATCCTATCTTATCTCCACGACAAAATTTCCGTCGATCAGTCCTCCAAATAATTATCTTTGCCATTAAAAATCCTATTTCTGTATTATTATTTTGCAATACAAATTATATTATAAATTTATTTATTTCAATTCGAAATCACCGTTTCTATAATTAGCCTTATTGAAGACGTGATTAGTTTTTTTGAATTAGAATTTAGCAAGGTAATAGCTACTTTGCCTGAACCATAATGCGTTCTCACAAAAATCTCTCCCTAGCTTGCAGAGGAGAGCCGCGTAAAGGTGGGGCAGCGTGAGAACCGAGATCTACTGGATAGCTGCCCCTGCGTCTCACTTCACGAGCCACCTCCCCATTCCGAGGAGGAATTTTCTCGGTCGCCAGTTTCGCCGTAACCCTCACCGTTCTTCCCGCGCAGGCGGGAATCCATAATCTCCAGACTTTCGGAATTTGTGGCAACGGTGACGCGCACTTGCTTGGTTCTGAGTTTATGGATTCCCGCCTGCGCGGGAATGACAGTGAAGGGACGTTGACCGCTTCACACCCTTCGCAACAAATGCTAATCTGTGATCTTCGCGACCGCTTGCGATGCCACCATGGGGTAGAAACGCATATGACTCGTAAAATCGCCATTATCGCCGTCCCGATTCTGCTCCTCGCTTCGGCGGGGGGAGCCGCTTCGCCTGCCTCTTGTGCTGGGTCTGCCCGATTGAGTGATGGGAAGAATTTTGCGGTGTCGTCTTCAAAAGAGGCTGTGGGCAAATCGCTTGATGAACTCATGTGCGGGGCGGATCGCGGTGATCCTTCGGCGCAGTTGGCGCTTGGTGTGCGGTATGAAAAGGGTGAGGGCGTGGCGGCCGACCCAGCGCGTGCGGCGCGGCTTTATGCGGCGGCGGAGCGGACGATAACGCGGCTGGTTTCGCTCAATTCGCCGCCAACGCGTTCGGGGCGTTTTAGTGTTACGAGGACGTCGGGCAATCGTCCGCTGCCGATTGCTCTGGCTGAGGCGCGCTACCGGCTTGGGCGGCTTTACTGGGACGGGCGCGGGGTGAAGCGTGATCGTGGTTACGGCCGCCGTTTGCTGATGGACTCCGCGCGGCAGGATTATGAGCCAGCGATTGCGGTTTTGAAAGGTGAAGAGCCTGCCGCCCCCGATGCGCCGGTGGTTAAGCCTGAGGAGGGGCTGGAGTAGCCACCTTTTTCCGGCGGAGCAGCACCATCACGTCATCCTTGTTGATCGCGCCGATCACCCAGCCGAGGCCGAAGTAGACTGTGCCGCCAGCGGCCATCAGCGCGCAGAGGCCGATCACCTTAAAGAGTTTAGACTGTGCCATAAAGTCGCCCAGTAAGTTACTGAGAAACCACAAAGTTACCCCCATCGCAATGGCCGCGACCAATTGCCGCCCGACGCGGAAAGCGACATCGCCGTGCAGCGCGTAATGGCCGCGTTTGTGGAGGATAGTGTAGAGCGCGATGCAGTTAATCCATGCGCTGACCGCTGTGCTGAGCGGGAGTGCGGCAAGCCCGATCATTGGCACAAGGATGAAATTTGACAGCACGCCGAGCGTGAGCGAGCCAACGCCGATCAGGACGGGTGTTTTCATATCCTTGCGTGCGTAAAATCCCGGCGTGAGCACTTTGATCAGCACATAGGCAGGCAGGCCAGACACGAGGATCGCCAGCACGAGCGCGGTGTTGGCAACCTCGGCCGCGCTCATCTTGCCGCCTTCAAACAACACTGAGGCTATCGGGCTGGCAAGCGCTGCCAGCGCAATCGCGGAGGGGAGGGTGAGGAGCATCCCAAGGTCAATCGCTTGGCCCTGAATACGTCCGGCTTCGGCTTCATCAGGGCCATCAATCGCGCGGCTGACGGCGGGGAGGATCGCGGTGCCAAGTGCTGAACCGATGATCGCGAGCGGAAGCTGATTAAGCCGATCAGCCTGCCCCAGATAGACCAGCGCGCCGGGGATTTGCGTCGCGAAAAAGGCGAAGAACACTTGGCTTAGGTAATAAATACCGCCTGCCAGCGTCGCCGGGAGGATGAGGACGACGAGTTCCTTCACCGCTGGCGTCATCTTTGGCGCGCGCAGGCGGAGTTTGATCCCCGCCTTCGCCATGCTGAGCCAGAGGAGGCCGAATTGCGCCAGCCCGCCGATGATCACGGCAATCGCCATCGCGCGCGCGGTCACCATCCCGCCCTCTCGGTTAAGCAGCAATGCCGCCACCAGAAACAGGTTGAGGAGTGCAGGCGCAAAGGCGGCGGCGGCAAAGCGGTTGAGCGAATTGACCACGCCTGAAGCAAGCGAAACGAGGCAGATCAGCACCATGTAGGGCATCGTGATCCGCGTCAGATCAATCGCGTCGCCCATCCGGCTATCGCCCACCGCCCATTCATCGGGCACGAGAAGGCCAATGAACAGCGGCATGAAAATCATGAACAGCGCGGTGATCGCCATCAGGACGGGCGCGAAGACCGCGAGCACCTCCTCAGCGAAGGCCTTCGCGTCTTCAATCCCGTTGCCGCCGTTAAGACGCTTTGAGAAGAGTGGCACGAAACCACCTGAGAACGCGCCTTCTCCAAACAAGCGGCGGAACAGGTTAGGCAGCAGGAAAGCAAGCGCGAATACCTCCGCTGCTGGCCCGGCCCCCATTACCCGCGCTGAAACCATTTCGCGCAAGAAGCCAAGCACGCGGCTCACCATCGTCAGCGCGCCGATAGTGCCAAAGGCTTTACCAAGTTTCATGCTGATTTAGCGCCTTTCCTAGCTAGCTTTATCCGTTCATGTCGAGCGAAGTCGAGACACGTTGGGCCAGATGTCTCGACTTCGCTCGACACGAACGGGAAAGGGCTTTGTCTAATCTTGAGACCCTTAAGCGTTGCCCTCTGCCGTGAGTGGCATCGCGTCGGCGGCAGCGGCTTCGGCTTGCTGCATGTAGAGCGCGCCGAAATCAATCGGTTCAAGCATCAGCGGCTGGAAACCGCCATCACGCACGGCATCGGCAAGAACACGGCGTGCAAACGGGAAAATGATCCGTGGCCCTTCGGCAAGCAGGAACATCTGCATCTGATCCTGCGGGATGTTGCGCAGGCCGAACAGCCCAGCATAGGAAAGCTCAACCTGAAACGCGACTTGATCGGCGCTTACCGCTTTGACTTCGATCTTGAGAACAACCTCATGAACGTCATCGGCAAGCTGATTTGCGGCAATATTGAACTGGACATCAATCTGGGGTTGGCCCTGCCACTGGAAAACGGCGGGTGCGTTGGGGTTCTCAAACGAGAGATCCTTGACATATTGTGAGATCAGC
>JANOXQ010000025.1:0-15169 GCA_031418495.1 Sphingomonadales bacterium
AGCGGCCAATGGCGCGGCCAAGCACACATCACCGGCGGCAGGCTCTCGGTGCGCTGCTCGCTTTACATGGCAACCCTGCCTGCCATCCGCTTCAATCCAGCCATCAGGGACTTCTACCAACGGCTCCGCTCCGACGGCAAAACACCCAAGGTCGCCATCACCGCCGCAATGCGAAAACTCCTCATCATCGCAAACGCTGTCATCCAACAAAACCGTCCGTGCACACATCAGGCTTGACTCACAATACGGTTGCTGAACGCTCATTAGCTTTTCCTCTTCGTGGCTTTGTGCCTTCGTGTGAGACCATGCTCCGGCTGACAGCGCGTGACGCGCCGCAGATTGATCCCACACGAAGCCACGAAGACCACGAAGAAAGAATAAGAAAGCGATTATTTTAACGAGTGCTCCCTTTTCAAAAAACCTCGGAAAACTCAGGAAGTTGACACTGAATCTGTATATTCGCGCACATCCCACGATGTGAGAAAATGGCAAAACCGATCCACCACGGCGACGCAGTGAGGAAGGCAAGTAAGGGACGAAAACGTCAATCATAATCGGAACATATCATGAATATTTTGTATAGGAAAGACGTTTGATTGGCGGGTTTGTTGGGATTCCGGAACCTCAGGTTTTGTTTAGGAAGTTGAAAAAAGCCGCTGTTCATCTAGCCAAGCTCAACTTAGCACGACGCTTCGCAAACGGGCGTTACGGAATGCACTGCTACTTCTACGTTGCATATGAAAACCCCACGGGCGATCATCCACATCGCTAGATATTGTGAAGCGAGACAGCCCCTGGGTGTCGCCAAATTGTCATGTGCGGGCGGTGTCAGAAGGTTAGCGAAAACATGCTTCGCTGCGACCACAACGATGACCAATCAACCTGGACTGGCCATCGCCGCCAATCCATCCTTGACCGCGATTACCGGAACATAGCCCAAATCAGTCCGCGCTTTTGCACCGATAAGCTTGCAGTCGCGGGCCATCACCATTGCGGCGTGGCGCGTCAAGGGCGGCTCACCCTTCAACCGGAACAGCCGCCAGACGGCCTCCGTAGCACCACCAATGATGTTTGCGAGCCAAGAAGGTATCGATTTGTCCGGTAATATCAATCCTTTGGAGGCCGCCATTCCATTGATCATGTCTTTCATTCTCGATTGACCATCATCGAGTATGAAATAGGCTTCTCCACCCTTGCCCCTTGTTAGCGCGAGCATGATCGCATGAACCAGGTTATCAATATGGGTCGTCGACGTAATCGCGCGGCCATGATCGATCCACGTCCAGTTGCCAGCGGCCGCCATCTTTTCGATAATGGGAAGCAAGGTTGTGTCGCCCGGCCCCCAAATGAAGCGCGGGCGAAGGACGATCGTTTCAAACAAGCCCGACGCATTGGCCGATCGCACGCGCTGTTCGGCCTGTGCCTTGGTCGCGCAATACGGATATGGCGATTGAGACGCGAGCGGATAGCTCTCATCCGCGTCGTGAATATGTTGGCCGTGTACAATCGCGGCTTCGGAGCCGATGTGGATGAAGCGCTTCGCACCCGCCGCTCTTGCTGCATCAAGCACGTTTTGGGTTCCCAGAACATTGCCTTTAAACCACGCATCCTTTGGCCCCCATGCCTCAACGAATGCAGCACAGTGCAGCACGGCATCGGCGCCAATTATATGTTTAGCAGCGATGCTTTCGAGGTCACACCGTATTGGCGTAGCACCAAGCGCTTTGATTACCGCGTCCGAGCGACTTGAGCGTGACATTGCAGTCACATGATGCCCTCCAGCGATCACCGCGCGCGTCGCAGCGCCACCGACAAAGCCTGATGCGCCGGTAATGAATATCTTCATACATGCTTGTCCTTCATGTTCGGTCAGGGCTTGGTCGCAATGCCTAGATCGGCGACAACGGCCCAAAAAAGCCATCAACCCGGCGTACCTTCTTAGTCGAAAGGTCTAACGAGACAGCGTCAAAACCTTCGAACCGGCCCCCTTCCGGTGATTCAATGACCCATGTGTAGCGTGCCCGATCATGATGCGCATCAATGCCGCTCGTGCGCGTGATTTTACAATGACCATGTTTAGCCCAGAATGCTTTTACCATGTCGATAAATGGCGCATGCCCGCGAATGTCATGGAGCGGGTCGCAAAACTCGACGTCGGGAGAAAGCGACCTTGCGACAATTTGCTTCAGCAAACTCTCATCATGCGCGTTCCACGCAGACAACATCGTGTCTATACATTGCATATCCACCGGCATATAAACTTTCCTTTTTTAGATACCTACCGATAGTATGTTTATCACCGAGATCCGCCAGCCATGTCAACCCAAATCGAACGCTCCAACGCTACGCGCTCCAAGATACTCGCTGTCGCGCGCGCGGCCTTTGTGCGAGACGGATATGACGGAGCATCACTTGAGAAAATCGCGACAGACGCTGGCTTCACCAAAGGTGCGCTATATCATCATTACGACGGCAAGGAGGCGCTTTTCGCCGCCGTGTTCAGTCTGGTTTCGCTGGAAACTATCAACGCCGCTGGCAAGCGTGCGGCAAAGATCGGAGTTCCGCGTGAGCAGCTAAAGGCTGCCGCAATGGCGTGGCTCAAAGCTGTTGAGCGCAGCGACGCACGCACAATCATACTTGACCTTGCGCCCAAGGCTCTTGGCTTTGCGGGTGCGCGGGCTCTCGAAGATTCAATAACGTTGGAACCTTTACTGGGTCTTGTCCATGCCGTGCTCGAATCAGAAAAACTCAAGGGCAATGTGGATGCTTTGCTGGCAGCGCGGCTGATCAATGCGACACTGACTGAAATCGCGCTCTTGCGCCATGCATCGGACGGGCGCGCTCCCGGCACCAATATGGCTGCGGATGCAATTATTGGTGTCATAGATGGCGTGCTGAAAGGCTCGATCTAACTTCCTGCAAAGGCCAATAAATGAGCGGCAGGTCTTGACTCCCTGAACTGGGTTTCAGAACGACCGATTTCTTGTCGAAAGCAGATAAACCCCAAACCGACGTGCCGCCTTTAAGCCCCCATCGGTGCCATCGTTCCCGATGCGGCAATCACACGCGGCGCGGCCATGTAGCGTTTTGGTGTGTCAGTTACGCCAAGTTCCCTCCGCACTTCGTCAAGCGGTAGCGGCAGCAGCTTTTCCCAATCCACGCCAATCAGCCATGTTGCCCGCTTGCCGCGCCGATAGCCTTCCCACATGGCTGAACGGATTGGTTCGCCGGGGAAGGCTTGCGCATATTTATGCGCGCCCGCAATCGCGAGGATCATCATGCCAATGTTCTTTGAATGCGGATAGGAGAAGGCGAGGTTGCACACTTCACCAAAGCCGTCACAGCCATAGCCGCCGATGACATGCCACAGATCATGCTGAACCCTGAGACGCCCGGCGTAGCGAACAAGGTCTTCGGAAAAATGTTCGTCTTTGAGGCCAGCCTCATGCGCGGCATCGTTTAGCCCTTGCGGCGAAATCCCGCAACCATCAAGAAAGGCGATGAACGCCCGGCCAAGGCTGCCTTCGGGCAAGGCTTGCAGATAGGTGCGGTCGCTCAGCACATCGACCAGATTTTCCTTGTTCGCCAGCACGCGCGCGCCGACCGGGGACGCCTCAAACCGTGCGAAATTGCGTGCGAAGGATTTGCCACGTAGCGCCACGAGCAGGCGGAACACTTGCGCGGTATCTTCCTTGTTGCGGATCAAATTGCGAATTGCGTCAATCGCAATCAGCGGGCTAAACCGAGGGTTAAGCGGGTTTTCGTTGATATCCATATTAGTAGCGGCTGAGCTCCACAGGCATTGATCGATAACCGTTGACGAAACTTTGCGCTACCCGCACCGGCTCTTCGATTACGTTAACGCGCATCCGCCGCTTGGCCATTTCTTCAAGCAAGATCGTCACTTGCAATTCGGCCAGCCGCGCGCCGACGCAGCGGTGGATGCCGTAGCCGAATGATAAATGCCGCCGCGCATTTTCGCGGGTGACGATCAGCTTATCCGCGTCGGGAAACACACTCTCATCGCGGTTGGCCGAGATGTACCACATCACAACCTTATCGCCTTTTTTGATCTGCTGCCCCTCAAGCTCAGTATCCTGAAGCGCGGTGCGCCGCATGTGCGCGAGCGGGGTTTGCCAACGGATGATCTCGCTCACTGTGCCGGGGATGAGCGAAGGATCAGCCTCAAGCGCAGCACGCTGATCAGGGAATTTGTTGAGCGCATAGGCGAGCCCCGACATCGTGTTGCGCGTCGTATCATTGCCACCGACGATCAGCAAAATGAGATTGCCCATAAATTCCTGCGCGTCCATCCCGCGCATCGCCTCACTGCGGATCATCATCGACAGCAGGTCGGGGCCGTCGGGGTTGGCCGAGCGCGCATCCCACAGCTTCTTGAAATAGGCACCCATTTCATGGAGATGGCCAATGCGTTCGGCATTTTTCGTGGGGTCTTTGATGATTTCCACATCGCCTGCCCAGTCCGACCAGAAGGTCAGCAAGCGCCGATCATCCCACGGGAAATCAAACAGGATCGCAAGCATCTGTGTGGTCAGCTCAATCGCAACGCGGTCAACCCAGTCGAAGCGTTCGCCGTAGGGCAATGTGTCAAGGGTCTCAGCGGTGCGCATCCTTAGGTCGGCGCTGAGCCGCACCATTTCGCTCGGGGTGAAGGCGGGCGAAACGCTGCGCCGTTCATCGGTATGCTTGGGGCGATCCATGCTGATGAAGCTCGGCATTGGCTTATCGCCAGGGTTGCGGTCGGCGATGCTGACGCCGCCGCCGTTCGTCCAAGATGAGGAATAAATATCTGGCAGCGCTTCGATATGGACGATGGGTTTGTAGGTTGAGACTGACCAATACGGCCCGAATTCGCTGTTCGCGCAGTAATAGAGCGGCGCTTCGGCGCGCAGTCGGCGGAAGGGTTCGTGCCAGCGGTGCTCGGCGTAAAGTTCGGCGCGGCTTACGTCAAAGGGGTCAACCGCCTCTGCGGTAGGCTGCAACGCTGTAGCCATGACCTTACCCCTTCTAATATTTGCTGAGTTCAACCTGCATTGATTTATACCCGTTGACGAAGCTCTGTGCCACGCGGATTGGTTCACCAATCACATTCACACGCATCCGCCGCTTGGCCATTTCCTCAAGCAGGGTTGCCACTTGAAGCTCTGCGAGCCGCGCGCCGACGCAGCGGTGAATGCCGTAGCCAAATGCCAAATGCCGCCGCGCATTCTCGCGTTTGAGGATCAGCTTGTCGGCTTCAGGAAACACGCTTTCATCGCGGTTGCCCGAGATATACCACATGATAACCTTATCGCCCTTTTTGATCTTTTGCCCTTCAAGCTCGGTATCCTGCGTCGCGGTGCGACGCATGTGCGCGAGCGGAGTTTGCCAGCGGATGAACTCGCTTGCAGCGGTCGCAATAATTGATGGCTCATTTTCGAGCAGTTCGCGCTGATCAGGAAATTTATCGAGGCTGTAAGCAATCCCCGACATTGTATTGCGCGTGGTATCATTGCCGCCGACAATTAACAGCACGAGATTGCCCATAAACTCCATCTCGCCCATGTCTTTCATGGCTTCGCTATGGATCATCATTGAGATCAGATCAGGCGTCGGTTCCTTATCAACACGCTCATCCCACAGCCGTTTGAAATAGGCACCCATCTCAAACAAATGGCCCATCCGTTCTTCAAGCCGCGAGGCATCTTGTGCGAGTTCAATATCGCCCGCCCAGTCCGACCAGAAGGTCAGCTTACGGCGATCCTCCCATGGGAAATCAAACAGTAGTGCGAGCATTCCTGTCGTCAGCTCAATCGAAACCTTATCGACCCAATCGAATTGTTCGCCGTAGGGCAGGCTGTCAAGCAATTCGCCCGTCCGCCGCCGGATATCTTCCGCCATCCGTACCATTTCGCTTGGCGTGAAGGCTGGCGCGACTGTGCGGCGCTGTTCGGTATGTTTGGGGCGATCCATCGCGATGAACATCGGCAGTTGGATGCCTGTGCTTCCTTCAAGCGGGTCAGCAATCGTGATGCCGCCAACTTCCCAATCGGACGAATAAATGTCAGGCAGTGCCTCGACATGCTGGATCGCTTTGTACGACGAGACTGACCAATAAGGCCCGAATTTGCTATCCGCACACCAGTAAACCGGCGCAGTCTCACGAAGCGTGCGAAACGGTTCCTGCCACTTATGCTCGGTGTAAAGTTCGGCGCGGCTTACGTCGAGCGGATCAACCGCATCGATTTCGGGCTTGAGCATGGTCGCCATAGTTGCGTTCTCCTGAATTGGTCGGTTTGGCGACTCATTATTATGCGTTGATATTGCGCTTAATAGCGGCTGAGTTCCACCATCATCTTGCGGTAACCGTGGACGAAGCAGCCGCTCACCCGCTCAGGCTCGCTGAGCACGTTCACGCGCAAGCGGCGCTTGGCCATTTCCTCAATCAGGATGAGCAATTGCAGCTCAGCCACACGCGCGCCGACGCAGCGGTGGATGCCATAGCCGAATGCCAAGTGCCGCCGGGCATTTTCGCGGTCGATGATGATCTTGTCCGCATCGGGGAAGATGCTTTCATCGCGGTTCGCTGAAAGATACCAGAGCGCGAGCTTATCACCCTTTTTGATCATCTGCCCTTCAACTTCGGCATCTTCAAGCGCCGTGCGGCGCATGTGCGCGAGCGGCGTTTGCCAGCGCAGCAGCTCGCTCAGCGCATTGCTTGCAAGTTCTGGATTGGCCTCTAGCTTGGTGCGCTCATCAGGGAACTGATTGAGGCCATAAGCAAGCGCGCTCATCGTGTTGCGTGTGGTATCATTGCCGCCGATGATCAGAAGGATGAGGTTCCCCATAAATTCGCCCTCATCCATTTCGGCCATTGCATCCGAATTGAGCATGATCGAAATGAGATCGTGCGAAGGTGGCTGATCTTTCTTTGAATCCCAGAGTTGGCGGAAAGCCATGCCCATCTCGAACGCATTTTGCAGCCGGAACTGGCGTTTCTCGAGCGTTTCAAACATGCGGATATCGCCAAGAACATCTGACCAGCGGGTGAGGTTTTCACGGCTTGCCCAGGGGAAATCGAATAGCTTGGCGAGCATCCCGGTTGCGAGTTCAATCGATACCTTATCCACCCAGTCAAACGCTTGGCCGATGGGGAGTGAATCGAGCACAGCGCCCGTGCGTTCGCGCACTTCGACGCGCATCCGGTCAATCTCGCTTGGCGTGAAGGCAGGGGCCACAGTGCGGCGCTGCGCCTGATGTTTGGGCGGATCCATCGCGATGAACATCGGCATCCGCACTTCGGCTTCGGCCACTGTATTCACGTCGCCAGCAACGGTGATGCCACCATATTCCCAGCTTGAGGAAAAGACCTTGGGCAGCGCCTCAATCTGGACAATCGGCTTGTAGGTTGAGATTGACCAGTACGAACCAAACGGCGAATTCTCGCAGTAATAGACCGGAGCCTTGGCGCGAAGCTCACGGAACGGCGCGTGCCATGTGTCATCATGATAAAGATGCGGGCGGGTTACATCGAGCGGATCAACCGGAGCCACCACTTCATTTTCCACTTGAAACGCCGTCGCCATAGTCGAATCTCTCACAAGCTATCAAAACAAGGTTGCAGAATGCTACTATTCACAACATTGTCAATGGGGCTTCGATCAAGCGGCGT
Source organism: Sphingomonadales bacterium (assembly GCA_031418495.1). Classification (GTDB taxonomy): domain Bacteria; phylum Pseudomonadota; class Alphaproteobacteria; order Sphingomonadales; family Sphingomonadaceae; genus Aquisediminimonas. The sequence goes on from JANOXQ010000025.1 coordinate 7,673, forward strand.
TTTTTGTTGGTCGTCGAGTGAATGCCGCCCAGAAACCGCCGCCAGAATTGAGCACGCCTGCGCGGAATAGTCGTGCTGCAAACCAGATCGTCAGGGCGACCCAAAGCGCCTGCCAAGCAAGCGCCAGCAGATGCGGCCAAAGTGCTGGGTCAGTCGCGCCGCGCGCCGCCATTGCGAAGGGTGAACTGAACGGGAAGATTTCGGCCACAAGTGCAATGGTCGTATCGGGATTGCTTGCCGCCGCTGAGGCTAGCCCAAACATCGCCATCTGAATGATCGTGATAGGAAGTGAAAGCATCTGGATTTCGCGCATCGTTGAGGCTTGCGCACCAATACCAAGAAAGACTGCGCCAAGTAGCATAAAGGCCATTGTGAAATAACAGGCACCAAGAATCACGAACGGAACCAAACCGATAGTCGGCGCAAAAGCGGCAAGGCCAAGGCTTGCCGGTACAAAGCTGGCGCCAAAAGCGGCTAGTGTTCCCCAGAAGGCAACGAACAGCATCGCAACGCCGAACAGGCCGATCAACTTACCGAAAAATACGGCTTCAAGCGGCACAGCAGCGGCGAGAATTTCGAGAACCTTATTGCTTTTTTCCTCGGCCATCATCCCAACCGCTTGACTGGCAAGCATTAGGGTCAGCAAGAAAATACCAATAACCGCGCCAGATCCAGTTTTCTGCTGGCGGCTTTTGGTTGGAACATTCTGGACGATTTCAGTGATTTTTGCTGCGCTCAGTCGCGTTTCGGGTGATCCGCCAAGTCGTTGTGCACGAAGTGTTTCTTCGGCGAGTGTAGCCAGAAAACGCGCGCTGCGATCCTCACCTTTTTGATGCGTGATAATCGGCGCGCTGAGTGGCCCGCGTAGAATGGCGGTTATGTCGATATCCTTACTCGCAAATAGTGCCGATTGCTGCGCCGTCACGTCGCCTTCAGGAGCAATCACGCGCAAATCGGAGAGGCTGTTTTCGGGGCCATAAAGCCGATTGCGCACCGCAGGATTATTCGCGGTTAATAATGCGCCATCGGTGGCCGTTGCGATCACGATCATCTGGCGTTTGCTGATCGAAGACTTGGCGAGATACGCGCCGCCAAATCCGCTCCCGACGCTAATGGCGAGCAAAAAGAAAGGCGCAAATAGAAAAAGGAGGAAGGTAGGTGTGGCTACCACTGCCATAAAGTCACGCCGCGCGATCACGATGATTTGGTTGAGCGTGTGGTTCATACCAGCGCCTCCGCTGCTTCGGCAGCATTTATCCCAACAATCTTGACGAAGGCATCATGCAGGCTTGGCCGCTCCATCGTCAGCCCGGCGATGCCGTGACCGTTCTGGATCAGCGTCAAGAGGAGAGCTTCCGCGCCGCCATCTGGAACAGTGAAGCGCCAGCCCGTCGCGCTGCGTTCAGCCCCGACGGGCAACAGCGCGCCGACCGCTTCGATGCCGGAGCATGGCACATAATGCGCGCGCATTGGCAAGGTGCTGCGCGCATCATCGACTGTGCCTTCAAAGCGCACCTGCCCCTTCGCAATGATCGAGAGCCGATCACACATGCGTTCGGCATGGCCCATGACGTGGGTGGAAAACAGGATCGTCGCCCCCCGCGCCCGTTCGGTTAGGATCAGCTTCTCAAGATTTTCCTGATTGACCGGATCAAGCCCTGAAAACGGCTCATCAAGCACAATCAGTTCGGGTCGGTGGACGATTGAGCCGAGCAATTGCACCAACTGCGCCATGCCTTTTGACAGCTTGCGGATTTTATTGTGCGCCGCGTGACCAAGCCCTGCGGTTTCAAGCATCGCATCCGCGCGCGTCCGGCCTTCATTCCAATCAAGCCCGCGCAGCGCGCCCATGAAGGCGATGGCCTCACGCGCTTTCATCGCTGGATAGAGTCCGCGCTCTTCGGGGAGATAGCCAACGCGGTTACCCGCCTCTCGCGGTTTACTGTGGCCGAGCAGGGTGCGTTCACCCGCGTCAGGATCAAGAATGCCAAGCAACATCCGCAGCGTCGTCGTCTTGCCCGCGCCATTGGGGCCAAGTACGCCGTAAATGCTGCCCTTGGGCACGGAAAGCGAAACGCCGTTGACCGCGCGGGCATTGCCGAAATATTTGATCAGTCCTGTGGCCCGGACGGGCGTATCATCATTCACGCTGCGACTATTCCCAACTATGGATGCCGCGTGGTAGCGGGTATCCATGACCCTTAACAAGAGCAGTTTCACCAAAACGTTAAAAAGCAAGGCGGCTGAGCTTGGTTTTGTGAGCGTTGGCGTCACGCGAGCTGATATATCGGCTAAGCAGGGTCAGCGGTTGCAGGTCTGGCTTGAGGGCGGCAATCACGGCGCAATGGAGTGGATGGAGGCGCGCAAAGAGCAGCGTGGCCACCCACAGGTGCTTTGGGACGGCGCGCGCTGCGTGATTGCTTTGGGGATGAGCTATGCCCCTGCTACCGATCCGCTCGCACTCGTCGAAGCGAAAACGCGTGGTCGGATTTCGGTTTATGCTCAAGGCGTTGATTATCATGATGTCGTCAAAAAGGCGCTAAAGGCTCTTGCGCGCTGGATAATTGATCAAGCGGGGGGCGAGCTGAAGGTGTTCGTCGATACCGCACCCGTCATGGAAAAACCGCTTGGTGCAGCGGCGGGCCTTGGCTGGCAGGGCAAGCATACCAATTTGGTGAGCGCTGATCATGGCAGTTGGCTATTCTTGGGGAGCATCTTCACGACGCTTGATCTTGAATCTGATGTGCCGCACCGCGATCAGTGCGGTAGTTGTATCGCTTGCCAAACCGCCTGCCCTACTGATGCATTTCTTGCACCCTACCGGCTTGATGCGCGGCGCTGCATTTCTTATCTAACGATCGAGCATAAAGGGCCAATCCCAAACGAGTTCCGCCGCGCCATCGGCAACCGCATTTACGGTTGCGATGATTGTCTTGCCGTCTGCCCATGGAATAAATTTGCGAGTAGTGCAGCGGCAAACAAGGCGTTCGCCCCGCGTGCAGAGCTTGCGGCACCGGCTCTTGCTGATTTGCTCGCACTTGATGATGCTGGCTTTCGTGCAGTTTTTGCCGGTTCGCCAATCAAGCGGATCGGCCGTGACCGGATGGTGCGCAACGCCGCAATTGCAGCTGGCAATAGCGGATCAGTAGAATTGGTGGAGCCACTCAAGGCGCTGCTTAGTGATCCGTCCGAGGTTGTGCGCGATGCCGCCGAGTGGGGGCTAGCTGAACTTAGCGTGCTTCTTTGCGACGGGTGAGCGCGGCAACGCACGATGCGCGGTCAATCGAGCCGCCGTCGGGCTGGCGCGCATCAACATAGCTGACGAGCGGCTCCTTGCCCTTCGCCGGGGTATACAGATAGGCGTCGAGGATACAGATACCACTGCTGAATTGCAGTTTGCGGCTGTTTTCCTCGCGCACGTCCTGATCCGCATTGCCGAACAGTGAGATGAGCGCCCCGACATTGCGCCCAATTACGCGGTCAAGCCCGGCTGGGGTGACAAGCGGGGGTGAGATAAGCACTGGTGCCTGAATCTTTGCCGCCTTTGGCGTTGCGGCACATGCCGAGATGATCAGCGCGCTGGTTAAGATAGATACAGTGCGCAGTGTCATGCTTGCCTCCGGTGGAATAGGTGTGTCGCCATACCAGCGCCGACGATTGGCGCGATCAGGTTGATAATCGGGATCATGAAAATGCCAGTCACAATTGCCCCCATAATCGCGCGCTCACCGCGTGTCACGCGCAACCAGTCTTTGCGGGCCGAAGCATCCAGATGGCGCACCGCAACCATCTCGCCAAGATCGCGACCAAGCAGGAGGGCGTTGATTGCCAAAAACAGGATCAGCGGCCCAATCGCAGTGAACAGCAGCACCGCATAAAGCGGCACGGCGAGCAGATTGAGCAGGATTAGCCGCGCGAGCGATGCAAGCGCTAGCCTGAGTGACAGCGCAAACGTCGCTGGCCGGGCGATCTGTGCTGCTGCAGGATAGTGCCGCGCTTCAATCGCAGCGACTACCTCATCGACAAAGAGGCCGATCACCGGAATTGCCACCGCGCGGAACAATAGCCATGCGCCGATAATGACCGCGAGGCCAGCCGCTGCCGCCGCCGCAAATCCGGCATCATCGCCCCAGCCATAAGCCGCAACAACAGCGCGCGTTACAAAAACCGCCGCCACCCCAACTATGCCAAAAATCACCAGCGTTAGCGCGAGTGACTTCGCAATCACGCCTAAAATTGCGCGGTCGCCAATCTGGCCAAGGATGAGTGAAAGCGCACTGAGCATTGCCTGTATCACTGCCGCCAACAGCTTGGTCTTGTCAATCGCGGCGGCGCGCTCTAGGCGACGCGCCAATCTTACCAATTTAGGAATTTAGCCTCGTGACCCAAGCCAGCCTCGATATTGTCGCCATCGGAAATGCCATTGTTGACGTAATCGCGACCACCGATGACGCGTTTTTGGCGCGCGAGGGTATGGCCAAGGGATCAATGCAATTACTTGATGCAGACGCCGCCACTGCACTTTATGCTAAAATGGGGCCAGGCAAGGAAATCAGTGGCGGGTCAGCGGCAAACACGATTGCGGGCATGGCCGCCCTTGGTCAGCGCTGTGGCTTTATCGGGCAGGTGGCGCAGGATCAGCTTGGCGGAGTCTTCACGCATGACATTCGCGCGATTGGCGTTGCGTTCGATACGCCTTCGCGCGCGGCAGAGCCACCAACGGCGCAGTGCCTGATCCTCGTCACGCCCGATGGCCAGCGGACGATGAACACCTTCCTCGGCGCGTCGCAATATCTGCCTGCTGCGGCGATTGACCGTGATTTGATCGCGAGCGCCGCAATCCTCTATCTCGAAGGCTATCTGTGGGATCCAGCCGAGCCGCGCGCGGCGATGAAAGAAGCAATTGCCTGTGCGAAGAGTGCCGGGCGCAAGGTTGCGTTTACGCTGTCCGATGCGTTCGTGATTGATCGTTACCGTGCCGATTTCATGGCGCTGATCGATGCGGGCGATATTGATATCCTCTTTGCCAATGAAGTTGAAATCTGTTCACTGACGCAGGTTGAGGATTTTGATGCGGCGGTGGCTGCGGTTTCGGGCAAGGTGTCACTGCTCGTCGTCACACGCAGCGAACACGGTGCGATTGCGGTAAAGGACGGCATCCGCACAGCGGTTTCCGCCGAACCCGTTGCAAAGGTGGTCGATACCACCGGCGCTGGTGATCTGTTTGCGGCGGGCTTCCTTTCGGGCCAAGCTCAGGGTCGCTCAGTTGCCGACAGCCTGACCATGGGCTCGGTCTGCGCAGCCGAGGTGATCTCACACTTCGGGCCAAGGCCTGAGGCCGATTTAGCGGCGCTGGTAAGCGCGCGGTTGGGATAAGAAAAAAGGGAGGCCGAGGCCTCCCTTTTCTTTATATGATATCTTCGACCGGCGATTTGGGCAGGTCGGGGTCTGCCTCATGCACCTCAGTTAGCCCGCGCCCGACATGGCTCGTGCGGTATCCGTAGAGATAGTAGATCACCATCCCAACCGCGCCCCATGCAGGCAGCACGATCATTGCTTCTAACGGCAGGTTGAGGAACAGGAAGATGCAGCCAACAATCGTCGCTGGCCCAACGAGCCAAAGCGCAGGCGTTCTAAAGCTGCGCACGCGGTTGGGTTCACTTTTGCGGAGCATCATCACTGCGATGGCGACCATCATGAAGGCGTAAAGCGTCCCTGCGTTGGCAATATCGGCAAGCTGACCAACAGGCAGGAATGCCGCTGCAAAAGCAACGACGCCGCCAGTGATTGCGGTCACGACATAAGGCGTTTTCCACTTCGGGTGAATTTTCGAAAGGCTCTCGGGAAGCAACCCGTCGCGTGACATCACGAAGAAGATACGCGTCTGGCCAAACAGCAGGATTAGGATCACTGAGGGCAGGGCAACAAAAGCCGCGATACCAAGCAGATTGCCAACCTTGCTAAACCCGATTTCCCGCAACACATGCGCGAGTGCTTCGTTTGAGCAGACCAGCATATTGGCATATTGTGGTAAGGCGCACTGAACCGCAAGTGCTTCTGAACCGGCAGGGAAAGGAATACCGTTCGGCCCCATGATTGGCTGGCCACCGATGGTGCCAACCGCACCTGCGGCCACGAGGATGTAGAACACCGTACAGAAGCCAAGCGATCCGATGAGGCCGATTGGCACGTTACGCTGCGGGTCTTTGGTTTCCTCAGCCGCCGTCGAAACCGCGTCAAAACCAACATAGGCAAAGAAGATCGTTGCCGCAGCACCAACCGCGCCGACGCCTGTTCCGAAACCGCCAAAAACACCAGCGGGAAGGAAGGGATTGAAGTTTGCCGCCTCAGCCTTGGGTAGCGTCAGGATGATAAATGCAGTAAGCGCAGTGACCTTGATTGCGACGAGGATCGCGTTAACGCGCGCGGATTCATTGGTGCCGATCATCAGCAGCCACGTGACGAGCAAGGCGATCACGACAGCGGGTAAGTTAATCAAACCACCCGGAGCGCCACCAAACGCGAGCGGGCCAGCGGTAAGCCAGACGGGCAATTGTATCCCGAAAAACTGATTTAATATCGTGCCTGTAAAATAGCCCGACCAACCGACCGACACAGCACTCGCCGCAACAGCATATTCAAGGACAAGCGCCCATCCTACTGTCCAAGCAAGCATCTCGCCCATCACGGTATAGGTATAAGTATAGGCAGACCCAGCGACTGGGAGCATCGAAGCGATTTCAGCGTAACACAGCGCGGCCACAACGCAGATCGCGCCTGCAATCGCAAAGGCAAGCATAAGGCCAGGCCCGGCTTTTTGCGCGCCAGCGGCGGTCAGCACAAAAATGCCGGTGCCGATCACGCAACCAATGCCAAATAGGGTGAGCTGAAACGCGCCAAGCGTTCGGTGGAGCGATTTCTTCTCCGCCGTCTTGAGGATGGCGTCGATTGATTTGACGCGACTAAAATTCATAACATACTCCCGAATATCTCTTATTGCCGCGAACCTAGCCGCTTCTCCGCGAGGTGCAACCGTTTTAACGCGGTAACATCGCCCCCATCTGCTTTCCGCCGAAGATATGGACATGAAGGTGCGCCACTTCCTGATGACCATGCCCACCGATATTAGCGAGCAAACGGTATCCCGGCGCTGGTAGCCCCGCTTCGCGCGCGACATGACCGACCGCGCGGATGAAGCCTGCAATCTCTGCCTCGGTCGCATTCGCACTGAAATCATCCCAACTGACATAGCGACCCTTGGGGATCACGAGGAAGTGGATTGGTGCCTGCGGATTGATATCATGAAAGGCGAGCGCCCACTCATTCTCATAGACGGTTTTGTTGGGGATTTCGCCGCGCAGGATCCGTGCGAAGATGTTGCTGTCATCGTAAGGGGCAGTGGCATCAATTGGCATTATGGCTCCTTTCTAAGGTCACGTTATGTTACCTTGACCCGTTCGTGGGGGGGGGCGGGGGGGAACCGCGCGCCCGGGGGGG
>JANOXQ010000026.1:0-34482 GCA_031418495.1 Sphingomonadales bacterium
GGGGTTTGTCTTTTTGAGAGCCAATTACAATTTCCCGTTCGTGTCGCGCGATGTCGAGACACGGTGGCCTTGTTGTCTCGACTTCGCTCGACACGAACGGACTAGGGTAAGCTGGAAAGCCTAGCAGTTTGGAGCGCGCCAAAAAACCGCTGTCCTACACGCGCCCGCTTTGGCAAACTTGCGCTGCTCCACTTTTGGAGAGGAGATTGGCAGGCCAATGAAAAACTACCGATTCAGTGTCAACTTCCTGAGATTTTCGCGAAAAATGATTGAGACACTCGCGCTCATGAATCGACCAATCTGATGGCACGTTTTTGAAATGGCTTTGGGCACCCACGATTTCACCCCAGATCCGCGCAATGATGCGATCCTGATCAATGTGAATGGCACACTCACCCCGCGCGCGCAGGCGGTGGTTTCGGTGTTTGATAGCGGCTTTATGCTCGGCGACGGCGTGTGGGAGGGAATCCGCGTTCACGCCGGGCGGATGGCGTTCCTCGGAGCGCATCTCGACCGACTGTGGGAGGGCGCGAAGGCGATTGCGATGGACATCGGCATTTCGCGCGGTGAGATGGAGGCGCGGCTCTATGCAACGATTGATGCAAACAACATGGACGCCTGCCACATCCGCCTGATGGTGACGCGCGGCATCCGCTCAACGCCCTATCAAGACCCGCGCGTGGTGATTTCGCCCGCGACGATTGTGATCATCGCCGAATATAAAGACCCGCTGCCCGCGACGGTGGAACAGGGTTTGTCGCTCTTCACCGTCCACGTAAGGCGGGGTGATCCGGCGGTGCAAGACCCAAAGCTCAATTCGCACAGCAAACTCAACTGCATCACCGCCTGCATTCAGGCGGCAGAAGCAGGCGCGGATGAGGCGCTGATGCTTGATCCGCACGGTTTCGTCGCGACGTGCAATTCAACGCATTTCTTCATCGTCCGCAAAGGTGAGGTGTGGACGTCGTCAGGCGATTATTGCCTGGACGGGATCACGCGGCGCAATGTCGTCAACCTTTGCAAGCAAAATGGCATTCCGGTTTTTGAGCGCAATTTCTCACTCACCGATGTGTACGGCGCGGATGAGGCTTTTGTTACGGGCACATTCGCAGGCGTTGTACCCGCGCATACGATTGACGGGCGCGTACTCACCGATGGACGCGGGCCGATGGTTGAGCGCTTGCAAGGGTTATATAAAGCGCACATCGAAAGCGACATTGCAGGCCGCCGTCGCCCATGACAGTCCGCATCGCAATGTGGTCTGGCCCACGCAATATCTCAACCGCGATGATGCGCAGCTTCTCATCGCGCGCCGATTGTGCGGTGACTGATGAACCATTTTACGGGGCGTTCCTCAAAATGTCGGGCGAGGCTCAGCCAATGGCCGACGCCGTTATTGCCGATATGGATACCGATTGGCACTCGGTCGCGGCGGCAATGCGCGGGGCCGTGCCGGGTGGAAAACCCGTTTGGTATCAAAAGCATATGCCGCACCACATGGTCGGCCCAGTCGATATTCTTGACTTTCCCGATCATGTTCATGCGTTCCTGATCCGCGCGCCTGAACTGGTTGTCGCAAGCTATGCCGCGAAGAATGATCTCCGCGCGGCGCACCTGCTTGGGTTTGCGAAGCTGGTTGATTATCACAGCCGTATTTCGGATCGGCTTGGCGTTTGCGCGCCAGTGATCGACAGTAGCGACATTTTGAATGATCCGGCGGGGATGCTGCGCGCGCTTTGTTTGGCGCTTGGCATCAGTTGGGACGATGCCATGCTCGGCTGGCAAGCGGGGCCGCATCCTGATGACGGAATCTGGGGCAGCCATTGGTACGGCGCGGTTGAGGCAAGCACAGGTTTTGCGTCGCCGCCCCCGGATATGCCCAAGCTGAGTGACGCCGCACGCAGGATTGCCGATGAATGTCAGGAGGATTATGCGCGGCTGGCGGCATTGCGGATTAAGACTCCCGCGCAGGACAAAGCCAGCGCAGTTGATCCCGCCGCGCGGCTGCGCTAAGGGCGACGGCTTGATCCGAATTGGAATAGCACTCAACCCATGTACACTTTCTTTCTCGTCGTTCACGCGATTGTCGCGGCAGCCCTTGTTGGCGTTATTCTTATGCAGCGTTCGGAAGGCGGCGGACTTGCCGGTGGTGGTAATCCGGCGGGGCTGATGTCCGCGCGCGGTGCGGCCGATTTCTTGACGCGGATGACATCGGTGTTGGCAACCTTGTTTGTCACGCTCTCAATCGTGCTCGCTGCGATTGCGATCACCAATCGTGCGCCTGATGATCTTGATACATCACTTGCGCGTAAGGCCGCCACCGCGCCTGTGGCCCCGCCGATGGGCGTGCCAATGGCAGGCGGAACGCCGAGCCAGCCAGCAGGTGAAAGCCCAATTATCGAAGATAATATTGTTGTACCAGCAAAGCCTGATGCAAAGCCAGCGGCCGAAAAAGTGTCGCCAAAACCAGCCGCGCGTGAGGCTGCACCTGCGGCTAAAGTCGCGACCCCCAAGCCAGAGGCTGCCAAACCAGCCGCTGAAAAAGTAGCCCCGCCACCAGTTGCTGCGCCTGCTGAAACGGGAAATAGCCCACAATAATATTTTCCTTTTTGGGATTCTCGGCCTTGCCTATCCGGGGGGACAGCGCTTAAGCCTTTTCTCCCATGGCGCGGTTTATTTTCATCACCGGCGGCGTGGTTTCCTCGCTCGGCAAAGGTCTTATGGCGGCGTCGCTTGGTGCGCTGTTGCAAGCACGCGGCTACAAAGTCCGCATTCGCAAATTCGATCCCTATTTGAATGTCGATCCCGGCACGATGTCGCCCTATCAGCACGGTGAAGTCTATGTGACAGATGACGGCGCCGAGACTGACCTTGATCTTGGCCATTATGAACGTTTCACAGGCGTTTCGGCGCGGCAGTCAGATAATGTGACGTCGGGCAGGATTTACAGCCAAATCATCACGCGTGAACGGCGCGGCGATTATCTTGGCGCAACAGTTCAGGTCATTCCGCACGTCACCGATGCAATCAAAGCATTTGCGCAGGCCGAAACTGATGATCTTGATTTCGTGTTATGCGAAATTGGCGGCACCGTTGGTGATATCGAATCGCTGCCCTTTATTGAGGCGATCCGCCAGCTTCGCAACGATGTTGGCCGCGCGAACACGGTGTTTATCCATGTGACGCTCGTGCCTTACATCGCGGCCGCAGGTGAGCTTAAAACCAAGCCGACGCAGCATAGTGTGCGTGAGCTGACTAGCCTTGGCATTCAACCTGACATACTGCTGTGTCGCACCGAACATCCGCTGCCCGAGGGCGAACGCGCCAAAATCGCGCTGTTCTGCAACGTCCGCAAAGAAGCCGTCATTCAGGCGCTTGATGCCTCATCAATCTATGCGGTGCCGCTACAATATCACCGCGAAGGGCTTGATGATGAAGTGCTCCGCGCCTTTGGCATCGAACCCGGCGCTGCGCCCGATCTGAGCCGCTGGAATGATGTAATTGACCGGCAATCCAACCCCGAAGGCGAAGTCACCATCGGCGTCGTCGGCAAATATGTCGGGCTTCAGGACGCGTATAAATCTCTCAATGAAGCACTCGCTCACGGTGGTATCGCCAACCGGGTGAAGGTGCATATCCGTTGGATTGATGCTGAGCTGTTTGAAAGCGCAGATAGCGATGTCGCCGCCCTGCTTGAGCCGCTTGACGCGATCCTTGTACCCGGTGCCTTTGGCGAACGCGGGGCCGAGGGCAAAATCGCAAGCATCCGTTTCGCGCGCGAACGCAAGGTGCCCTATTTCGGGATATGCTTCGGGATGCAAATGGCGTGCGTAGAAGCGGCGCGAAACCTTGGCGGGATTGCGGCGGCGTCGTCAACCGAGTTCGGCCCGACTGCCGAACCCGTCGTTGGTCTGATTACTGAATGGATGACCGCAGAGGGACTACAGCAGCGTGAGGCGGGCGGCGATCTTGGCGGGACGATGCGGCTAGGTGCCTATGACGCAGTGCTGACGGGCAACAGCCATATCGCGAGCATTTATAACAGCACGATGATTTCAGAGCGCCATCGCCACCGTTATGAGGTGAACGTCGGCTACCGCGATGTGCTTGAGAAAAATGGCCTACTGTTCAGCGGCATGTCACCCGATGGTCAGCTTCCCGAAATTGTTGAGCGGCCCGATCATCCATGGTTTGTTGGCGTTCAGTTCCACCCCGAACTCAAAAGCCGCCCACTTGATCCGCATCCGCTGTTCGCCAGCTTCGTTGCAGCCGCGCTCAAGCAGAGCCGTTTGGTTTAATCTCGCGCATCAAGCCTTCTTGTGCGGTTGAAGCTACCAAACGCCCATCACGGGTGAAGATTGATCCGAAATTCATACTCCGCCCACCGCCTGTCCAGGGACTTTGGCACGCATAGAGCAACCAATCATCAACCCGGCACGGCTCATGAAACCAGACGGCATGATCGATACTGGTTGAAAACACATTGTTGTGCATCCAGCTAAGCCCGTGTTGCAATGTTCCAGTCGAAAGCAGCGACATGTCAGTGGCATAGGCTAGGATTGCCCGGTGCATTGCGGCATCATTGCTAATCGATTTTGCGAGGCGAAACCATGTGTTTTGAGCGGGCGCGCTTTTTTCACCAATCAGCCAGTTACGCGGCTCAACCGGGCGCGATTCAAACGGACGCGGGCGGGTGAAAAATTCACGATATCGCTCAGGAATCCGGTCTCGCAGTTCTGCGCGTATTTCGGCATCGCTTCTGAGATCCTCTGGCATCGCGACTTGAGGCATGACCGCCTGATGCGTAAGCCCGGTTTCAGGACGTTGAAATGATGCGGTTAGGGTGAGGATGGTTTTATCATTTTGCAGCGCAACCACGCGCCGATTTGAGAAGCTGCCGCCATCATATTCGCGTACAATCTGATAGGCAGTTTCGGTTTGCTCAGCACCTGGCCGCATAAAATATGCATGAAGTGAATGCGCGATCCGATCTTCAGCAACCGAGCGTTGCGCCGCCATCAAGGCTTGGGCGATCACCTGGCCGCCAAAAACACGACCGATCCCATCGAACTTAATGCCGCCTATGAACCGATCATCTTCACTATCAGTAAACGACAGCAAGGCAATGAGTGCATCAACTTCGCTGTGATTGGATTGGTGATGATCGGATCGTGTCACAATAGCCTCGCAGAATTGACGTAAACGTCAATGCCTTGTCGCGTGTCTTAGGGCAAGCCCGATTAGAGCAGCCCCGCTTCGCGAAAACTAAACTGGTGATCGCCTGCTACGATCAAATGATCATCAACAAAAATGCCAAGTGGGCTTAATATACGCGCTATATCCCGCGTTTGCTTGATGTCCTCCTGACTTGGCTTGGGGTCACCGCTAGGATGATTGTGCATCAACATGATGCTATGCGCATTGAGGTTAAGTGCTTCATGTGCAATTTTGCGAACTGGAACTAAAACTACATCAATCAAATCTGAACAAACCTCTCCTATATGGAGCAGGCGGCTCTGATTATCAAAATAACCTATGATAAGATATTCGATGTTTTTATCAGCAATAATGCCCGGAACCGATTCAAGAAAATCCTGTTCAGACTCATTCGTAGATATAACTATACTACTGTATAAAAACGACATTACCTTTTATGACTCAATATGCGTCGGAGGGATAGCTTGATCGTATCCATTTTGAACATTGTATAATAAATTCTTGCCACATCGGACTACTATGCGAAGAACGTTGCAAAAACCCCGATAATCATGCCCTGCAAACTGTTATTTGCGCCTATGCCGGAAGCCTTCTAAGGTTGGTCAAACTCATATAATTGGAGCAGTTATGGCGGCAATTCGGCGAATCGATCACTTCATTTCAGGCGGCGCAGGCGACAGCAACACGCGTCTTGGCAATGTGTTTGATCCCAACAATGGCACTGTTCAAGCACAGGTTGCGCTCGGCGATGCCGCAGTGCTTGAACGCGCAGTTCAGGCTGCACTCAAGGCGCAGCCAGCATGGGCTGCCACTAATCCGCAGCGGCGCGCGCGGGTGATGTTTGAATTCAAACGGCTGGTTGAGGCGAATATGGACGCTCTTGCGCACATGCTCTCCTCCGAACACGGCAAGGTGATTGCTGATTCGAAGGGCGATATTCAGCGCGGGCTTGAAGTGATCGAATTTTGTTGCGGCATCCCGCATGTGTTGAAGGGCGAATATACCCAAGGCGCAGGGCCGGGGATTGATGTCTATTCAATGCGTCAACCGCTTGGCATTGGGGCTGGAATTACGCCATTTAACTTCCCGGCGATGATACCGCTGTGGATGTCGGGCGTTGCGATTGCGACTGGCAATGCGTTTCTGATCAAGCCTTCTGAGCGCGATCCGTCATTGCCGGTTCGCTTGGCTGAGCTCTTTGTCGAGGCTGGCTTGCCTGAGGGGATTTGCCAAGTCGTTCATGGTGATAAGGAAATGGTCGATGCGATCCTTGATCACCCTGCGATTGCAGCGGTCAGCTTCGTTGGCTCATCGGATATCGCGCACTATGTCTATCAACGCGGCGTTGCGGCCGGCAAACGTGTGCAGGCAATGGGCGGGGCAAAGAACCACGGTATTGTGATGCCCGACGCCGATCTTGATCAAGTGGTGAATGATCTTTCGGGTGCTGCATTTGGTTCGGCAGGTGAGCGCTGCATGGCGCTGCCAGTGGTTGTGCCTGTTGGTGAGAAAACTGCAATTGCGCTGCGTGAGAGGATGATCCCCGCCATGGCCGCGCTCCGCATTGGTATCTCAACCGATGCAGACGCGCATTACGGTCCGGTCGTCACCGCCGCACATAAAACAAGAGTGGAAGGATGGATTCAAAAAGGCGTTGATGAAGGTGCTGAACTCGTCGTTGATGGGCGCGGGTTCAAGTTGCAGGGGCATGAGGAAGGCTTCTTCATTGGCCCAACGCTGTTCGATCATGTCAAAACATCAATGGAGTCTTACAAGGAAGAAATCTTCGGCCCTGTCCTCCAAATGGTTCGGGCGGCCGATTTTGAGGAGGCACTTAGCCTCGCGAGCCAGCATCAATATGGCAACGGCGTCGCGATCTTCACACGCAACGGCCACGCCGCGCGCGAATTTGCCGCACGTGTGAATGTCGGCATGGTGGGTATCAACGTGCCAATTCCCGTGCCGGTGGCGTACCACTCGTTCGGCGGCTGGAAGCGCTCGGCGTTTGGCGACACCAACCAGCACGGGATGGAGGGCGTCCGTTTCTGGACAAAAACCAAGACAATCACACAGCGCTGGCCCGATGGCGGCGTGGGTGACGGTGCCAATGCGTTTGTTATCCCGACGATGGGATAAGAGACTTGGTTATTGTGGCTGCACGTTGCCTGATGCAGAGGGAGCAATGGCTTGAGCATTGCTTGGCCCTGTGCCTTCACTTGGCAACGTAGACACGCAGCCAGGTTTATGAGAGCATTGATCTATGGCTGTAAGCCCGCTGTAATCGGCGCAAGCAGAAACGAGTAAAAATACTGCGATGCAAGAAGCTCTTCTAATCGACGATGTTTTCATACCGATAGACCTCAATGTAATATAATCAGTATTTGATAAATTTTATGAACTAGAAATGAACGATAGTTAAGATGACCAACCAATTCGATCTAACCGAAGACCAATATGCGATCCAAGATATGGCGCGCAAATTTACCGCAGATGCGATCACCCCGCACGCAGCGGAGTGGGATGAGAAGCATCATTTTCCCCGCGAAACGATCAAACAAGCAGCCGAGCTTGGCTTTGCTTCAATCTATGTTTCCGAGGAATCTGGCGGCATTGGTCTTGGGCGGCTTGAGGCGGCGCTGATTATGGAGGCGATGGCTTACGGCTGCCCCGCGACATCGGCGTTTATTTCGATCCATAATATGGCGGCGTGGATGATTGACTGTTTTGGCTCGGCGGAGTTGAAGGAGCGGTATCTGCCACAGCTCAATAATATGGACAAGATGGCGGGCTATTGCCTGACAGAGCCGGGCAGTGGATCGGACGCGGCGGCGCTCAAGACAACAGCGAAACTTGAAGGCGACCATTATGTCGTCAACGGCACCAAGCAGTTCATTTCTGGCGGCGGCGTCAATGATGTCTATGTAACGATGGTGCGCACGGGCGTCGACGGACCAAAAGGCATTAGCTGCCTTGTGATCGAAAAAACGATGGAGGGCGTCAGCTTCGGCGCGCCCGAACGTAAGCTTGGCTGGAATGCCTCACCCACGGCGCAAGTGATTTTCGACAATGTGAAGGTGCCGGTTGAAAACCGCGTTGGTGCCGAAGGTGACGGCTTTCGCTTTGCGATGATGGGGCTTGATGGCGGGCGGCTCAATATTGGCGCCTGCTCGCTTGGCGGGGCGCAGCGCTGCCTTGATGAATCGATCAAATATACCAAGGAACGCCAGCAATTTGGTCAGCCTATTGCTGAGTTTCAGAATACCCAGTTCATGCTCGCTGATATGGCGACTGATTTGGAGGCGGCGCGTGCGTTGCTTTATATGGCAGCGGCGAAGGTCAATGCGAACGCTCCGGACAAGTCCCGTTTTTCGGCAATGGCGAAGAGGCTGGCGACTGATAACGGGTCGAAAATCGTCAATGACGCGCTTCAGCTTCACGGCGGTTATGGCTATCTCAAAGATTATCCGATCGAGCGCTTCTGGCGGGATTTGCGGGTGCATTCAATTCTGGAAGGCACTAACCAAGTGATGCGCATGATCGTTGGCCGGGACTTGTTGCGGCAGTGACCCAAGATATCAAAAGCCGGATTGATGGAGGGGCAGGCATCATCAGCCTTAACCGTCCAGCGGCACTCCACGCCCTGACGCTTGACATGGTTCATGCGATGACGGCGCAGTTGCAGGCCTGGGCTGGTTACGATGCGGTTGCGTGCATCATCATTGATCACGCTGAAGGGCGCGGCTTTTGTGCGGGCGGGGATATTCGTTTCTTGCAGGAATCCGCACTTGTCGGCGGCGAGGCTGGCCGCAAATTCTTCCATGATGAGTATCAGCTCAATCATCTTCTATTCACTTATCCAAAGCCAGTGATCGCGTTTATGGACGGGATCACGATGGGCGGCGGCGTTGGCATTTCGCAGCCAGCCAAGTACCGGATCGCGACTGGGAATACCCGCTTTGCAATGCCCGAAACCGGGATTGGCCTGTTCCCCGATGTTGGTGGCGGGTGGTATCTGTCGCGCTTGCCGGGGCGGGTTGGGCAGTATCTTGCGCTCACCGGAGCACGGATCGACGGGGCCGATTGCCTCGCGGTTGGGCTCGCGACGCATTATTTACCGAGTGGCTCGCTTGAGGATGCGAAAGCGGCAATTGCGGCCAATCCGGACAATGTCGAAGCGATCCTCAATGAAGCGAGCGTTGGTGCGCCGCTCGCCAAAATTGTGGAGAGCCGCCCACAGATTGAGCGCCTGTTCGCTCCGGATATTTGCGAGGAAATCTTCACTGCGCTTGAGAAAGATGGCGGCGAATGGGCGACTAAGGAACTTGCAGGTCTACGGACGAAATCGCCGCAAACGTGCAAGGTGAGCTTGCGCCAACTCTCTCACGGTGCGCGTTTCGCCGATTTTGCCGACAATATGCGCATGGAATATCGCATCGCCGCGCGCGTGTTGACGCGTCATGATTTTATCGAAGGTGTCCGCGCGGTGATCATTGACAAGGATAATGCGCCGCACTGGAATCCAGCGACACCAGAGGACGTTACTGATACGCTGCTTGATGAGATTTTTGCGCCGTTGCCCTCCGAAGATGAATGGAAACCGCTATGAGTTATGAAACTATTCTTGTTGAGCAAAAGGGCGCGGTTACGCTGATCACGCTCAATCGCCCTCAAGCGTTGAATGCGCTGAACAGTCAGGTGCTTGCTGATTTGGTAACTGCCTTTGGCGCGTTCGATAAGGATGATAGCCAACGCTGCGCCGTCCTCACTGGCTCGGAAAAAGCCTTTGCGGCTGGGGCCGATATCAAAGAAATGCAGAGCCAGAGCTTCGCCGATATGTATGGCGGCAATTTCTTCTATGATTATGAAAAAGTCACCGCGACGCGCAAGCCGTGGATCGCTGCGGTCAATGGCTTTGCGCTTGGTGGTGGGTGTGAACTGGCGATGATGGGTGATTTTATTATTGCTGGAGACGGCGCGAAATTCGGTCAGCCCGAAATCAAACTCGCCGTAACCCCCGGTATGGGTGGGTCACAGCGGCTGACGCGAGCGATTGGCAAGGCCAAGGCGATGGAAATGTGCCTCACCGGCCGGATGATGGGCGCGGTTGAGGCGGAAGCATCAGGGTTGGCTGCAAAGGTGGTTCCGGCGGCAGATTTGGTTGAAGAGGCACTTAAGTCTGCCACGATTATTGCAGGGATGGCACCGCTTGCGGCGCTCGCAACCAAGGAAATGGTCAATGCCGCGTTTGAAACAACATTGGCGCAGGGCGTGAATTTTGAGCGGCGCCTGTTCCATGGGCTGTTCGGTTCACAGGATCAAAAAGAAGGCATGGCGGCGTTTGTTGAGAAACGCCCCGGCAATTGGAGCGGCACATGAAAATAGCGTTCATCGGCCTCGGCAATATGGGCGGCGGGATGGCCGCAAACCTCGTGAAGGCGGGGCATAGCGTCAACGCGTTTGATTTGGCGGAGGCGGCACTTGCGACGGCCAAGGGCAATGGTTGTGAAACTTTCACTTCAGTGCGGGATGCTGTCGCGGGCGTTGATGCGGTTGTCTCAATGCTGCCCAATGGCAAGATTGTGGAAAGCGTATATTCGAGCGAAGTTATCGAACATGCGCCAAGCACCGCGTTGCTGCTCGATTGTTCAACCATCGATGTCTCTACCGCGCGGAATGTCTGTGATCAGGCTGCGGTTGCAGGCTATGAAATGGTCGACGCGCCTGTGTCGGGTGGGATCGCAGCGGCAAATGGTGGCACGCTGACCTTCATGGTCGGTGGCACTCCGCAAGCCTTTGCGCGCGCCGAGCCGATCCTCGCTGCAATGGGCAAGGCTGTAATCCACGCAGGCGATGCAGGGGCAGGGCAGGCGGCCAAAATCTGCAACAATATGCTGCTTGGCGCGAGCATGATCGCAACGTGTGAGACGTTTGCGATGGCCAAGAAGCTTGGGTTAGACCTACAGACATTCTACAATATTTCGTCCAAAGCCTCGGGCCAGAATTGGTCAATGACAAGCTATTGCCCCGTTCCCGGTGTTGGCCCGACTACGCCTGCGGACAATGGCTATCAGGGTGGTTTTGCGACCGCGCTGATGCTCAAGGATTTGAAGCTGGCGATGGAGGCCGCGCAGTCGGTTGATGCCAATGTGCCAATGGGTGAACGCGCCGCTGCGCTGTATCAGGCGTTTGCCGATGCAGGGGAGGGCGGGCTTGATTTTTCAGCGATCATCAAGACGCTCGACGCATGACAACGCGCGCAGCACCACTTGCCGGTCGTCGGATACTTGATCTCTCACGCGTCCTTGCTGGGCCTTGGTGTACGATGATCCTTGGCGATCTAGGTGCTGAGGTGATCAAGGTCGAAAACCCTAAAGGCGGCGATGATACGCGCGGCTGGGGCCCGCCCTATGCAGCGGGTGAATCGGCCTATTATCTGTGCGCCAATCGCAACAAGAAATCGGTCGCGATTGATCTTTCCTGTGCTGCGGGACAGGCGGCGGTCAAGGCGCTTGCCGCGACAAGCGACGTATTGGTTGAGAATTATAAGCTGGGTGGGCTTGATAAATACGGACTCGATTACACATCGCTTTCGGCGCAGTTTCCCGGCCTCATCTATTGCTCAATCTCGGGCTATGGCCGCCAATCGCCGCGTGCTGCCGAACCCGGTTATGATTATGTGATCCAAGCTGAGGGCGGCTTGATGGCAATCAACGGGGATATTGATCGCCCGCCGGTGCGCGTTGGCGTTGCTGTGGCGGATTTGTTTACGGGCATGTTTGCTGCCCAAGCCATTCTTGCAGCCCTCATCGCCAAGGATCGTGACGGGCTTGGCCAGCATATTGATATGGCGCTGTTTGATAGCCAGTTGGCGATGCTCGCCAATGTTGGGTCAAGCTGCTTGGTTTCGGATGAAGAGCCGAAGCGATTTGGCAACAGCCACCCTTCGGTCGTTCCTTATCGCACGTTTGAAAGTGCTGACGGACGGTTCGTTATCGCTGTGGGCAATGATCATCAGTTTGGCATTTTCTGTCGCGATCTTCTTGGTCGCCCAGATTTGGCCGATGATGCGCGGTTCGCAACAAATAGCGCACGTGTGAAAAACCGGGAGGCGCTTGATGCCATACTGGAGCCGCTGGTTGCGCAAAAGCCAACCCATTGGTGGCTAGAGTCGCTCCACAAGGTCAAAGTGCCTTGCGGTGAGGTGCGGCCAATGAAGGCGGCGCTCAGTGCGGCTGAAACGCTGGCGCGCGGCATGGTGCAAAGCGTATCGCATCCGCTGGCTGGATCGGTTCCGCTGATCGGATCACCGCTTAAACTTGGTGGCACACCTGTGGTTGAGCCAAAAGCGCCGCCACTGCTTGGGCAACATAGCACAGAGATATTGGGCGGGTTGCTTGGCTATGATGCCGCAATGATCGCGCACGCTACGGGTCAAATCTGAGCGCGCACTGCGTCGAGGATTTTCGCACCAGCCATGAATACCGCGCCTGTGGTGGCAAGGAAAAGCAACTTCCCGCCAAAACCGGGATATTGATCAATGTAAAGAATCCCACGCTGCACCCCGCCAAGCGCAAGTGCGTAAATGATTGCGTAGGCCTCCCAGCGCGTTTTGATAATGAACAGTCGTTTTATTTTATTACCCATAAGTTAATATGAGCAAAGATCGGGCCAACCGCCAAAACCTGAGCTTTTTCAATTCCCAATATGGTTAAATGTAAGTTAATCCGACACTTAGGTCAGTTCGTTGAGGTCTAGCTCAGCCAGCAGTGCCGTCCGCGCTGCCTCTATCTTCGTCCATAAGGCCGGGTTGGAAAGTTCGCTCGGTTCAATGCTTTCAGGCCAATGCGTCTCAATCACATTCGCAATCCGATCAAGCTTGGCATCATCAACCAGAAAACGCGGATCAACGTCAGCCGGATCGCACACAACACGCAAGCGCAGGCAGGCGGGGCCACCGCCATTGGCCATTGATTGTCGGACATCGACCGGCACCAGCCGCCGAATTGGGCCATTGCCAGCGATCATCGATTCAAGCCAATTCCATACGCGGCTATTACTCTGGCATTCGGTCGGCAGGATCAGTGCCATGCCGCCGTCAGGCAGCGTCACCAACTGCGCGTTAAACAAGTAACTGCTGATCGCATCGGTAAGGCTGACTGAGGCGGCGGGCACCTCGATAATCTCAACCTCAGGTAACCGCGCGCGGAGAGCGGCGTAGAATGCCTCCTTGTCTGCAAAGGCTTGCTCATGCGTGAAGAGCACTCGTTCGTTGGCGACCGCGACGACATCATTGTGAAATGCACCCGCTGCAATTGCCTCATCCGATTGCTGCACGAACAGCGCGTTTTTAACTTGGTTGCGCCGGGCGACATATTTTGAAGCCTCAATATGCTGGCGCGCGGGGAAGGGGCCACCGGCAACTCCGTAGACAAAGACTTCAACGCCGGCGGCACCGTGATGCGCGCAGAGTCGCATGTGGTTTGCCGCCGCCTCATCGCCAAAGGGCGGCTGAACCGGCGTGTGAACCCAGAACGCATCACCCGCGAAGGCAGTTTGCAATTGCTGCAATGTGCCGCGCCATTCGTGGCTGCGGTGCGGCATCGTCATCAGATTGGCAACGAGAAGATGGCATTTGCCATTGGTAGAATCAGGCGCCGGGGTCACAGTCGCCGCATTCGCCGCCCACATTGACGAAGCGGAAAGTGCGCAGGCGAGCAGGCCCGGTTCGGCCTCTTCGGGCGTTGTCGCTAGCCACTCGAGCCATTCACGATTTGGCCGCGCCTGCGGCATAAACACGCCCTGCGTAAGGCCAAGCGCGATATTCGCGCGCATCTTGGCAATACCTTGAAGCGCCGCCGCACGCGGGTAGGACGTGCCGCCTGCATTCTTAGCCGACGCTAAATTACCAAGACTAAGCCCCGCATAATTGTGGCTAGGCCCGATCAGGCCATCAAAGTTGATTTCGGTCAGCATATTACCACCGCGCGACATGGGTGATGGTATCGCCGACGCCGACGCCAAGCCGCGCGGCGCAATTGGGGTCGATTGCGATTCCATCGTCTTTCGCTACGATCCATCCGTAAGCGGCCCGGAATTCGGCAAATCTGCCGCTAGTGGCGAGCACCTTATTCCCAGACTTATGTTCGCCAAGGCTGTCATCAATCGCCACAATCGCGGCGTCACTCGCCTCGCGTAGGCTCCTGATTTGATCGGTACGCACCGTCATCGTTGGGCCGCCGTCGAAAATGTCTATGTAATTTTCCCAAGCAAAACCTTCATTCTCAAGCATCCGCATCGCCGCACGCCCCGAAGGGTGCGGAATGCCAATCACCGCGCGCGATGTTTCGGGGAGCATCGCGGTGTAGACAGGATGTTTGGGCATCAGATCGGCAATAAACTGGTTGCCGTGAACAGCATTGAATTCATCGGCAGCCTGAAAGTTCATCCCGAAGAAGCGCCCCGCAACCCCGTCCCAAAAGGGCGATCCGCCAGCCTCATCAATCACGCCGCGAAGCTCAGCGATGGTCTTGTCGCCAAAGCGCGAGCGGTGGTTGCGGATGAATAGATAGCGGCTGCGCGCGATCAGCATCCCTAATCCGCCTGATCGCTCACCGGGATGGAGGAATAGCCCACCAACTTCAGTTGAATTCTCAAGATCGGTCGATAAGGTTAGCATCTCAGCGCGAAATGTTTGGTTTAATTCCTCACTATGTTGCGTGAGGGTGCCACGACGATAGGAGTAAAATGGCCATTTCTGGCCGACTTGGCCAAAAATTTGGCATGTGCCGCGCACTTCGCTGGTTTCGGTGTTTTCTAGCACGAAAACATAGAGATCATCCGCCACACAATCTTCGGTGCGCGCAAAAGCGGCGGCTGTACGCTCTAGCTTGGCCGAAAGTGACTTTTTGTCCGGCGGCAAATTCGTAAAACCACCGCCAGTCCGTTTCGCCATTTCATAAAGCGCCTGCACATCATCAGGGCGCGCCGCGCGAATAAGGAAAGTCATAGATGCCCCTTGGAAATGATACGGTGTATGGCCAGTGCGGAAAGCGCGGCGCGTTCACCGAGCGAGTCTGCGATCATAAATTCATCGGCTGAGTGGATCGATCCGCCGCGCACACCCATCGTGTCAACCACAGGCACCCCGCACGCGGCGATGTTATTGCCATCACACACGCCGCCGCTGTCTTTCCAGCCGATAGTCTGGCCAAGGTCAGCGCCACACAGCTTGACGATGTTGAACAGCTTTTCAGCCTTAGCATCCATCGGCTTTGGCGGGCGGCCAAAACTGCCGTGGATATGGATAGTGACGTCATGGCTTTGCGCGATTTCACCAGTAAGCTGATCAAGCAGCGCGCGGGCTACCCCTTCATCTGCAGGCGTTTTGGGGCGAAAGTTAACGCGCAGAATCGCATGATCGGGAACCACATTGTTCGGCGCGCCACCCTCAATCCGCGCAGGATTACATGAGAAGCCAGCGCCGCTTGCAGCTTTCAACCGTACCGCGAGGTCGGCCGCAGCCACAATCGCATTGCGCCCATCATCGGGGTTACGCCCCGCATGGGCGCTTTTGCCGGTGATGATGATTGAAAAATTTCCGCTGCCCGCGCGTGCGCCCGCGAGTGTCCCATCGGGCAGCGCTGACGGTTCATAGGTGAAGGCAGCAAGTTTGCCTTTGGCCGCGCGGGCGATGAGGGCGGCGGAGGAGGGTGATCCAACCTCTTCATCACTGTTGATGATCACTTCATAGCCAAAGCCGGTGCCGCTCGCTTCGACGGCTTTTAGCGCGCCGAGCATCACGGCAATCCCGCCTTTCATATCGGCAACACCGGGGCCGTTCAGCACACCGGGTTCAAGCCACTTCATCTTCTGAAACGGATGATCGGCAGCGAACACAGTATCCATATGGCCGGTAAAAAGCATTTGCAGTGGCGCATCAGGGCGAACGCGGAGATGAAGGTGATCGCCGTGCGTGATGGTGCTGATCGTGCCGTCGGCGGCAACACTTTCAACCGGATCACCGCTGACGAGAGACAGTGCGCCGGGAAGCGCGGCAAATTTATCGGCAAGCAACCCAGCCACTAGCTTCAATCCTTCAAGATTGCGTGTGCTGGTATTGATCGCGGCCCAGCGCTCAACCTGCGCGAGCATCGGCGTTGCGGCGGCACTTTCAACAAGCGCTTGTTCGGTCGCGGTCAGAGTCATAACACTACCATAGCCTGCGTAATTTTATTGCGACAGTCCCCGATTGCACCAAGCCCTAGTCTTCGGCATAGGAGCGTTGCCTTGCTTTCCTCCCCCGGACAATCTCAGCGACAAAGGGCATTTCATGACTGACTATATCAAGCGCAATGGCATCAGCATTGCCAGCGAATTGGCAGATTTTGTTGATACAAAAGCACTCGTCGGCACTGGCCTTGACGGCGATGCCTTCTGGGCAGACTTTGCCAAATTGCTTGAGACGATGGTGCCGACCAATCGCGCGCTGCTCGCCAAGCGTGATTCGCTTCAGGCGCAGATTGATGCATGGCACCAGGCACGCAAAGGCCAGCCGCATGAGGCCGCCGCTTATGAGGCATTCCTGCGTGAGATTGGCTATCTTGTGCCAGAGCCTGACGCCTTCACCATTGGCACGACCAATGTAGACCCTGAAATCGCGACAATGGCTGGGCCACAGCTTGTCGTGCCAAGCCTGAATGACCGGTTCGTCCTCAATGCCGCCAACGCGCGGTGGGGCAGCCTTTATGACGCGCTCTACGGCACTGACGCGCTTGACGCGCCGACCGCTAAGCCGGGTGGCTATGATGAGGCGCGCGGGGCAGCGGTGATCGCTAGAGCGAGGGCGTTTCTTGATTCGGCGATTCCGGGATGGGCCGAGGTTATCAAAGGCGGCGCGCATAGTGATTTAGTTGCAGTTGATAATAATCAGTCATTCCTGTTCAAAAACAATGGCTTACATATCGAAATTATCATTGATAATGAACATCCCATTGGCAAAACTGATCTGCTTGGTATTGCCGATGTTCATCTAGAATCGGCACTCACCGCGATCATCGATCTTGAAGACTCAGTCGCGGCGGTTGATGCGCAAGATAAGGTGGCAGCTTACACCAATTGGCTCGGCCTGATGCGCGGCGATTTGACAGCTAGTTTCGAAAAAGGCGGTAAAACGCAAACCCGCGCGCTTGAGGCAGACCGGGTGTGGGGCGATGTCACGCTGCCGGGCCGTAGCCTGATGTTCGTGCGCAATGTTGGCCACCTCATGACCAACCCGGCGGTGCTACTGAGCGATGGCAGCGAAGCGCCCGAAGGTATTCTTGACGCAGTGTTTACATCACTCTGCGCATTGCATGATTTGAAGGGGCTTGGCACCCATCGCAATAGCCGCACCGGCAGCATCTATATTGTTAAACCCAAAATGCATGGCCCAGAAGAAGCCAGCTTTAGCAATGACTTATTTGATGAAGTTGAAAATTTATTGAAGCTATCACGCCATACAGTCAAAGTCGGCGTGATGGATGAAGAGCGCCGCACTTCGGCCAATCTTGCAGCGTGCATCTATGCCGTTAAAAACCGGATTATTTTTATCAACACTGGTTTCCTTGATCGCACCGGCGATGAAATGCATACATCGATGCACGCTGGGCCGATGATCCGCAAAGGCGCAATGAAGAGCAGCGACTGGATCACCGCTTATGAGGCGCGCAACGTTCAAATTGGCCTTGCCTGCGGTTTTTCGGGCAAGGCGCAGATTGGCAAAGGCATGTGGGCCGCGCCCGACATGATGGCCGATATGATGGTGCAAAAGATCGGCCATCCCAAAGCAGGCGCCAATACAGCCTGGGTGCCAAGCCCGACCGCTGCCACGCTACACGCGATGCACTATCATCAGATTGATGTCTTCGCGCGGCAGGCTGAGCTGGCGATGGAGCCAACTCTAGGCCTCACGCCACTGCTTACCATCCCCGTCGCACCCGCAGGCCATAACTGGTCAGCCGACGAAGTGAGCGAAGAACTTGAGAATAACGCCCAAGGCATTCTCGGCTATGTCGTGCGCTGGATTGATCAAGGGATTGGCTGTTCAAAAGTGCCCGACATCAATGACATCGGCCTGATGGAAGACCGTGCGACGCTGCGCATCAGCTCACAACATATCGCCAACTGGCTCCTCCACGGTGTGTGCAGCGAGAGCCAAGTTAACGCTGCGCTCACCAAAATGGCGGCCAAGGTTGACGGTCAAAATGCGAGTGATCCGCTTTACCGGACGCTCACACCAGAAAGCATCGCGTTTCAAGCCGCGCGCGCGCTGGTTTTTGAAGGTGTGGCACAGCCCAATGGGTACACCGAACCGCTACTCCACAAGTTTCGGGCGCTAGTGAAGGCGAGTTAACGTGTAAGGTTGCGACGTCAATCGCATATAGCTTGAAGCACAGGCATTAGTTCTGATAAGGGAATCAGAATGTTTGATGTGTTCTTGACGCCTGAATATGCTCTATTTTCGGGTGCTTTTTTGCTGATGGTAGGTGTCGGCTTGATTGAGGCAATCGGCCTTGGGGGCGGATACATCGATTCGGTGGTAGACGTTGACCTTAATGCGCAGGATGGAAATGCATTGGATTGGCTAGGCATTGGTACTGGGCTGCCGATCTTGATCTGGCTGACATCATTGCTTGGTTGCTTCACCTTCGCGGGCGTTACCATACAACAAATCACAACATTAGTCATAGGAGAGCCGCTGGATTGGGCATTGGCTTCGGTTGGGGCTTTGATAATCGGGAGTGTTGCCAACCGCTTTGTTGCTTCCGGTTTGGTGAAGATAATTCCCGCTTATGAGACAACCGTAATTGAATCTGAAGATCTTATAATGCGACGCGGCTTGATACTTGAAGGCGCAGCGCGTCGAGGGCACCCCGCGCGGGCGAAGGTGTTAGATCAACATAAACAGGCTCATTATGTTATGGTCGAACCCCATAATGATGATGATGTTATTGCGCAGGGTGAGACGGCGATGCTTGTCCGCAAGGAAGGTGCTGTTTTCTTCGGCTTGCCAGACGATCATCCGACGCTAAGATCAATTTGAGATTAACACAGAACAGGATAATATTGTGCCACATGCATTGATCAACATTCTCATATATGCAGGTATTATACTTGTATCGCTCATAGTGATTGGCATTATTCTTACCCGACTTTATCGACGTGCTACAAAAGATGTTGCGCTTATCCGTACTGGGTTTGGTGGCGAGAAAGTTGTCTTAAATGGCGGTATCATGGTGATCCCTGTTCTCCACGAGCTTATGCAAGTTAGACTGACAACGGTTAAGCTAGAAGTTTCTCGCCTTAATAAAGATGCGCTGATCACGCTCGACAAATTGCGGGTAGACGTGGTTGGCCTGTTCCATATCAAAGTAAAGCCTGACGCACAGTCGATTGCGGCAGCGGCCCAGACTCTTGGTGATTCTGTGAACAGCCCTGATGCTGTTAAATCGCTGCTTGATGGCAAGCTTGTCTCGGCGCTTCGTTCAGTTGCGGCTACGATGACGATGGAACATTTACACGCGAACCGTGCCGATTTTATTCAGAAGGTACAAGAAGCGCTGATGACCGATTTGGATATGAATGGCTTTCAGCTTGAGTCGGTGAGCATCACTCATTTTGACCAAACGGCGTTTGAACATTTTAATGAGAACAATGCCTTCGACGCCGAGGGGCTAACAGTGCTCACACGTACAATCGAAGAGCGCAAGAAAATCCGAAATGACATTGTTGCGACAAACCGTGTTGAGATTGAACAACGTAACCTAGAAGCGAACAATCAGTCACTTGAGATCGCACAAGCCGCAGAGCAGGCGCGTCTGACGCAGGAGCAGACACTTGCAGCACGTCGTGCCGAACAAGCAACTGCAATTGCAACAGCTGAATCGGAACAGACACGTTTGGCCGAAATTGCTCGGATTACCGCACAGCGAGCGCAGACGGTTGCGCAGACTGAAGCCGACAAGATCATCCAAACAGCTACAATTGAGCGCGACGGCGCAGTTCAAACAGCAACTATTGAGCGTGATCGCAACATTGAGCTGGCACGAATTACAACCGCCGTACAAACTGCGCAAAAATCTGAGGAAGAATCGACTGCGACTGCAGCAGCAAATGAAGCCCGAGCGCTGGCTGTGCGCGCCGAGGAAAGCGTTACCACCGCACAGGCGACAGAAATCGCCAATAGGAACAAAAATGTTGCCGTTATTGCAGCCACCCAGAAGGCTGAAGAACAGGCTGTCGGTATTACTGTGGCGGCTACTGCCGAGAAAGAAGCGGCGGAAGCGCGTGCTTCCGCCTTGCGGACTGAAGCGACGGCAGAAGCCGACGCTGAAAAATCACGCGCCGAAGGACGGGCAGCAGCCTTTAAGGTGGACTCGGCGGGCCAAACAGCATTGAATGAAGCAACCAATGTTCTCAATAATACGCAAACCGCATTGCTGGCACGCAAAGCAATGCTTGAAGCACTGCCTGCCATCATCGCGGCAGCGAGCAAGCCTATGGAGCAGATTGACAAGATTAGTATTCTTGACGCCCGTGGGCTTCACGGCGACGCAAGTGGTGCTGATACCACAGATGGCAATGGTAACCTTGCGGACTCTGCTGTGGCGGCTGCAATGAGATACCGGGTCGGTGGCCCGCTTATCGATGCTCTGATGGGAGAAATAGGCATTGGTGGCGGTTCACTAAACGGAATGCTCGCTGGAGCAGCTATATTGAGTCCCAATGGACACTTTTTGAGTGAGCAGAATTTGCCTGAAGACTCCAATGTCCGCGAAGGCGATTAGAATCTTTGGTGCGCGCGTTTTAAGCCAAAGCGCATCACCAATTGCTAAGCTAATATTTTCCCACTAAAATCAGTTGCATGTTGGAACTGATTGCATGGCTCATCCTCGCGTTGGTGCATTTGATGCCTGCGTTGGCGTTTTTCATTCCCTCGCTGCTGACCAAGCTGTATCGGTTGGAACCGGGGAATGCCCTCTTCCTGTTGATGCACCACCGCGCGGCGTTGTTTCTCGCGGTTCTTGTTATTTGCGTCTGGTCTGCGTTTGATGTTGCCCCCCGACGGTTGGCATCAGTCGCGGTTGCGATCAGTATGGTGAGTTTTCTCGCGCTATATTGGCTGCAGGGTGCGCCGGTTACGCTGCGCCAGATTGCAGTGGTTGATCTGATCGGATTGCCCGCTCTCGTCTACGTGATCTGGCACGCGTTCGCTGCAAACTAAACCTGCGCTTCGCCCCATTCGATCCAGCCAAAAGGGCGCGGGGTTTTGGGCATGTAGCTTTTGTCTCCGCCGGACACTTTGAAGCCCGCGCCTTCATAGGCTCCAGTGATCGCGCGGGTGAGGTGGCAGTTGCCGCCAATCCGGCTCCAGATTGGCTCAATCCGGCGCTGCCATTTGCGCACTGAGGCATCGGGCGCGCTTCCATGTTCGAGGAAAAGCGCCTTGCCGCCGGGACGCAGGACGCGGCGCATTTCGCTAAGCACTTGGTGCTGATCATGCACCGAGCAAAGCGTGAAGGTGACGAGGACGGTGTCAAAACTCGCGTCGTCAAACGGCATTGCTTCGCCAATACCGGTGCGGATATCAGCGCTCATACCCTTGGCTTGCGCGGCGGCGCGTGATGCGTCGAGCAGGGCAGGTGAGGGGTCTAGTCCGGCAAAGCTGGCGATGCGCGATGGATCATAAAATTGCATATTGATCCCGCCACCGCAGCCCAGCTCAAGCACATCGCCATCGGCCTGTGGGACAATGCGGCTGCGCGCCTTCATAATTTGCGGTTGTGCGCAGGCACAGCCGATAAGTTTGGGGACGATGTTGCGTTCCCACCAACTGGCGGGGGCGGGGTCATAAATGGCGCGCGAATTCGGCAATGACATTGGTGTAAAGCTCCCGTTTGAAGGGCACAATCAGATCAACAAGTTGTTCAGGTGCTGCCCAGCGCCACGCGCGAAATTCTTCGTGCGCTGTGGCAATGTTGATATCGCTATCCGTCCCCAAAAACCGCATCAGGAACCATATTTGCCGCTGGCCGCGATACCGGCCTTTCCATATTTTCCCAAGCATATGCGGTGGAAGGTCATACAAATGCTCACCCGCCGAACGCGCGATCAGCTTGGCAAGGTGCGGCGCGATGCCGGTTTCCTCGGTTAGCTCGCGGAAGGCTGCTGCCTCGGCCTCCTCGCCTTCATCAATCCCACCCTGCGGCATTTGCCACGCGTCAAGCTGGCTGTCGAGCCGTTGACCAACAAACACCATGCCTTCTGGGTTGAGCAGCATGATGCCCGCACAGGGCCGATAGGGCAGGGTAGTTGGGTCGATCATGCGGGGGCCATTACAACCTCAGCCAGCACAGCCTTCAACACATCAAGATTGCGCGTGAGATCCTCTTGCGCGGACGGTATGATCTTGCGCAGGTTGATGAGGCCGTGAATATTACCGTCAGCCTCAACATGACGGACATGGACGCCTGCAGCCTCAAGCGCCGCAACATAAGCAACGCCTTGATCATGGAGCGGATCAAGGCTTGCGGTCATCACCACGGTTGGTGGCAGGCCCGAATGATCGTGCGAAAGTGGGGCGGCGCGACGATCTTCGGGGGTGCTGGCATAGGCGTCGCCGAACCAAATCATGCCGTCAGTTGAGAGCAGAAATCCGTCAGCGAAATCGCGGAAACTGTCCCAGTCTTCGCTGAGTGAAACGAAGGGATAAATCGGGTTTTGCGCGATCACTGGCACAGCGGCGGGTTCATCGCGCAACGCCATTGCGGTGACGACGGTCAGGTTGCCACCTGCACTATCGCCCGACAGGATGAGCCCAGTGCAGGGGATATTTTCAGCGACCCATCGGGTTGCAGCTTCGCAATCTTCAGGCGCTGCTGGAAAGGGATGCTCTGGTGCAAGGCGGTAGTCGATTGAAATGACCGGCATATCAAGCTGGCGTGCGGCCTCTGCGCAATAGGGCCCGTGGGTTTCAAGATCACCGATGACGAAGCCGCCGCCATGATAGAAGACCATCACTGGCCCAGCGTCACGGGTTTCACGAGGATCATAAAGCCGCGCGAGGATCATCCCGGCTGGCCCCGGAATTTCAAGATCGCGGATCACCGCGAGATCGCCGACAGGTAATTCAGCAACAACGCCCATCATCCGCATCTGCGCGCGTGCTTCAACCGGGGTAACCTCATGCATTTTGGGGCCGGGCACATTGTTGAGAAAATTCAGAAACGCCTCAACATCGGGACGAACAAAGGCTTTGGTCATGCGTAAACTCCGGTCTTTTGGTTTCGAATTAAGCCTAAATGGCTTTTCTCTTGCCGTCGAGGGGCAAGAAAGATTGCGCTTTCCCCTATTATCTATTTTGCATGGGATGTAGTCGCGTCTAAAGTGCAGCGCATCAAAGTTTGCAGGAAACAGAATAATGGCCACCGCCGCGCGCACCGATGGTGCGGAAATGATCAACGCTCCCGAAAATACCGAAGCCGTCGTCGTCCGTTTTGCTGGCGACTCAGGTGACGGGATGCAATTGACCGGGGGGCAGTTTACATTGTCATCCGCACTTTCGGGCAATGACTTTGCGACCTTCCCTGATTTTCCAGCCGAAATTCGCGCGCCACAAGGCACATTGTTTGGGGTATCCGCATTTCAGATCAATTTTGGTTCTGCGGAAATTACGACTGCTGGCGATGAACCCGATGTGCTGATCGCGATGAATCCGGCTGCGCTCAAAACCAATGTCGGCGCGCTCAAGGCGGGCGGCCTGATCATCGCCGATGATGGCGAATTTGGCGAGCGGAACCTCAAGAAGGCGGCCTATGAGGTCAATCCGCTGGAAGACGGAAGCCTTTCAAAATGGCAGGTGATGCACTTCAATATTTCGCAGCTCACGCTTGATGCGGTCAAACCCTTTGGGCTTGGCAATAAAGAAGCGCTGCGCTGTAAGAATATGTGGACGCTTGGCCTCGCGCTGTGGATGTTTGACCGGGATCGCGCGCCGATTGTCGCGTGGCTCAATGAGAAGTTCGCGAAGAATCCGGTACTGGCCGAAGCCAATATTGCAGCACTGAATGCTGGTCATGCTTACGGCGAAACCGCAGAAATCAGCGGAGACGGGCTTGGCGATGCGCGGTTGAAGCAGCATCATGTTGCAGCCGCCAATGTTGCGCCGGGGCAGTACCGCACGATTACGGGTGCTGAGTCGATTTCACTTGGGATTGTTGCAGGCGCGCAGCTTGCGGGCCTCAAGATTTTCTTCGGCGGCTATCCGATTACACCTGCGTCTGCGATCCTTCACCACCTCTCGCGCCTCAAGGAATTTGGCGTAACGACGTTTCAGGCCGAGGATGAGATTGCTGCCATCGCTTCGGCAATCGGCGCGTCTTATGCGGGTAAGCTCGGCGTTACGTCGTCATCAGGGCCGGGGATTGCCTTGAAGGGTGAGGCGATGGGGCTTGCGGTGATGACAGAGCTTCCGCTGATCATCATCAACTCGCAGCGCGGCGGGCCTTCGACTGGCCTGCCGACCAAGACTGAACAAAGCGATCTTTATCAGGCTGTTTATGGGCGTAACGGCGATACGCCGATGCCTGTGATTTCCGCCTGTTCGCCCGCCGACGCGTTTGAATGCGCGATTGAGGCAGTGCGGATTGCGGTGCAATATATGACGCCGGTGATGCTTTTGACGGACGGCTATATCGCCAACGCAGCCGAGCCTTGGGCGATCCCTGATATGGACGCTTATGCGCCGTTCCCAGTGACATTTTTGGATCATGTGCCCGAAGGCGGGTTTAAGCCTTATGGACGTGATCATAAGCTTGCCCGGCCTTGGGTGAAGCCCGGCACCCCCGGATTGCTCCACCGCATCGGCGGAATTGAGAAAGAAGTTGATACCGGGCACATCAACTATGGCTCGGAAAACCATCAGATGATGACCGATATCCGCCAGAATAAAATTCTCGGTGTTGCCGATAGCATTCCTGATCAGGAAATTTCGCTTGGCGTTCCGGGCGGAAAGCTCGCGATTGTTGGCTGGGGTTCCACCTTTGGCCCAATCCATCAGGCGGTGCTGCGCAGCCGCCGCAAGGGGCTTGATGTCAGCCACATCCACGTCCGCCACATCTGGCCGCTGCCCAAAAATCTGGGCGAGTTGCTCAAAGGCTATGACAAGGTGATCGTGCCCGAAATGAACACTGGCCAGTTCAAAACGGTGCTGCGTGATCAGTATTTGGTTGATGCGCGCCCGCTGAATAAGGTCTCGGGCCAGCCATTTACGATTGCAGAGATTACTGCTGCGATTGAGGGGGCTTTATCGTGATTGTGATGCTAACCGGGATAACAGGATTACGCGTCCTGACTTTTATTACTGTTGCTGTGGCAACACCTAGTCCAGATGTTCCGTTAGTGAATGAGCGTTATGGTGACGCGGTGGATTTGTATATTGGTGAGAGCTGCGATATATCCGGCTCTAAATATGTCGTGATTAATGATGCCGAAGTTCTGGAAGGGGTTCATGTTACGCTCCTGTCTAGCAGCAGAAAAGGGAACCCAAGTGGGTTACTCTATTTCGATAGCAAGGCATTTAAGCGAGAGATTGACAGAGATGCTGTCAACAGCGCTGGCTTTTATGGACGTGTTTTTGTCAATTTTCGGGGCTGGTACGCTGAGTGCGACGAAGAGGGTCAGCGTCTTTTGCTCGCTGACACCTTGTCGGTCATAAATCCGTCACTAAGGCTATTAAAAATTAGGAAGAACGCCAAGCAATGAACGACATGACTCCAATCGCTAAAGGCTCCCCCAAGGATTGGGAAACCGATCAGGAGGTGCGCTGGTGCCCCGGATGCGGCGATTACGCGATCCTGAAAGCCGTACAGCGAACGATGCCAGAGCTTGGCGTGAAGCCCGAAAATACCGTGTTTATCAGCGGTATTGGCTGCTCATCGCGGTTCCCATATTATATGGAAACTTATGGCTTCCACACCATCCACGGTCGCGCGCCTGCGGTGGCTACAGGGGTGAAGCTCGCCAATCCAGAGCTTGATGTCTGGATCATCACAGGTGATGGTGATGCGCTGTCAATCGGCGGCAATCACACGATGCACCTCATCCGCCGCAATCTTGATTGCCAAGTGCTGCTGTTCAACAATGAAATTTACGGCCTCACCAAGGGGCAATATTCGCCGACTTCTCGTGTTGGCACACGCAGCCCGTCAACACCTTATGGTTCGGTGGACCGCCCGGCGACACCGTGTGCCTTCGCGCTTGGTTCGGGCGCGCGGTTTGTTGCGCGCGGTATCGATACGCATAAGAAATTGACTGAGGTGTTGAAGGCGGCGCACGCACACCGGGGCACTGGCTTTGTCGAGATTTACCAGAATTGCATCGTTTACAATGATGATGTTTTTGCGGGCTTCACAGACAAGGCGAATGCGCCGCTCAACCAGATTTGGCTTGAGGATGGCAAGCCTATGCTGTTTGCGGGCGGCACCAAGGGGCTTCATCTCAATAGTGAAGAGCTTACGCTTCAGGTGGTTGATGTGGTTGATTGTGATTGGGAAGGTGCGGGCGTTATCACGCACAACGTCACCAATCGCGGCATCGCGATGATGCTGGTTGATATGGCGATTGAGGACGGACTGCCAATCGCGCTCGGTGTGATTTTCGATCATCCGCGCCCGACCTTTGACCGCGCGGTGACCGA
This sequence comes from Sphingomonadales bacterium, assembly GCA_031418495.1. Taxonomy (GTDB): domain Bacteria; phylum Pseudomonadota; class Alphaproteobacteria; order Sphingomonadales; family Sphingomonadaceae; genus Aquisediminimonas. The sequence goes on from JANOXQ010000026.1 coordinate 26,951, forward strand.
GCAAAACGCTAAGCTATCCGAAGGCAAGCGCGCCGATATGCAGGCGCTGCTCTCCAAAGGGCAGACGTGGACGGTTGAAAAGAGCAATACCGTCTTCGATTAAAATTCAGGGGTATTTCCAATGCGGGCATTTATTTTTCCGGGGCAGGGCAGCCAGTCGGTCGGCATGGGGCTTGCGCTCAGCCAAGCGAGCACAGTTGCACGTGAGGTGTTTCAAGAGGTTGATGATGCTCTTGGCCAAAATCTCTTCAAGCTGATGTGCGAAGGGCCGGAGGATGCGTTGATGCTCACCGCCAATGCCCAGCCCGCGATCATGGCGAATGCAATTGCGACGCTGCGTGTGCTTGAGCGGGAGGGCGGGGTGTCGCTCGTCGATAAGTGCGATTTTGTCGCAGGACATAGTCTGGGAGAATATAGCGCGCTCTGTGCTGCGGGCGCGCTTGAGTTGGCGACGACGGCTCGGTTGCTGCGGCTGCGTGGTGAAGCGATGCAGGCGGCGGTTCCGGTTGGGATTGGCGCGATGGCCGCTCTGCTCGGCGCTGATATTGATAAGGCGCAAGGCTTGGCGGATGCTGCGGCAGAGGGCGAAGTCTGTACTGTCGCTAATGATAATGATCCCGGCCAAGTTGTGATTTCAGGGCACAAGGCCGCGATTGACCGCGCGATTGCGCTTACCAAGGAACATGGCATCAAGCGCGGCGTTTTGCTCCCTGTGTCAGCGCCGTTCCACTGCCCCCTGATGCAGCCAGCGGCGGACGCGATGGCTAAGGCTTTGGCAGGGGCGGCGTTACAGGCTCCACTCGTTCCACTTTATGCCAATGTGACTGCGACGCCGGCCACAGATGTTGACTCGATCCGCAACCTGCTCGTCGAACAAGTCACGAGCCGGGTTCGCTGGCGCGAATCGGTCATCTCTATGGAGGCGGCGGGGGTGCATCATTTCGTCGAATTCGGCGGCAAAGTGCTCGGCCCAATGGTTAAACGCAGTGCAGTTGGTGAAGTGGAAGTGCTATCATTGATTAGCATGGATGATATTGAGGCGTTGTTGAAACTGCTCTGAGATCATAAGCTCAAGCATGAAGGAGTATCAGACATGCTGGATTTCTTAAAACCCAAACGTCGCTGCAGAAAACGCGTTGACCCCGCCACGCGCATTGGCCGTGAAGTTGGCAAAGCGGCGGGTGTTGCGGCAACTGGCCTGCTGATGCGGCTGCTCAAATCAGTATTGAAAAAATAGGAACATCATGTTTGATCTCACAGGAATGACAGCTCTCGTTACGGGCGCGAGCGGGGGAATTGGTTCGGCGGTGGCGATGGCTCTTGCGGCCCAGGGCGCGCGCGTCGCGTTATCGGGGACGCGTGAGGGTGCGCTTGCGGCGGTGGCGGCCGGACTTGGCGGCGATCCGGTTATCCTGCCTTGCAATCTTTCGGATGGCGCTGCGGTTGACGGGCTTGTTCCGCGTGCGGTTGAGGCGCTTGGTCAGCTTGATATTCTTATCAACAATGCAGGCGTTACGCGCGATAATCTAGCGATGCGGATGAAGGATGAGGAGTGGGATCAAGTGATCGCGGTCAACCTCACTGCCGCGTTCCGCCTGATTCGGGCTGCGTCAAAACCTATGATGAAGGCGCGCTTTGGCCGGATCATTTCGATCACCAGTGTCGTTGGCGCGACGGGCAATCCGGGGCAGGCGAATTATGCCGCATCAAAAGGTGGCCTTACCGCAATGTCAAAGGCGCTGGGGCAAGAACTTGCTAGCCGCAATATTACTGTCAATTGTGTGGCTCCCGGTTTTATCGTCTCACCAATGACAGACGCATTGCCCGATGCACAGAAGGAAGCGCTTACTGCGCGCATTCCGATTGGGCGGCTCGGCGAAGGATCAGATGTTGGCGCTGCGGTCGCCTATCTTGCCAGTCGTGAAGCGGCATATGTTACCGGGCAGACTCTTCATGTGAATGGTGGAATGGCGATGGTTTGATCATAGTTGCTTCGGTAGGTTGACGCAGCAAATGAAAACGCTGAAATCGCATTGAGAGCGGAACGCAGTAATGCGCTGCGACAATGGAAAGCCCAGCAACCGTTATCCCGCCGAGCACATCAACGAGATAATGCGCGCCATCGATGGGTGTCGCAAGTATCGTCAGCACTGCAATGAAAAAGCCCAGCCAACGCACAATGGGTGCTTGCAGGTAAGCCCAAGCGAATACAGCCGCTAGACCAGCATGATAGCTTGGGAAGGTAATAATTCCTTCAAGCCGATTAAGCGCGATGTGGCGTAATGTGCCTGCTCTCAATGCTTCGAGATCAGCAAAATGAACAACTGCGGCGGCGGGATTAAGATTTGGATAGTCAGCCTGTGTCAGACCAAGTGCAATAAAGTTGCTCATGCCTGGGGTGATGCCTGACAGCAAAACCGTTGAAAAACCAGTCAATATTGCTGCAAAAACTGTAATACGCAGCGCATAAATCCGCCCAGTAAAACCGAGTGCCAAGATCAGCAAAACCATTTGTGGGATAAGGGTCACATAAGCAAAATGATAAATCTTCCCAATTGTAGGGTGGGCATTGACCCATTTTAGGTAAGCAAGCCAATCAAAGCCGAGTGCTGCATCCCATTTTCGAAACTCCTGATCCCAATAGGCTCCACCATGGGCTGCCACCATATAAGATAATCCGGCACCAAGTGAGCTGAAGATCAACATCTGCAGCAACGCTATCATCATCGCGGCAATCTCGTGTTTGGGGCGAATATGGGTATAGAATCTTTTCGCTGCGTAGAGCGTCATCCAAACTATCGCTGCAAAACCAATGCTAGCAAACTCGAACGAAAAGGGGTCTGCTAGCTGAAACCCTATCACAAAAAACGAGCCGATTAAAATGAGTGCCCATGAAGCAGATTCGTAACTACCTATCAGCTCAGGTTTTGCAGATATTGGTTCGGCTATCATTAAATAACCTAATCATAGTTCTGTAAAATAATCGTAAAGCCGCCGCAGCGGGCATTGGTATTCGTTTCAATTCAATGATTGGTTTTGTGGCCAAACCTACGCAGGGGGCTTGCAACGAACGATGCGCCGCTTTAGGGCATTTTATCAATATTGCTTTTACATGAACGAGAAGGATCATCCATGAGCGAGACAGCAGATCGCGTTAAAAAAATCGTTGTCGAACATCTTGGCGTTGAAGCCGATAAGGTAACCGATGACGCGAGCTTCATCGATGATCTTGGTGCCGACAGCCTTGACATTGTTGAGCTAGTGATGGCGTTTGAAGAAGAATTCAGCGTTGAAATCCCTGATGATGCGGCTGAAAAAATCGCGACGGTCAATGATGCGATTGCCTTCATCAACGAGAAGAAAGCCGCATAGCGGCGACGCGAACCCGATGTTGCGGGTGCGTTTTTAACGATAGAAAACGGCTCTCTCGCACCCGCGAAGGGGCCGTTTTTATTTCGGGAAAACGCGATTTTGTTTGAGAGGATTGCGATGCGCCGTGTTGTCATAACCGGATTGGGGCTTGTAACGCCGCTTGGTGCCGATGTCGAAACAAGTTGGGCGAACCTGATCGCATCGAAATCAGGTGCTGGGCAAATTACACAGTTTGACGCAAGCGACTATCAATGCACGATCGCATGTGAGGTAAAGCCTGCCGATCACCCATGGGGTTTCGATCCCAATAAGCGCGTTGATTATAAGGTTCAGCGGCAGGTTGATCGCTTCATCATTCTTGGTATTGATGCCGCGAGCCAAGCGATTGAGGATGCTGGCCTAACCGACATGACCGAGGCCGAACGTTTCCGTGCTGGCTGTTCGATTGGCTCAGGTATTGGTGGTCTTCCAGGGATTGAACGCGAATCGCTCGTTTTGGCCGAAAAAGGGCCGCGTCGCGTTTCGCCGCACTTCGTTCATGGTCGTCTGATCAATCTGATTTCGGGTCAGGTTTCGATCAAATACGGCCTGATGGGTCCAAATCATGCGGTTGTAACGGCCTGTTCAACCGGCGCACATTCAATTGGTGATGCCGCACGGATGATCCGCGATGATGATGCCGACGTAATGTTGGCGGGCGGTGCTGAGTCGACAATCTGCCCAATCGGAATTGCGGGATTTTCGCAGGCCCGCGCGCTGTGCACGACGTTCAATGATACGCCCGAAAAGGCCAGCCGCCCTTATGACCGCGATCGCGATGGCTTTGTGATGGGCGAAGGGGCTGGCGTCGTTGTTCTTGAAGAATATGAACGCGCCAAAGCGCGCGGCGCAAAAATCTACGCCGAAGTGATTGGTTACGGCCTCTCAGGCGATGCCTATCATGTTACAGCACCACAACCCGAGGGCTCTGGCGCGTACCGATCAATGGAAATGGCGCTGCGTAAATCGGGCCTCGCGCTTTCTGATATCGATTATATCAACGCTCACGGCACCTCAACAATGGCCGATATGATCGAACTTGGCGCGGTTAAGCGTCTGTTTGGTGAAGACATTGCCAATGTCTCAATGAGCAGCACCAAATCGGCGATTGGCCATTTGCTTGGTGGGGCAGGGGCGGTGGAAAGCATATTCTGTATCCTTGCGCTGCGTGACCAGATCGTGCCGCCAACGCTTAATCTTGATAGCCCCGATGAAGGTACTGAGGGCGTTGATCTCGTGCCGCATGTCGCAAAAAAGCGAGTGGTAAAGGCAGTGCTGAATAACAGCTTTGGTTTTGGCGGCACCAATGCAAGCCTTGTGATGCGGTCACTCTGACCATGAGGCTGCTGCTCAGCCTCTGTCTTGCACTGTTGCTTGGCGCGTGCGGCGGGACTGCGCAAAAAGATGTCACAGTCGTTGTCGCTGAGGGGTCAAGCCTGACGACTGCGGCGAAAATGCTAGAAGAAAAGGGCGCGATCAAATCCGCCAGAGCCTTCCTGCGCAAGGCAAAGCTGCTTGGTTCGGATGAGCCAATTAAGCCCGGCGAATATGAAGTGAAGGCAGGCATGGATGACGGAGAGGTGCTTACGCTGATCCAGTCGGGCAAGACGTTGCAGCGGTTTGTGACGATCCCTGAAGGAATGCCGTCGGTGCTAGTTCAGGAGCGCTTGATGGCTACCGATTTGCTGACTGGCGATGCTACGGTGCCAGCAGAAGGATCAGTCCTTCCCGATAGCTATGCCTATGTTCGCGGTGAGCCTCGCGCAGCCGTGCTTAAGCGGATGCAGGATGCGATGAGCAAAACACTCGCTGAACTATGGGAGCAGCGCAAACCAACGACGGTTGCGCGCAGCCCTGAGGAGGCGATCACGCTTGCCGCGATTGTTGAGAAGGAAACTGCCGTTCCGGGTGAACGACGTAAGGTTGCTGGGGTTTATTCAAATCGTGTTCGCATCGGTATGAAACTTCAGGCCGACCCAACGGTGATTTATCCAGTGACCAAAGGAAAACCGCTCGGGCGGCGAATCCTTAAATCTGAATTGGCCGCCGATAATGGCTATAATACCTATGCCAAGGCCGGGTTGCCTGCTGGGCCAATTGCCAATCCTGGCAAGGCGGCGATTGCCGCAGTACTTGATCCAGAACCGACGCGGGCGCTTTATTTTGTGGCGGATGGTTCGGGCGGGCATGTGTTTGCCGATACGCTTTATCAGCATAACGCCAATGTTGAAAAATGGTTCGCGTTGCGGCGCGCCAAGGGCGAGATGTAGCCGTACCATTTTGATGCTTAACGCGATTCGGATCGCTTTGTGAATCCCTAACAATCGATTAACATGATACAAATTATCGAGTCGGGGGATTGGTTATGCGTATTTTTAAGCGAGTGTTGGCAGCGATTAGTTTGGCCACTGCCTATGTTGCTGCGCCAGCGTCAGCAACAACGATCTTCCTTGATGAGGCGCATTATAGTCCGCCAGCCTTGTTTGGCGGTATCAACTATACCCCGCTTGGACTTTCTTTTGGTGGTGAGGCAGGTCGTTTTGCCTTCACTGGTCGTAATGTACAGACTAATGACCCTTTTGCTGTCCTTTCGTATTGCCTTGATTTTACGCGCACGTTGACCGGCGGCAATTTTGAACTTGGCGCGATTTCTTCATTCTTGTCAAACACCACAAAGCAGCAGCAATTGGCAGCCTTGCTTCGAAATACGAACCCATTGTTCGCGGCGACCGCCGATATTAGCTTGCAATCGCGTATCGCTGCGTCGGTTGCGCTGAGCGTCTGGGAAATCGTGTTTGAAGCAGGCGTCGGCGGCTATTCGGTGACCAACGGCGATTTCAGCACATTTGGCGATTTCGTTGATATTCAGGCACAGGCCGACTCTTATCTCGCAGCGGTTCTCAGCGGCCCGATTGGCGATGCGAACAGTCTCGGCGCACTCGTGGCATTTAACAATCAAAGCCAAGTATTCCTACTTGGCGGTGGTGCTGGTGGTGGCGTTCCTGAACCCGCGACTTGGTCGATGATGATTGCTGGCTTTGGTATGATTGGTGGGGCGCTGCGTCGCCGCAAGCAGCAGACAAACACAGCAGCAGCAATTTTAAATCGATAAATACGATTAGAGTTAGTTTTATAACTTGTTTCCTCAATAGTGATTGAGTGTCTAAGTTCAGTTTAATCGTCGGGTCAATAGCGCTCCACGCGGGCCCGGCGAGTCTTTTTTACTATATACGAAGTCCGCTGCATTCATCGACACCACTCATAAGATTGAGTGATTGGACAGCAGCACCGGCTGCGCCTTTACCGAGATTATCAAGTGCGGCAACGAGGCGAACCTGCTTCTCATCGGCGCGGCTAAAAACAAACAAGTCTAGCCGGTCAGTATTTGCAGCATGTTCGATCGTGAGGTTCGCTTCATCAAAATCTTCGATCAGGTTGACGAGTGCGCAATCGGCATAGGCTTTGCGTAGTATCGCACTGATTACATAGGGCGTTGGCGTCTCACGCATCGCGCCGGTGAGTAGCGGCACATCAACAATCATTCCGCGATAGGTGTTGGCCACCGACGGCGCGAACAGTGGTGCGTGTACAAGCCCCGAATGGCGGTGCATTTCGGAGACATGTTTGTGTGCAAGTGTTAGCGCGTAAGTACGCCAAGCGGTTGGGCCATTTCCACTCTCAAATTCTGCAATCATCGCCTTGCCGCCGCCGGAATAGCCCGAGACTGCGTTCACGCTGATCGGCCATTCGGCGGGAATAACTCCGGCGCGAAGGAGCGGGACAACGAGGGCTAGGAAACCGGTGGGATAACAACCGGGGTTTGATACCCGCATTGCGCCCGCGATTTTGCGCTTTCCGTCCGGATCGATTTCGTGAAAGCCGAAGACCCAGTCAGGTGCGGTGCGGTGCGCGGTTGAGGCATCAATCACGCGCGTATTTGGATTATCGATCAGCGCAACCGCCTCACGCGCGGCATCATCGGGCAGGCAGAGGATGACAACATCGGCTGCATTGAGTGCATCGCGGCGTACATCCGCATCCTTGCGCTGTGCTTCATCAAGCGCGATAATCTCAAGGTCTCCGCGCCCTGAAAGACGGTCAGCAATTTCAAGGCCAGTCGT
>JANOXQ010000027.1:0-3210 GCA_031418495.1 Sphingomonadales bacterium
GTTTTGTTTATCTCACGCGAAGGCGCAAAGACGCGAAGAGGAAAAATAATGTGCGTTTGGGTGAGACTTTAGTGAGACTTTCTGAACGGATATTCATCTTGGACATGACACGCTTTCAACAGCAAACCGAAAGGAGGCGCATCAAACCGCGCCCGATTTGACGGTTTGGCAGCGCATCCTCTAAGGCGCGCGGATGACAGCGACGATCATTGATGGGAAAGCCCATGCGGCGCGGCTCCGCGCGCGGATTGCAGAGGGCGTGGCGGCGTACCGCGTTGCGGCGGGGCGGGTGCCCGGCCTTGCGGTTGTGCTCGTGGGTGAAGATCCGGCGAGTGCGGTGTATGTGCGCAACAAGGCGCGGCAGACGCTTGAGGTTGGCATGGCGAGCTTTGAACATAAGCTGCCCGCCGAAACGACGCAGGCCGATCTGATCGCACTCGTTCAGGCGCTCAATGCTGATCCTCGTGTTGACGGCATCCTCGTCCAACTGCCACTGCCAAGGCATCTTGATGATCTTGCGGTGGTGAGCGCGATTGACCCAGACAAGGATGTTGATGGGCTTCATGTCGTGAGCGCGGGGCGGCTGGCGAGTGGCCTGCCTGGGCTGGTCAGTTGCACCCCGCTTGGCTGTATGATGCTGATCCGCGATACGCTTGGCGATGATTTGAGTGGAAGGGAAGCGGTGGTGATTGGCCGGTCAATCCTGGTTGGCAAGCCCGTTGCGCAACTGCTGCTTGCCGCCAATTGTACGGTAACGATGGCGCATAGCCGGACGCAAAACCTGCCTGAGACTGTCCGCCGTGCCGATATCGTGGTGGCTGCCGTTGGCCGCGCCGAAATGGTGAAGGCCGATTGGATCAAGCCCGGTGCTTGCGTGATTGACGTTGGCATCAACCGCGTGGCGTCCGATATTCCCGGCAAAACCAAGCTGGTCGGCGATGTTGCCTTTGCCGAGGTGGCGCAGGTCGCAGGATCGATTTCGCCCGTTCCCGGCGGCGTTGGCCCGATGACGATTGCGTGCCTGCTCCACAACACGCTGCAGGCGGCGCGCGCGCGATCAGGATTGGTAGCCGAGTGACCGAGCTTTTTATCTCCGCCTTCGTCACTTTCTTTGTAGTGATCGATCCGCCGGGCTGTGCGCCGATTTTTAGTAGCCTGACCGCAGGCACGGACACCGCCCATCGGCGTGCGATGGCGATCCGCTCGGTGCTCGTCGCGAGCGGGATATTGCTTGTATTCGCAGTGTTTGGCGAAGATTTGCTCGGCGCGCTTGGGATCAGCCTTGATGCGTTTCGCGTCGCCGGTGGGATCATGCTGTTTCTCATTGCGCTCGATATGGTGTTTGAAAAACGCACTGAACGCCGCGAAAACCGCGCGCAGGATGTGAAGGATAATCCTGAGCATGAGGATATCTCAATCTTCCCAATGGCGATCCCGATGATCGCGGGGCCGGGGTCAATCGCGTCGGTGATGCTGCTGATGGCCAAGAGCAACGGCCTGACTGAAAGCCTGATTGTGCTGAGCGCGCTTGGCGCAATGCTCGTGCTGACGCTGATTTCGCTCTTGCTGGCGGGGCCACTGATGAAGCTGCTCGGCTACCGCATTGAGGCGATGATCACGCGGATATTGGGGGTTGTGCTTGCGGCGCTTGCCGCACAGTTTGTGATCGACGGGATCAAGGCAAGCTTTACCTAGGGTTGATCATCCTCACGCCGTTTGGGGACAGCCACGGCCCAAAGGCGGCTAGATGCGCCTCGACTGATGAAGCGATACTGTAGCGCTCGGCTGATTTCCGCGCGCGCTTCAGGCAGGGCGGATCATCAATCGCACAGACGATAGCCTCTGCCAGAGCGGCCGGGTCGGCAATCGGTACTGGTTTTGGCAAACCAGCATCTTGCAACATCTCGGTTAGCCCCGGCGCGCAATCTGTCGCCACAACCATAGTCCCGCACGCAAGCGACTCGATTGGCGTCGCTGGCAGCCCTTCCCAACGCGAAGACAAGACGAGCATGTCACTTGCAGCATAGAATGGCAGCGGATCTTTTATAAACCCTGCAAAGGTGACGCGATTTGATAGACCAAGAGTAACCACTTGTTGCTCAATTGTTGATCGCAAAGGGCCATCCCCAACAAGCGTCAAATGCCAAGCACGATGCTTGAGCAAAGCGAGCGCCTCAAGCAGTGTTGCATGATCTTTTTGCTCGGAGAAACGTGCGACAGAAAGCATTTGAGGAACGGCCCCAGCAATCCTTGGCGAACGCTGCTGACCTGTCGTCAGCATCCCGTCGGTTACATAAGGGTTCGGGGTAACAATGAAGCGGTGCATAATGTCAGGTGTCAACGCCGTCGAAGCATTTGCGTCTGCTTGGCTCAATACCAAAGTCTTGGTGCCAAGCCGTGCTGTTAGCCCAAAACGCAAGTTGCGAAACCACTGCGCCCTGCTCTGCGTTTCGGGGCGCTTAATCGGATTGGTTATTTTCTGAAATGCGGCGGTTCGGCCACCAAGCCGAGCGGCGATTGCAGTGGCAAGATTGCTTTGATTACCCGCCGACAGCAGAATGCGCGGCTGGTATTGGCGCACCATTTGCACAAGCGAGGGAATCTGGAACAGCATCGCACTGCTCCGCTTGGCGCGCCTTTTCTGCGTCACGATACGAACGGTGACATTATCAGCGATCAAAAAGCGCGATTCGCCCTCATTATGGGTAAGCCATATCTCTGTAGCGAGACCACGTGCCGCAAAACCGTTGGCAAGGAGGATGGCAACACGATCCAGCCCGCCATCTCCGGGTCGATAAAGATAAATGACGACATCAGGCTTACTATACGCAACACGCTTCACAACTCGCCTTACCTTTCACCCCCCAATATAAGAGAATGACGTGGCCGATCGTGCTATTCGGCAACCTCGGCGAGGATCGTAAGCCCTTTGTCGTTCACTTCGGCAAAGCCACCTGTAATCATCAACCGTTCAGCCGCTGCACCTGCGCTCGCGTAAATCTCAAGCGCAGCATTATCCCGAATTGTGGTCATTGTAGGGCTATGCCCTTCAAGCACACCGAAATCGCCCTCGGTTCCGGGGACGACGACCATATACACCTCTTCGCTGCGGACGAGGCGTTCTGGGGTGACGAGTTCAAAGTGGAGTGGCACTGGGAATTACGCCGCTTCTGCTGCGAGCTTTTTGCCCTTTTCGATCGCTTCATCGAT
>JANOXQ010000028.1:0-35776 GCA_031418495.1 Sphingomonadales bacterium
ATTTTGTGGCTGTAATACAGCGTGGCGGGCATCAGGTCGGGGGTTTCGTCGGTCGCGTAACCGAACATGATGCCCTGATCGCCAGCGCCTTCGTCCTTGTTGCCGCTCGCGTCCACGCCTTGTGCGATGTGCGGCGATTGCGGGTGCAGGTTGTTTTCAAAGCGCAGTGTTTCCCAGTGGAAGCCCTCCTGTTCGTAACCGATTTCTTTCACTGTACGGCGGACGGTCGCTTCGACCTCTTCCTTGACGCCAGCGGCCCACTTGCCGTTTTCGTCCATAATACCCTTACCGCGAATTTCGCCAGCAAGCACAACGAGCTGGGTAGTGGTCAGTGTTTCACAGGCGATGCGCGCTTCGGGGTCTTTTGAAAGGAACAGATCGACGATTGCATCCGAAATTTGATCCGAAACTTTGTCGGGATGGCCTTCCGAAACCGATTCGGACGTGAAGAGATAATCATGGCGCATGGCTATAATCCTGTGGATATAAGGAAAACTTTATGTGTGGTTCGCAGGCCATTAGCGGCGCTTTTGCGCGAGGGCAATTCCCAATCCGAACAGCAAGGCCGCAAAGCCAAATGACAGCATGTTGCCAAACCGCGCGAACAGTGTCGGTGGATCGCTTTTGGGCAGGCGGGCTTCGATAAATCCAGCTTTTTGATAGGGCAGGCTTTGCAGAATGCGCCCTTTCGGGTCAATGATTGCAGAAATGCCCGTCGGGGTTGAACGCACCACGCTAATCCCCTCCTCAATCGCGCGGAGCCGCGCTTGGGCGAGATGTTGCGGCGGGCCCCATGTGCCGAACCACGCATCATTTGAGGGGTTGAACAGGAAGTCAGGGCGATTGGCCGAATCAACGACGTCACCCGAAAAGATAATCTCATAACAAATCTGGACGCCAACCTTGCCAAAGCCGGGAACCGTCAAACTGCGCGCGCCGGGGCCGGGCAGGAAATCAACTGTACCGGGGACTAACCGCGTTGCGCCAAGCGGCTCAAGCAGCCAACGTAGCGCCAGATATTCGCCGTAAGGCACCAGATGCGCCTTATCATAACGCGCCACCAGTTTGGCTGATGGGGTAACGGCAAATAGACTGTTCCGCGCAGCCGTGAGCAAGCCCTTCTTGTCATAAATTAAGGCAGTGCCCCCCGTTAGTAGCATATCATTAGGGCCAAGCAGTGACGCAACGCGCTCACGCGCCCATTCTTCCTCTTCAAGATAATCGGGAATCGCGGCTTCGGGCCAAAGGATCAGGCGCGGCACTGGGCCGGGTTTGCCGGTGAGCTTTTCAAGTTTGGTAAAATTGACCTCTGCAAAGGCCTCAATATGTTTGTCCTGCTGACCAATATTGGGCTGAACGATGCGCACTAGGGGTTGAGCAGATTGGCCAGTTCCCGGTGCCTTCACATATTGCATCGAATACGCCCCAAGGATCGCAAATGTTGCAAGCACAACGGGGGCAATCACCACCGAAAGCCATTCGCCTTGGCCTTCGCGGTAACGGTCACGAATGCGCGCAAACCAGCCCGGCACCCACTGCGCCAGCGCACCTGCGATCAAAACGGTTAAGCCACTTAAGCCGTAAGTGCCGATAAATGGCGCAAAGACGCGGGGCACGCCAACCAATGGCAACCAGATTACACTCAGCGGATTCCAAGCAAAGCCGGTAAACACCGTCGCGCGGAGCCATTCGGTGATGATCCATGCAGCGGCAAAGATCAGGACAAACACAGGCGGATGCTTGCGGCCCAACCGCCACGCAACTGCCGCTGCGAGCGCCGGATAAACCGCGATATAAAGCGATAGCGAGACAACCGCGACCCAACCGAGCCATGCAGGCATTGTCTCTTGATAGGCAAAAGCCCCGGCAATCCAGTTGAGCCCGACAATGAAATGGCCAACGCCAAACCAATATCCATGCGCAAAGGCGCTCTTGAGTGTTGTGACGCTGGCGACGTGCGCCATCATCAGCCCGAAGCACAGCAGCGTTACCGGCCACCAGCCAATCGGTGCAAATCCGACTGCCGAAAGCAAGCCAAGCCCGAACATCATCATTTTGGTGTAATTCATCACAGCGACGCTATAGCCGCGCGAATATATTTTCCCATAGCCTCTCTTGTATCTCCTCCAGCCATCGGCGAAAAAGTAGATTATGAAACTATTCCTTGTTCCAGTGCTAACAGTTGCGCTTTCGCTTCCCGCATTTGCCGCTGCGCCTCCACCGCTTACACCTGAACAGAATGAACGGGTTCGCTGTGTCGCAGCGCTTGCGATTGTCGCGAATGAGCAGGAACGCGGCGTTGGTGATTGGGATAGCCTCCCGCCGCTCAAATCACGCGGGAGCCACTTTGCAGGTGTTGTTGGCGATACCCTGACCGGTGAAGGCGGGCGGACGCGTGAGGCGGTGCGCGATGCGATCCTTGCTGCCGTTGCCGATTTTCAGAAAAGTGGCGTGAATGAACTGCCTGCCGAAACCGCAATCAACTGTATCGCACTGATGGATCGACTTGACCCACCACTGCCGCCGCCGGGATTGACCGAATGTGCGGCGATGGTTTCGCTTGCCGCAAAGCAAACGCGCGAAAGTGAGGGCTTTTCGGATAATGTGAAATTGCTCGTTACCTTTGCGACTGTACTTGAAAGCCGCGCACGGTCAAAACTGCGCTCCGAAGGCAAGACCGAAGCAGAAAATGATGTGATCATCGGGCTTAAGAAAGAAGAGCTTTCGGCGGCGGCCAAATCCAAGCGGAAGGGCAATGACGCGATTGGCCCAGACATGGCGGGCTGCCTTGAGCTTGCCAAGCCGTGAGGCCATTTCACCTCGCCTTTCCCGTGCATGATCTTGACGCAGCGCGCACTTTCTATGCTGATGTGCTTGGCTGCATGGAAGGGCGAAGTTCAGAGGAATGGATTGATTTTAGTCTGTTCGGGCATCAGATTGTTGCGCATCTTATTGTCGATATGGTGCGGACACTCGCCACCAATCCCGTCGATGGCCAGCATGTGCCTGTTCCACATTTTGGCGTCGTTCTCGACTTGGCCGGATTTGATGCACTTGCGGCGCGCGTTAGTGAGGCAGGCATAAAGTTTGTGATCTCCCCAACGACTCGCTTTGCTGGGTTGGTTGGTGAACAAAAAACGATGTTCTTTTATGATCCAAGCGGCAATGCGCTCGAATTTAAAGCCTTTGCTGACGATAGTCAGTTATTCGCAGCCTAGTTTTATTGCGCCTTGCGGGTTGCCCCCGATTAGCGGCAACCCTATAGCCACGCTGCACCGCAACATTATTGCCGAAAGCTCGCCTCATGCGCACGACGTCTGCTGCCCTTAACCGTATTCACCCATCGGCCACACTCGCGATGAGTGGGCGGGTCTTTGCGCTCAAGGCGCAAGGCGTTGATGTCATCGGCTTAAGCGCGGGTGAGCCCGATTTCGATACGCCCGATTTCGTCAAGGAGGCCGCGATTGAGGCCATCCGCTCGGGCCAGACCAAATATACCAATGTCGATGGCACTGCTGCGCTGAAAGCTGCAATTGTGGCCAAGTTCAAGCGGGACAATGCGCTTGACTACACGCCCGATCAAATCAGTGTGAATGTTGGCGGCAAACACACACTCTTCAACGCGCTCGTCGCAACGGTTGAGGCGGGTGATGAAGTCATCATCCCAGCACCTTATTGGGTTAGCTATCCCGACATTGTGAACTTCGCGGGTGGTACGCCGATCTTAATTAAGGCCGCCGCTGCGCAAAATTACAAGATTACGCCCGAGCAGCTTGAGGCGGCGATCACACCAAACACGCGCTGGCTTATCCTCAATTCGCCGTCAAACCCGACAGGTGCGGCCTATGCGGAGCGTGAGCTGCGCGCTCTCGCTGATGTGCTGCTGCGCCACCCCCATGTCTGGGTGATGGCCGACGATATGTACGAACATATCGTCTATGATGATTTCAAATTCACCACCATCGCTCAGGTTGAGCCAGCGCTTTATGAGCGGACACTCACCGTCAACGGCTGTTCAAAGGCCTATAGCATGACCGGCTGGCGGATTGGCTTTGCGGGCGGCCCCACATGGCTGATCAAAGCCATGGCAAAGCTGCAATCACAGTCAACGAGTAACCCGTGCTCGATTGCGCAAGCGGCGGCGGTGGCAGCGCTCAACGGCGATCAATCCTTTCTTGCCGCGCGCAATGAAGCGTTCAAGGGACGGCGTGATCTCGTCATATCGATGCTCAATCAGATTAACGGTGTCCACTGCCCGCGCCCCGAAGGCGCATTTTATGTTTACCCCGATGTTTCGGGTCTGATTGGGAAAACCACGCCAAAGGGGCTGCTGATCGATAGCGATGAGACTTTGATCGGCTATTTTCTTGATGAGGCAAAGGTTGCTGCAGTCCACGGCGGAGCATTCGGTCTCGAACCTGCATTCCGCATTTCTTATGCTACATCCGAAGAGATTCTCACTGAGGCTTGCACCCGGATGCAGACGGCGTGCGCGGCACTGCGATAATTTGATTCTGACAAGGTGAAACCATCAGGGCATTGTTTACGAATATAGGATAACTCGATCTTGTAATTTCGGAGCAAAACCTTGGAACTCTCTCGTCGTCATCTCATCATTGGGGGCTTCAGCCTTGGCGCACTGACATTTGCCAACGTGGCTTCAGCGAATCCAAAAGGCAGTTTTCCTTTCAAATTGACCGAGGGGCAGTGGCGCAAGCGACTTTCGCCGACGGCATTTGCTGTGCTTAGGCAGGAAGCGACAGAACGTCCGGGAAGCAGTCCGCTCAATAAAGAAAAGCGCAAAGGCACCTTTGCGTGCGCAGGCTGTGCACTGCCTGTATTCTCATCGACGACTAAGTTTGAAAGCAACACCGGATGGCCAAGTTTCTGGCAGCCACTACCAAAATCCGTTGGTACATCTGTTGATAGTTCACTTTTTGCAGAACGCACTGAAGTTCACTGCGCGCGTTGCGGCGGGCATCTTGGCCATGTTTTTGATGATGGGCCAAAACCAACCGGTAAGCGTTATTGTATGAACGGTGCAGCGCTGACATTCAAAGCAGGGGCATAAAGCGTATGAATAAAATGCAATTGAAAACACGAATTCCGCTTGCGTTTGCAGGCGCGATCGCGGTGTTCACGCTTGCAGCACCTGGTTCGGCTGAACGGCCAGTGCGCATTCCGGAGCCCGTGGTTGACCCTGCCCAGCCTGAACCACTCGCCGTTGCAATCCTGGCTGGGGGCTGCTTCTGGGGCCTTGAAGCAGTTTATGAAAATGTCAAAGGCGTTAAATCCGTAACTTCAGGCTATGCGGGCGGCAAAGCCAGCGAAGCCAGTTATGATATAGTCATTACAGAGACGACCAACCATGCCGAAGCCGTTCGGATTGTTTATGATCCGCGTGTGATCAGCTATGGCCGCTTGCTCCAAATCTTTTTTTCAGCCGCGCACGATCCAACCGAGCTTAACCGCCAAGGTCCAGATGTTGGCCGCAGTTACCGTTCGGCAATTTTCGCTCAAACGCTGCCACAGGCGACGGTTGCTCGCGCCTATATTGCGCAATTGACCGCCGCCAAAGTCTATCCCGAACCCATTGTGACGCGGATTGAGAGCGGCAAATATTATCTGGCTGAGGCCTATCATCAGGATTTCTTCAATCGAAACCCAATGCACCCCTATATTGTGCGCTGGGACAAACCAAAACTTGCAGGCGCACGGGCGACATTCCCGGCGCTGTTTCGCTAGAGCCTAAACCGTAGCAATCGCCCTTGGGTCGCAACAAGTGCGTGTGCGTTAAAACCGGCCACTCCGAGTATTTCGGGGTGGTCGGCAGTAAGCCCGCCGGTTAGCGCACCGAATGCTGGCAGTATCAATCGTGTTTCACTCATCACAAAGCATGCGCGTGATACCGCCCTGCTGCGACTTCGACCACGATATTTAGGATGAAAGTGGCCTGACAGTTCAGCCCGAGTTTCACTAGGATGCGCACGGTGGCGAAGGATAAGCCCCGCAACCTCTGCCTCATCCATGATCGCCCCGCCAATGTCTCCACCAAGCGCAGGATCGTGATTACCAATGATCCAGCGCCAATCAAGTTGCTCGGTCAATCTAGCGAGCAAAGCACGCGCGGCTGGTTCAAGTCGAGCAGCGCCATCATCATCATGGAAATTATCGCCTAGGCACCAAAGCTGACGCGACTTCGTTGCCTCAATCAGTATAGCGAGCGTTTGCAGTGTCGCCATACTGTCATAGGGCGGTAGCATCTGCCCGCTACGCGCAAACCAGCTCGCCTTTTCAAGATGAAGATCGGCAACGATGAGCGCGCCTTGTTCTGGCCAGTACAGCGCCTTGCCACCAACAACCTCAAACGCCTGCCCAGCGAAATCGAGCGATAATCGCGGTGGAGCCGTGCCAATCATTCCAACCGCCTGTCGCAAAATGCACGAATTCGCCACAAAAAAGCGTTCTCATGAGGGTTTATAGGGTTGTGACAATGCTTTGTGTCGCTTAACCGTGTTTCGTCATAAATATGTAATAATTTCGCAACATTCCGGGGAGCCTCAATGATAATTACCTTACTCGCGATTGCCGCGCTGTTCCTTGCGTTCAGCAACGGCGCCAATGATAACTTTAAAGGCTTTGCCACCGTCTGGGGCTCTGCAACGCTTGATTACCGCCGCGCGCTCATCATCGCGACCATTGCCGCGATTGCGGGAAGCATCGCATCAGTTCTGCTCGCTCACGGTCTGATAAAACAATTTTCAGGCAAAGGGCTCGTACCCGATGATGTCGTTGCGTTGCCCGCTTTCGCGCTAGCAGTCGCTGCGGGTGCTGCAGCAACGGTGATGACCGCAACGAGGGTTGGGCTGCCAATTTCAACAACCCATGCACTTGTTGGTGGCCTTGTTGGCGCTGGCCTCGCGATTGGCGCAGGCGAAGTCAATATTGCCAAACTTGGCACGGCCTTCTTTGTGCCGCTGCTGCTCAGTCCTTTTATCTCAGCAGCACTCGGCTTTCTCGCTTACAAAATTTTACCCAAATATAAAGCCGAAACCGACTGCATCTGCGTGGTTGAGGGTAAGCCAGCGGCAACTGGTGCAGTGCTTGTGAAGAGCATCGCAATGCCCGAAGTTGTCATTGGATCCGAAGCAAATTGCCCCGTGCATGATCAGGCGATTGCGCGCACCACCGTTTCGGGTGTGCTCGACAAGGCGCATATCATGTCTGCTGCCACGATCTGCTTTGCGCGTTCGGTGAATGATACGCCAAAACTTGCTGCGCTTTTGCTTGCAGTCAATCTTGGCGGGCCGAATGTGTCGCTCCTTGCGATTGCCGCCGCGATGGCGCTTGGCGGGCTGCTGCTCTCACGCCGCGTCGCTGAAACGATGAGCAAGAAGATCACGCCGCTTGATCCGCAGCAAGGCGTGCCAGCAAACTTCATCACCGCGATCCTGGTGCTGGCGGCGAGCAAGTTTGGGCTTCCGGTTTCGACCACGCACGTCGCTGTCGGAGCAATTTCGGGCGTTGGCGCAGCGCACGGTACGCTTGATGTCAGCGTATTGCGCAACATCCTGCTGTCATGGGTTGGCACGTTGCCAATGGCGGCCGCGTTTGCCTATGTCGTGGCGAAACTTGTCGCCTAAGCGACGCTGATTATTCCGCCGCTGGGGCTTCCTCAGCGGCGGGGTTTTCAAACCACACTTCGACCGGGCCACTGAGCTTGATCGTCAATGGCTTGCCGCGACGATCAACGGTCTTCCCCGCCTGAACGCGGATCCAGCCTTCGGAAATCGAATATTCCTCGACATCCTTGCGTTCACGCTCCTTGAAACGGATGCCAATCCCGCGCTGGAGCGCATCGGCGTTGAAATGTTCGCTCGATGGGTCAATCGAGAGGCGATCTGGAATAGTATCAGTCATACCACTGCGCTTGCCCTAAAGCGATGCCGCACGTCAACCATGTTGCAGCCCACCAACAAAGGCGGGCTGCAGTTATAGGCTCAGAACGTCGCGCCAAGCGAGAAGACAATGCCGCCTTTGCTGGCGTTGCGGCCTGACGGTGTGATGAATTTGCCGTCAGTATCGACATATTGGACACCAAGCGTCAGGTTCTTGCGGGTCACACTCGCGCCAATCGAATAGTCAGTATATTCCTTGCCAATAGAGAGATAACTTGGCCCGAAATTATGGCCGATATGAGCGGATAAGCTGATCGGTGTATTGGGTATTCCGCCCGATAAATCTCCAGCAACATAGAGATTATCCTCTTTCTTGGTTTGGAGCGGCCCGCCCTGAGTTACACGAAGCGCGCCCTGCTTCGGCGCATAAGCTGCCGACGCTTTGGCTGTAACTGGCCCAAAGGTATAACTTGCCGAGGCGTAGGGTTCGAAGAAATCTGAATCGATCCCGCCTGAGCCGGGGTAGTAATAATAGAGCACTCCAACATCGACGGTTGTTCCGCCAAAGGCTTTCTTATACCCAACGCTTAAATCAATTTCCTGATCTGCGCCGTTGAAAACATAATCATCAATCGATGAGCCCCAGACAGTAGCATATAGTCCGGTTTTGCTCGCCACAGTGAAGGTGCCTTGCACTGCGAAGCGCTTGTCAGTCTGTGAAATGCCGCGAAAGCGGTAATCCGAAACCAGCGTGACGCCACTGGTAACGCTAATGCTCGGTGGTGGATCGGTTTCGTCGGCAAACGCCGGTGTTGCCATAGCGGCAACGGTGATGGCCAAAAGTGGGCCAAAGGACGTGCGCATAAAATTCCCCTTTCAAATGGAATAGCGTATCGCCCCGCCTGCATTGCGGTTCCTTGCCTCTCAACGCTTTGGAAGCGCGGGGTTTGGATGACTGCAATTTTGTAAGGTTGCGTGAATTTGCTGCGTTGCACAATGTAAAAATTGATTGGGAGGCAGAGTTCCCCAGCGAATGTTGCCGATTGGCAACAATTCGCGTCAGCCGCACGCCAAGCGAAACCGCTTGAGGCCAGCCGCCAGATCCTCAATTAAGTCAGCACTATCCTCAAGCCCGACCTGAAGCCGAATGACCGGGCCTTTGGCGTGCCACTGTGTCGCCGTGCGGATTGACGCGGGATCAGCCGGGATCGCGAGGCTTTCAAAGCCGCCCCAGCTATAGCCAATGCCGAAATACGCCAGTCCGTCGATGAACGCCGCGCGCGCCGCTTCATTCCCGCCATCAAGCACGAAACTGAACAGGCCCGATGATCCGGTAAAATCACGTTGCCACATCTGATGGCCGGGGCAATCGGGTAGTGCTGGATGAAGCACCTGCGCAACCTCTGGTTGATCACGCAACCAGTGGGCAATCTCAAGCGCGCTTTGCTGATGACGCTGCATCCGCACATCAAGCGTGCGTAAACCCCGCGCTGCGAGCCACGCATCATCGGGGCCGACATGATGGCCGAGCTCTTGCGTCGTAAAGCGAAGCGCCTGCCAATGCTTTGCATTGGCCGTCACCGATCCGATCATCGCATCGCTATGGCCAACAATATATTTAGTGCAGGCCATGATCGACAGATCAACGCCGAGCGCCATCGTCTTGAGAAACAGCGGGGTTGCCCATGTATTGTCGATCAGCGTCGTAATGCCGCGCGCCTTTGCCACCGCGACAATTGCGGGCACATCCTGCACTTCAAAGGTTAGGCTGCCGGGGCTTTCCATATAAATCGCGCGCGTTTTTTCGGTGATCAGCGATTCAATCCCGCCGCCAATCAGCGGATCATAATAAAGCGTTTCGATCCCGAACGACTTGAGCAGCCGATCACAGAAAATCCGCGTTGGATCATAGGCGCTATCGGTCATCAACAATTGATCACCGGGACGTAAAACCGAGAGCAGCGCTGTCGTAAGTGCCGCGACGCCAGACGAATAGAGCATTGTGCCCGCAGCGCCCGGCTCCATCTCGGTCAGCGCGTCAGCAAGCGACCACTGCGTCGGGGTGCCACGACGCCCGTAAAACAGCTTGCCATCAGCATTAGATTTGGTGCCCGCGCGCAGTGCGGCGACATCATCATAAAGAATCGTTGAAGCGCGCCAGACCGGCGGATTAACAATGCCCTGCGTCCATTCATCACGACGGCCGCCCTGTACCGCAAGGGTTGCTGGGCGTTTTGCGAACACCTTGGGCTTATCGCTCACGCCGGACCAGTCACCTTACGCGTATCGGCCTGCGCGCCCCATTCCGACCAGCTACCATCGTAAAGTGAAATATCCGTTTTGCCGAGCAAGTAAGCAGCAAAAAGGAGCGGGCCCGATGTCAGCCCGGAACCACATGTCGCAACGATAGGTTTATCCCAATCAATGCCAATATCAGTGAATGCCGCCTTAAGTGCATCGCCCGTTTTATAAGTGCCGTCAGGATTGAACATCTGATCATAGGGCAAATTAAGGCTACCGGGGATATGGCCTGGGGCAACGCCAGGGCGTGGGTCGGCCTCTTCTCCCGTGAAGCGCCCTACGCCTCGGGCATCGACCAGTTGTTCAGCCTTGCTGTCAATGTTGGCCTTTACCTGATCGATGCTGCGCACATGGGTATCATCGCACCAAACCGTAAAATGGCGGTGACGGAGTGTCACTTTACCGCTTTCAAGCGCGCGTCCTTCGGCCTTCCACTTGGGCAGACCGCCATCAAGGATCGCGACGCCGTGCGCGCCGTAAACGACCGTCAACATCCACCATGCGCGTGCCGCTGATTTGAGCGGGCTATTGTCGTAAAGAACAATCCGGCTGCCATCACCAAGTCCAAGCGATTGCATCCGGCTGGCAAATTTTTCTGCCTTTGGCAGCATTAGCGGGTAGGCACTGCTGGAATCGGCCAACCCGGCTTGATCCATAAAAACTGCGCCCGGGATATGCTCACCCTCATATTCAGCCGATGCATCGCGCCCGTCCATAAGGATCGTTGCATCGACCACGCGGAGATCCGAAGCCCCAAGTTCACCTGCAAGCCATTCGGTTGATACCAGCGCGTCCATATTCGTCTCCATTTCGTCTTTCTTGTGTCTTTAACCAGCGATGAAAGATTCGTCGAGCCGCGAAAACATCAGCACCCCAAATTTCCCTATCTAATCCAGAGTTTGCAGAAATCCCGCCGCCTGCGCAAGCAAAGCCTGTTGCGCCGCGCTGTCCATCTTGTCCCAATTGCGGTAGGGCATGGCAAGCCGAACATTTTTGCCGAGCTGGCCTCGGTTTCGCGCCAAGAAATCCCAATAGAGCGCGTTGAACGGACAGGCATCTGGCCCCGTCTTTACCTTGACATCATAACGGCACGCGCCGCAATAATCGGACATTCGGTTGATATAGGCGCCCGATGCGGCATAGGGTTTTGACGCAAGCAAGCCACCATCGGCAAACTGGCTCATCCCAATCGTATTGGGCAACTCAACCCATTCATAGGCGTCAGCATAAACTTGCAAATACCACTCGTGAACTTGCTCAGGGTCAACGCCCGCAAGCATCGCGAAATTGCCAGTCACCATCAATCGCTGGATATGGTGGGCATAGGCATAATCAAGCGTTTGGCCAATCGCCTGTTTGAGACAATTGAGATCGGTTTCTCCAGTCCAGTAAAAACCGGGGAGCGCGCGCTTGGCCCCCAAGAAATTGCGCTTCACATAATCGGGGCCAGCCCACCAATAAATGCCGCGCACATATTCGCGCCAGCCGATAATCTGGCGGATAAAGCCCTCCGCCGCATTGAGCGGGACACGACCCTTGCGATATTCAGCCTCGACCTTTTGGCAGAGCGCGAGCGGATCAATCAGCCCTGAATTGATGTAAGGCGCGAGCAGCGCGTGCCACATGAACGGCTCATCGCTGACCATAGCATCCTGATAATCGCCAAATTTTGGCAGGCAGTCGTATAGCCATTGGGCTTCAGCTTGCGCGGCGTCCTCAGCAGTAACGGCAAAATCGAAATTATCAAGGCTTCCGGGGTGATCCGCGAACCGCTCTGCAACCAGCGTAAGGACTTCATTTGTGATTGTATCGGGGACAAAACCGATTCGCTTCGGCACCGACGCGCCGTCCTTGGCAGGCTTGCGGTTTTCGCTGTCATAATTCCACTCACCGCCTTCGGGCTTATCGCCGTCCATCAGCAGGCCAGTGTGCCGCCGCATATCGCGGTAGAAAAACTCCATCCGCAGCGCCTTCCGCCCCTCAGCCCAACTTTCAAAGAAGCCTATTGGCGTGATGAAGCGCGTATCGGCGCGGATATCAACTGGGATGCCAAACAGCGTTTCCCAGCTTTCAATCGCCCCTTCCACGCGCCATTCGCCACTGTGCGTAACGACAATTTCGCTTGGCGAGTGGCGCGCAACCGCGCTGGCAACCTCACCAGTAAAGCTGCCACTATTATCGGGATCATCAAGCCTGACATAATCCACCCGCCAACCCGCTGCTTGAAGCGCCGCAGCGTGATGCCGCATTGCCGAGAGTATATACGCAATCTTGCGCTTGTGATGGCGAACGTAGGTGGTTTCTTCGGCCACCTCCATCAACAGCAGCACTGATGTCGCCGGGTCGGCATCCTCAATCGACGAGAGATTATGTGAGAGCTGATCCCCAAGGATCGGGATGAGTGTGGTCATATCGGATTGCCTATTATAAAGCGGTAGCCATGACACTACAGCATCTTGGCCAGACCTCAGCCATTCCCGCAAGCCCCGAAGCGGCTGTGCTTGATTATCCGCCCAACCCACGCCCCGGATCGCCCTATCTGGTGCGCTTTTCAGCACCTGAATTTACCTCACTCTGTCCGGTAACGGCGCAGCCTGACTTTGCGCATCTGGTGATTGATTATGTACCTAGTGAGGTGATCGTTGAATCCAAATCGCTCAAACTATTCCTCGGCAGCTTTCGCAATCATGCAGGCTTTCATGAGGATTGCACTGTCGGGATTGGCCAGCGCCTGTTTACCGAGATGAAGCCAATCTGGCTTCGTATCGGCGGCTATTGGTATCCGCGCGGCGGGATTCCGATTGATGTGTTCTGGCAATCGGGCGTGCCGCCTGTGGACGTTTGGATTCCTGAGCAGGGCGTTGCTGGTTATCGCGGCCGGGGGTAAGTTTAGACGCTTGGCATAAACACTGACCAGCCGGTTGCATCGGCAAGCCGTTCAAGCGCGCGACTGCCAAGTTTGCTGTTGCCGCGCGCATTAAGCCCGGGTGACCACACCGCAATGCTCGCCTTGCCCGGCACAACCGCAAGGATGCCGCCACCAACGCCAGATTTGCCGGGAATACCGACACGGAAGGCAAACTCGCCCGATCCGTCATAATGGCCGCACATCAGCATCAGCGCATTGATCCGCCGAGTCAGTAGCGGGCTGATAATCGCTTCACCACTTTGAGGGTGGACGCCGTCATTCATGAGGTAACGCCCAGCCATCGCAAGCTGGCGGCATGACAGTGACAATGCGCATTGGTGAAAATAGAGCTTGAGCGCACCCTCAACATAAGGGTCCATATTGCCGAAACTTTTCATATAATTGGCAAGTGCGACGTTCCTAAACCCAGTCGCGGCTTCGGAATTGGCGACGTCATTATCAATCGTGATGGCGTCATCCGAAGCAAGCATCCGCACAAAGCGAAGCACATCACCAATTGCTGCGCGCGGTTCTGCGCCGTCTAGAACCACGTCACTTACGACGATGGCACCTGCATTAATGAAAGGATTGCGCGGAATGCCACCCTCATTTTCAAGCTGCACAATTGAGTTAAACGATGATCCCGAAGGTTCCCGTCCAACGCGGCGCCACAACTCATCGCCGTGTTTTTGCAACGCCATTGTGAGGGTGAACACTTTCGACACGCTCTGGATCGAAAACGGCGTGTCGGCGTCGCCCGCCACATGAACGCTGCCGTCGGCAAGGATAACCGCAATCCCGAAATGATCGGGCGAAACCTTGGCAAGGCTTGGGATATAATCGGCCACCTTACCACGCTCCGGCACAGCGGCCATTTCGGCATTGATTGCCGATAATATCGTGTCGAGCCTGTCCACCGCCTTAACTACCTCCACATACGCTGAAGCTCAAGATGTTTGTCGATAAACTGATGTTTTACAGCACCGCCAACATGGAGGACAAAGAGCGCGAGCAATATTTTGCCCATGATCTCATGAACTTCACCAAGCACTTCGTGCCACTGTTCCTTTAGCACAGGTTCGAGATCCATGATCCAACTGATGCGCGGCCATTCGAATAGGCCAAACCAATACATCTTGATTTCAGGCGCAGCTTTCCATGCGGAATCATGCATCCATCCCGAAAGCGGCAACGCAATCATGAGGAAATAAAGCAACAAGTGCACAGCGTGGCTTGCCCGCTTTTCCCATGGCTTGAAATTGGAAGGGAGCGCAGGCGGCTGGTGTGTCAATCGCCAAAGTACCCTAATCACGACAAGCCCCAAAACCGTGATCCCGGTCGACTTATGCGCGTTGATCATGAAGCGGATATAATCCTCACCAAGCGCCTCTGAAAATTCACCAAGGGCAAAATTGACAATCATCAGCGCGGCAATCAACCAATGCAGAATAATTGCGGGCCGTGTGTATCGTTCGGGAAGCGTCATCCGAATATCCTTCAGCAAATGGCAAGGTTAGGCAGGATAGCTATGGCTTTGCGGTTCGCCTATCCCTAAATCGCCGCCAAACGCTTGGAAATTTGCTTGCTCGCCAATCTTGATCAAACCCTGCAGATTGAATCGCCGCGCCTGACCCCACGAAAAGCGCCGCTTGCTAGCAGCGTGATCGGCGGCGGCGTCCTTTTGCTCTTCATTGCCCTCACGGCGCAGGTGTTTTTTCGCGATGGGCTCGGCGGCTGGGCTGTTGGATTGGTCTATATCGCCTATGATACCGCACTGCTTGGTTTCACGGCATTTCACATGCGTGCTATTTTACAGCCTCCACCGCAGCCACTCGAAGGCGTGCGGCCAAGCCTCGGCGTGATCATCGCCGCGCATAATGAAGCCAATGCGCTGCCAATCACAATCGATGCGTTGATGCGCCAGATTGACCTGCCAGACTTAATCGTGATTGCCGATGATGGATCAAGCGACGGTACAGCGGCTTTGCTCAGCGAGCGTTATGGGCTGGAACCAAACAAGACGCAGCATATCAACGGCCAACCTGATCTGTTGTGGCTACCGATGCCGCACGGCGGCAAAGCGCGCGCGCTTAACGCTGCGATTACACGCGTTGATAGTGATATTGTCCTTACCGTTGACGCTGACACGCTGATTGAGGAACATGCCATTGGCGCGATGCGTAAGCGTTTTGCCGCCGAACCAGCGTTGGTCGCGGCCACCGGCGTTTTGATGCCAGTGTGCGGGGCTGGCGCGCAAGCGCGGTTTTTCGAATGGTTTCAGCGCTATGAATATGTCCGCAATTTTATTTCACGCTTTGCCTGGATGCAACTCAACAGCTTGCTTTTGATTTCAGGCGCGTTTGCAGCGTTCCGGCGTGAGGCACTGGTGCGCGTTGGTGGTTTTGATCCAGTGTGCCTTGTTGAGGATTATGAGTTGATCCACCGCCTCCACCGCCACTCGGTTGATCATGGGCTTGGCTGGACTGTGCGTGTGATTGGTGAAGCCCAAGCGCGCACCGATGCCCCCGAAACGCTGCCGGCATTCCTGCGTCAACGCAGGCGTTGGTTCGCCGGCTTTCTCCAGACCCAGCGGTGGAACCGCGATATGACCGGCAACCCACGCTTTGGCGCGCTTGGTAAGGCGATGATGCCAGTCAAAGCGCTTGATACGCTCCAGCCGATTTACGGGCTGACCGCATTCGCCATTTTGCTTGTCTTTGTAGCAATTGGCCGGTTCAGCGTTGCGTTGCCCATCCTGATTGTGATGCTGGTCAAAATCGCTATAGATATGACGTTTCACCTCTGGTCGCTTCACATCTATCGGCGTTGGACAGGGGCAAGCCAAAGCATCGGCTGGCCAAAGGCGATCTGCGCTGCACTGCTAGAGCCGTTCAGTTTTCAACTTATGCGTCATGCCGGGGCCGCATGGGGCTGGTGGACGTTCCTCACCGGCAGGCAAAGCTGGGGCCGGCAAAATCGCGGCGGGATCGTTGCGCAGGGTTAGGTTGCGCGCTTTGCTCGCTTGCGCTAAATAGACATTGATCAGCCCCGGCCCCGCGCATTCGGTTTTGAATGTCGCTGCCGGGGCTTGATATTTTTGCGTCCCCGTTTGCGATGGAAAGGCCTCGCCAATGACCCGCCGCCGCCAGATTTACGAAGGCAAGGCCAAGATCCTTTATGAAGGGCCAGAGCCAGGCACGATCATTCAATATTTCAAGGATGATGCCACTGCGTTTAATGCCCAGAAAAAGGGCACGATCAACGGTAAGGGCGTGATCAACAACCGGATTTCGGAGCATGTCTTTACGCTGCTCGGCAATATCGGCATCCCGCATCACTTCCTCAAACGCCTCAACATGCGCGAACAGCTTGTCCGTCAGGTTGAGATTATTCCGATTGAAGTTGTCGTCCGCAACGTGGTTGCAGGCTCACTCGCCAAGCGGCTTGGCCTTGAAGAGGGTACACCGCTGCCCCGCACAATCATCGAATATTATTATAAGGATGATGCGCTCGGCGATCCGATGATTACTGAGGAACATATCGCCTGCTTTGGCTGGGCAAGCCAAGAAGAGCTTCACGACATCGCCGATATGGCGATCCGCATAAATGATTTTATGTGCGGGCTATTCGCAGGGATTGGTATCCGCTTGGTGGATTTCAAACTTGAATTTGGGCGCATCTGGGAAAATGAATATGCTCGTGTGCTCCTCGCCGATGAAATCAGCCCCGACGGCTGCCGCCTGTGGGATATGGCAACCGATGAAAAGCTCGACAAAGACCGCTTCCGCCGCGATCTAGGCGGAGAAGTTGAGGCCTATCAAGAGGTCGCCCGACGGCTTGGCTTGCTTCCAGACGGCGCTGATAGCGCTGTGCTTGATCTTGAAACCCACCGCAAAAAACGCGGAAAATAAAATAGTGCGGCGGGCACAAAACTGGCCCGCCGTCGCGTAAGTCTTATTATCAATTACGGCGCGCCTTCCTGGCCAGCTTGCGCTTTGCGCCCTGTATACACTGATCTGTCACCGTCGCTGAGCAGCGCGGGTAAGATGCCTGTGCTGTGGCGGCGGGCGCAGGTGCTGCCGCTGGTTCAGGCGCTGCAGATGCAATTGGCTCTGATGCCGCCGGAGCAGCCTCAACCGCCGCCGGAGCCGGTGCCGCATCAGCTGCAGGGGCTGGAGCCGCAGGAGCCTCTGGCTCTGCTGCCGCTTCTGGCGTTTCGGGTTTGGCTTCTTGCGCAATAAGCATTGCTGGTAGTGCTAAAAGCGCAATAGGCGCTGCGCATTTTAGAAATATGGATTGGATCGTCATACTAAACTCCGTCAGGTGTGCGGCCAAAACCCCGACCGCAGAACGATCCCCTGCTGAGCAATCTTATGCCATGATTATTATCTGAAATCTGGTCAATGCACCGTCCATTCGCAACGTTTGGCCCGGAAATTAGCCAATTATTCGTTCACCCTGCGCTGAACAACGGCCAGTTTGAGCGCAGGATACCAAATGCGTGCCGACTCGCCGGGGTCATTTTCAGCGGATATAACTGCGAGCTGGCGATTGACCTTATCCCGGTGATGCATCCGCGCGGTATTTTCCTGACCGATATAACAGCCCTTAGTGAAACTGACTCCATTTTGCTCACGCGCATTGCATTCGAGCCAGAGCGTTTTGTCACTGCCAAGTTCAGCCAGACCTTCAACAATACCGAGCGAGAGGCGGTGCGCTCGGTACAGTTCTGCTGCGCCTTCATCCCCGCTTGCAGGGGCGAGCCAGCGCCGCCCAAGCGCTGAGTTACGAGGATCAGCAATGCCCGCCTCATCACTAGCTGCCCAATGGACACAAAGAATCTCTTCACGGGCAATTTTGATCTGACGGCGCAGGCGGTAAAGCGTCAACCGTTTGGCAAGATCGCCAGCCGCATCACGCTCACAGTCAATCAACAGATCATCGCCGTCCGCCCAGACCAGAAAATCAAACAGCGCCTTGCCCTGCGGGGTCAACAAGCCCGCCCATACCGGCAAATCACCAAGCACATCGTTGGTGACCAGCCCTTGCAGAAACCCGCGCACATCCTCTCCCGACAAACGAATGAGCGCGCGATCAATTAGGGTGGTTACAGTCATAGGTGACAGGTAGGGATGATTGGATTAACTGCCAAGCCCATCTTGGTATCTCCAACGGAGCCTAAATGACTCAACGCCTGACCATCCGCCGCCCCGATGATTGGCATGTCCACTTGCGCGACGGCGATATGCTCCGTGCAGTCGCCCATTATACAGCGCGGCAATTCGCGCGCGCGATTATCATGCCGAACCTTTCGCCGCCAGTTACTACGGTTGCCGCTGCTGAGGCCTACCGCAGCCGCATCGTCACTGCATTGCCGTCAGGCTCTGATTTCAAACCGCTAATGACATGCTATCTGACCGACAACGCAGACAAATCTGAAATCACGCGCGGGTTTGCACAAGGGGTATTTACCGCGTGCAAGCTCTACCCGGCCAATGCAACAACCAATTCTTCGCGCGGCGTTACTGATATTGCACTCATCTATCCAGTGCTTGAAGCGATGCAGGATATTGGGATGCCGCTCCTCATTCACGGCGAAGTGACGGACGGCGATATTGATATTTTTGACCGCGAGGCAGTTTTCATTGAGCGGCATTTACACGATCTTGTTCGCGATCTACCGGGCTTAAAAATCGTCTTTGAACATATTACAACGGCCGATGCGATTGCATTCGTTGAAAGTTCTGGCCCCAATATCGCCGCGACCATCACGCCGCATCACCTCCACATCAATCGTAACGCCATGTTTGCAGGCGGGATCCGCCCTCACGCCTATTGCCTGCCCGTTGCCAAGCGCGAGCGCCACCGCACCGCGCTTCGCAAAGCCGCAACTTCAGGATCACCTAAATTCTTCCTTGGCACTGATAGTGCGCCCCATTTGGTCAGCGAAAAAGAATCGGCTTGCGGATGCGCTGGCATCTTCAACGCGCCTTACGCGCTTGAAAGCTATGCCATGGTCTTTGATGAAGAAGGCGCGCTTGACCGGCTCGAAGGCTTTGCTTCTGAACATGGCCCGCGTTTTTATGGCCTGCCGCTCAACGCTGGAACAATTACGCTTGCGCGCGCTGACATCGTTACGTCTCAGGTGATCGCCGCTGTCGAGAAGGCTATCGTACCATTTCATGCTGGGGAGACGCTTGGCTGGACTATTGTCTGATCCACCAAAATCAATACCGCCAAAACGAAGTTCATAAAAACATTCATTTCGCGCCAACGCAATTTATGTGATTAGCCTCTAGCCGTCACCCAATTCGCTCCCTAAACCAACATTTATGCATTCAAAGATGTTTCGCGCGTTGCGCCCCGCCCTTGCCCTTCTGCTTAGCTTGGGCCTCATTGCACCTCCGCTTCTTGGCCAAACCAGTGTCGTCCAAAAACCGACTGCGCCCGCCCCGCCTGTTGCGCCATCAAAATCAGCGCCTTGGCTTTATAAAGGCAGCGATATTCCGCCTGATCCGGCGTGGACATTTGGCGTGCTGCCCAACGGTGTACGTTATGCGGTACGTCGCAACGGTGTGCCGCCGGGGCAGGTTTCGGTGCGCGTTGATATCGAAGCAGGGTCTTTGATGGAGCGCGATAATGAGCGCGGCTACGCCCATTTTATCGAGCATCTTAGCTTTCGCGGATCGCGCTATGTGACGGACGGTGAATCGATCAAAATCTGGCAGCGTCTCGGCGCAACTTTTGGCAGCGACACCAACGCGTCAACCACCAATACCCAGACAATTTACAAATTAGACCTGCCCAACGCGACAAAGTCTGGCCTTAATGAAAGCATCAAGATCCTCTCGGGCATGATGTCAGCGCCTGAATTGAAACTCAATCAAGTCGAATCTGAACGGCGCACTGTGCTTGCCGAAGCCCGTGAACAATCGGGGCCTGATACTAAGGTTGGCGATGCCACACGCGCGCATTTATTTTCTGGGCAATTGCTTGCCACGCGTTCACCGATTGGTACCACTGAGACACTCAACGCAGCAACGATGGAGTCGCTGCGCGCCTTTCATGATCGCTGGTATCGCCCCGAACGCGCAATTGTCGTAATCGTCGGAGACGGAAATCCAGCCGTTTTTGAACAAATGATTATCCAGCATTTTTCAAGCTGGCGTGGCAAAGGCCCAGCCACTCCCGATCCAGATTTTGGTAAACCAAGTGCCTCAGCCCCGCCGAGCCTTGTTATTACTGAACGTAGCGCACCGCTTGTGGCGAGCATCGCCACGCTGCGCCCTTGGGTGCAAAAAAATGATACGATCGCCTATAATCAAGGGCGGCTGGTTGAACTTGTCGCACTTCGCCTGATCAACAGGCGGCTAGAAGAACGTGCGCGTGCTGGCGGTAGTTTCCTTCAGGCAAGCGTTGACCGTGATGATATTGCACGTTCGGTTGATGGCACTTTTATTCAGGTCGTCCCGCTCGGCGATGATTGGCAGTCGGCCATTCGCGATGTCCGCGCAGTCATTGCCGATGCGCTTGCCAATCCAAGTTCGCAGGCCGACATTGACCGTGAAGCAGGCGAATTTTTCGCAGCACTTCAGGTCGGCGTTGAAACCCAGCGAACCGAAGCCGCTGCAAAGCAAGCCGATGATCTGATCGAAGCCGTCAACATCCGCGAAACCGTTGCCTCAGCGCAGGTCGCGCTTGATGTGTTCGGCGGGATCAAAGATAAAATCACGCCCCAAGCCGTTGTGAGCGCAACCCGCGCGCTGTTTGCTGGTATTGGCCCGCGCGCTGTACTCACTAGCAAAACACCTATTGTGGGTGGGACTGAATTGCTGGCAACGGCGACAACTGCTCCAGTAACGGCGCAAGCGTCCCAATCCACGGCGCCACCGTCAAACTTTTCTCAGCTTGCGGCACTTGGTAAGCCGGGCAAAGTGAAGCGGCGTCAACCAATTCCTGATTTCGGAATGGAGCAAATCCAGTTCGCCAATGGCGTGAACATGATCCTCTACCCAAACCCTGCCGAAACCGGCAAAATCTATGTTCAAGTACGCTTTGGGCGCGGCCTACAGGCGCTACCTTCTAACAAAACGACGGTTGCTTGGGCTGGATCATCAGCCCTTTTGGCAAGCGGCGTCGGCAGTTTTGACCAGAATATGCTCGACCGGATGACCAGTGGGCGGCGGATTAACGCTGGCTTTGATGTTGGAGAAAATGCTTTCGTCCTGCGTGCGCAAACAAGGGCTGCTGATCTTTCTGATCAGTTAAAACTGCTCGCCAGTCAATTGACCGCGCTGCGCTGGGATGCAGCCCCAGTTGCCCGCGCGCGCGCTGCGTTCATTACCAACTATGATACAATTGGTGCCTCCCCACAGTCGATTTTGTCGCGTGATCTGTCTGTTCTGCTTCACGGCGGTGACAAGCGCTGGGAAAATCCATCGCGTGAAGCGATTACGGCACTAACCCCGCAAGCGTTCCGCCAATTCTGGGAGCCTTTGCTCAAGACCGGGCCGATAGAGGTGCTGGTGTTTGGCGATATTGATGCTGATACGGCGGTAAACGCAGTTGCAGCGAGCTTTGGCGCAATTAAGAAACGATCACCCGCGCGCGCTGCGACAGCAAGCATGGGATCAAAGGGGCCAGTTGCTACTGCGACCCCAATTGTTCGTTTCCACACAGGCCCGGCTGATCAGGCGGCGGCGGTGCTTGCCTACCCAATCGGTGGGGGGATGGAGGGGCTTTACGAGTCGCGCAAACTTGAGCTGCTCTCAAGCATTTTTAATGACCGGATTTTCACTCAACTGCGCGAGGCCGAAGGGGCAAGCTATAGCCCAAACGTCAACAGCAATTGGCCGCTTTCGCTGCAAAGTGGGGGCAGCTTCATCATCTCATCGCAGCTACGGCCTGACCGGATTGACCTGTTCTACAAGATTGCCCGCGCAATTGCCGATGATCTGGCAAGCAAGCCTGTGACCGCAGATGAGCTTGTGCGCGCTGTAACCCCGCTGCGCCAATTTATCGCCCGCGCCTCAAGCGGCAATACCTTTTGGATGAGCCAGCTTGCAGGCCTCTCACAAGATAAGCGCAAGACAGAGGCCTTGCGCACCTTGTCGAGTGATTACGGACGGATCACTGCCGCCGAGCTTCAGGAAACTGCAAAGCGGTGGTTCATTCAAAACAAAGCATTGATGCTGGTGGTAAAGCCTGAAGGCGGTTGACTATTTAAGCGCATCAACCGCTGCGAGAATTGCGCTGTTTTGCGGACGTATCTTATAATCACTCGCCACCGTTTTCCAACGAACGACACCGCCCTTATCAATAATCAACGTCGATGATTTTGGAACGCCAGCAGCGAAACTACCTTCCGCGTAGGCTGGATCGCGCAGGCCGAGCGCATCAATCGCTGCTGATTTTTGATCTGACAGCAATGTGTAGCTGATCCCAGTCTTCGCCGCGAAGGCAGCAAGCGTTTCGGGCGCATCATAGCTAAGCCCGACGATGTTATATCCACGTGCGCCGAGTTCAGCCTGCGCCGCTTTCAATTCCTTCAACTGCGCCTGACAATATGGGCACCATTTGGCCGAACGAAACAGCACAAGGACGGTGCCCTTTTTACCAGCCACACTGGCAAGCGAGCGCGGTTTGCCTGCCGCATCCTTCGCAGCAAAAGCCGCTGGCATTTTTGCGCCGGTTGCGATTTCAGCGGCCGCCGCCGGAAATGCCATTGCGGCAAACGCCACGGGTGCTGCGAACAGGAAGGGCGTGATAAAGCGCATGTCAGTCTCCGGATTAGGTTGAACCGTTGTTCGCTTGAAAATCCGGTTTGGTTACTGCGGCGCCAAAGCGTCAGCCGGGATAGCGTTCAAATGCTGGCAAGCTATGCGCATTAGCCATCCAGTCGATCCGTTCCGCCGTCTGGATATGCGCGCCAGCCGGGAGTGCCGACGGATCATCAAGCGTGGCCGATTGAATATCAACGATGCCGGGAAGATATTCGGCATTGCGATAGAATAAGCCTGTCCCGCAAGCGGGGCAAAAACTGCGCATCGCTGATCCTGATGAATTGAATGTTGTCGTATCGCCCTGCGTAACGGCCAATTCGCCTTCTGCAAACGCGGCCCATGCGACCATTGGCGCACCAGCACTTCGTCGACAGTCGCTACAATGGCACAGCGCGACATGCTGCGGTGTACCTGTCACTTCATAACGCACCGCGCCGCAGTGGCATCCGCCGGTGTGAGTCATAGCCTATCTCCTTACCTTTAGATTATCGGATAATAGTCGTGTGCAAAAGCAGATTTGTAACGTAAAGCAATACTTGACACATGGCGTTGAACTTAGTAATTTTTGAGTATGATTGGATCCTTTCGCAGCAAGCCGCTTCGGCGGTTGTTCGAGAATGGCGATCCGTCAAAATTGAGCGTTCCCAATGTAGCTCGCCTTGAGCGTATATTGGAGCGATTGGCTGCGGCAACCGAACCGTCCGACATGGATTGGCCCGGTTATCGTTTCCATCCGCTTAAAGGATCGTCGAAGGGGCGATACGCGGTTGATGCCAGCGGGAACTGGAGAATTACATTCGGCTGGCGCGGCGAAGATGCCATTGATGTCGATTTGGAGGATTATCACTGATGCCAAACCCAATCCGCAACGGTATGCGCCCAATCCACCCGGCTGAGCATCTGCGCGAGGATATTCTGCCCGCGCTCGGGCGCACCAAGGCCGAAATCGCCCGCCTCCTTGGTATATCGCGCCAGTCGCTATATGATCTGCTTGCCGAAAAACAGCCGATCACCGTGCCAATGGCCTTTCGCATTGCCAAGCTGATCGGCGGAAAACCCGAACTGTGGCTCAAGATGCAAATGGCTTATGACATCAAGGTCGCAGAAACTACGATGGCTGAAATGGTGGCGACGATTCCCACGTTGCGCGAAGCAGTGTGAAAGTGCCACTCCCCAGGCCAGTGCTTGACCGGCTTGATCCCATCAGCAATGCGCGCCTCAAGGAGATTCGCAAATTCGACAATGCCAAGCTTCTACATGAGCTGAGCATATGGAAGAAAGACTCCCCCGATTGGCTGGCATTAGGAGTTGAACTTAGGCGGCGTGAAAATTTGACAGCCCGTTAAGCTTTATGGGTTTCCATAATTTCACTCATCCTATCGATCATTACCCTTGTTGCGACGGCCATCGTCAATACAGAAGGTTGATCACAAAATATATTTCGACAAATCAGTATTGCGCACGATGCTGGAAAGCTGGCTATCGACATAGGCCGCGTCGATCACCACCGTTGTTCCCTGCCGATCCTCGGCCTCAAAGCTGACATCCTCAAGCAGTTTTTCAAGCACCGTCGATAGCCGCCGTGCGCCGATATTTTCGATCGCTTCATTCACTTCAGCAGCCGTGCGCGCGATTGCCTCAATCCCGTCATCGGTGAAGGTTATGCCAACGCCTTCGGTCGCAAGCAGCGCCTGATATTGATCGGCAAGGCTTGCGCGCGTGTCCTTCAATATCCGCACAAAGTCCGCCTGCGTTAGCGCCTTGAGCTCAACCCGGATCGGCAAACGCCCCTGCAATTCAGGGAGCAAATCGCTCGGCTTCGCCACATGAAAGGCGCCGCTCGCGATAAAGAGGATATGGTCGGTTTTCATCGGGCCGTATTTGGTGGCAACCGTGGTGCCCTCAATCAATGGTAGCAAATCACGCTGGACGCCTTCGCGGCTGACGCTGCCACCGCGCACATCGGAAACCGCGATCTTGTCAATCTCATCAAGAAACACGATCCCGTTCGCTTCGGCATCGGCAAGCGCTGTCCGGCTGAGTTCATCCTGATCAAGCCGCTTGTCGGCCTCTTCCTCAACCAGCTTGGCCCACGCCGCGCGGACGTTGATCTTGCGGCGCTTCATCTGACCTTGACCGAATGCCTTGCCCATCATTTCTGACAGGTTGATCATCCCCATTCCGCCGCCACCCGGCACTTCAAATTGCGTCTGCGGGGCCGCTTCGAGTTCAATCTCAATTTCGGTGTCATCAAGATGACCGTCGACGAGGCGCTGACGAAACGCAGCGCGCGTCGCTTCGGATGCGCCCTTGCCAGTCAACACATCAAGCAGTCGCGTCATTGCCGCCTCTTCAGCCTTATCTTTTACCGCGACACGGCGGCGCTCTTTTTCGAGCCGGATCGCCTCTTCAACCAGATCGCGCGCAATCTGTTCAACATCACGGCCGACATAGCCAACCTCGGTGAACTTGGTCGCCTCAACCTTAACGAACGGCGCATCGGCGAGCTTGGCCAGACGCCGCGAAATCTCGGTCTTGCCGCAGCCAGTGGGGCCGATCATCAGGATATTCTTCGGCGTCACTTCATCCCGCAGTTCAGGCGAAAGCTGCTGCCGTCGCCAGCGATTGCGCATCGCCACCGCAACCGCGCGCTTGGCATCGGTTTGGCCGATGATATGTTCGTCAAGTGCCGCAACAATGGCTTTAGGGGTAAGGCTGTTATTCATTTTTATCTTTCAGATAGGGGCTCCAAGCGCGAACGGTCAGGCCGTTTCAAGCACTTCGACGGTCAATTGATCATTGGTGTAAACGCAAATTTCCGCCGCAACCGCCATTGCCTTGCGTGCGAGAACCTCGGCATCGCCCTCATACTCCTTGAGCGCGCGCGCCGCCGCGAGGGCGAAATTGCCGCCCGATCCAATCGCGGCAATCCCGTCAACCGGCTCAAGCACATCGCCGTTGCCGGTGAGGATCAGGGTGACATCCTTATCGGCAACGATCATCATGGCTTCTAAATTGCGGAGATATTTGTCCGTCCGCCAATCCTTGGCCAACTCAACCGCCGAGCGCATCAACTGCCCGTTAAACTGCTCAAGTTTGCGCTCAAGTCGTTCAAACAGCGTGAATGCGTCAGCAGTTGCGCCGGCAAAGCCAGCGATCACTTGACCATTGCCAAGCGGGCGGACTTTCTTCGCATTGGGTTTCATCACAGTCTGGCCCATCGAGACCTGACCATCACCTGCAATCACCACCTTGCCGTTCTTGCGAACTGAAACAATTGTGGTGCCATGCCATTTTGGGGTTTCACTCATGAACGGGATATGGGGCGGGGAGGGCCGCTGTTTCAAGAGAGATGTTCGACACTGGCATTAAATCACTCTATTGCGGCCACATGAAACCGATTCATATCCAGCGGCTGATAGCGCTCCCCTACCTTATCCTTGGTGGCTGGTGTCTGATCGCACCAGCCATGGTTGAGCGGCTGACGGTGAGCCCATCCTATCAGCATTTGAGCCCAACCAGCGCGCTGATGATGGGCTGTTTCGGGGCGCAGGCTGTGCTTGGCGGGTTGTTTGTCTGGTTCAGCATCTTCACCCGCCGCACCTTCCTGATCTATGCTATCGCGTTGCTGCCCTTTTTCTGGTTCAACTATTGGTTTGTGTTCGTCGTGCCCGTGTTCAATCAGTGGATGGCGCTTGATTTTATCTCAAACGCCGCGATGCTTGGCCTGAGCCTGTGGGGTTGGCGGATCAGCGCTCCACACCCTTAACCTTACCCCATTGGCGCGCGGCGGTGTAGCCGAGATAGCCTGTGCCAAACAGCGCCCAAAGCGGCTCAGGAATCCCCGCCAGATAAGCGTTCATGCCCGTAGCAATCCCCTTTGCCGTATCGGGCGCAACGGCGGCGATCAGGCCCATCGGGATCGCCCAGAGGATGATCGTGTACATCACATAAAGGAAGGATGGCCGCGCGCGGCTCGTCCACGGGTCAGTGCTGCCCGCCTCGGCTAGAATCGCTGAGAGTTGCGCCTTCAACGCCTCCATCTCCTGTGTACCCTGCAACTGGAGCAGTTCCATTTTCGCCCGGTCACGCGCTTGTGGATCGGGGATGATTTTATCAAGCAATTTGCCGATTGGGCCGATGACGGCATCAATAAGAGACATGGTTTTTCGCCTTTTCTGTTCAGAAAGTCACACTAAGGTCTCACCTGAAACGAGGTGTTAGCTGATCCGGTTGGCCAGCCAGCCATAGAGAAATGCCTCATTGGCGGGCCGGGTTTCGGCCAAGCGGAGGTAGCGTTCGCCCTGAAGCGCTTCGAGCGCCTTGAGGAGGATCGCTTCGCCATTTGGTTTGCGCTTGGCCATGAAGGCATCAAGCGCGGCAAGCGTCGCCGCGTCGATAATTGGCGTGCTGCCAATGTCATCATAATCAACTTCACCCCGATTAAGCGCGTTGAGCGTGCGTTTGAGGAATCCAGTCGCAGTGCCCGGCCCCATATTGACGCCAGTATCAAACAGCTCAGCCGCAACATCTGGTGCGCGCTCCGCAACCTGATCAAAGCCCGGTTTTATCCAATAAATCCGACGATAGACTTGGGCTGCCTCTTCACGGGGAAAACTCCGCATATCGCCGCGATAGCCATGCGCGCGCGCAACCGCTTCGGTTACGCCCCACCGCGTTGCACCGCC
Source organism: Sphingomonadales bacterium (assembly GCA_031418495.1). Classification (GTDB taxonomy): domain Bacteria; phylum Pseudomonadota; class Alphaproteobacteria; order Sphingomonadales; family Sphingomonadaceae; genus Aquisediminimonas. The sequence continues at coordinate 27,578 of JANOXQ010000028.1, forward strand.
GCGATCCGCCGGATGATTTGAATAACCGCCCTCGCGGCCAATAACCTCGTCGATGAGGTCATCAATGTTTATTTCTGCGCTCATGTTCCGAATCTCCTTAACCTGTTTGGAAAAAGAACATAAATGGAACAATATTAAATAGGACAGCGAAATCTGTGCTGCGGAATCATTTTTTGAAAAGCGCGTTAGCCGCCCTGCCAAACATTGATCAGATGGCGCGGCCAGCTTCGCGGGGCGATCAGGATCACGTCGATGCGGATATCATCGCCCGTTTTTGCGTAAAGATGCGCAACTGCATTCGTTGCTGCCGCCACGCGCCTCAGCCGGTAAGCATCAATCGCTGTATCAAGATCAGCCGCAAGCCGCCGCGTCTTGATCTCAATAAATGCCGTCGTTCGCCCGCGCCTTGCGATCAGGTCAATCTCGCCGCTGCGCAGCTTCACCCGGCGCGCGAGGATTCGCCAACCGTGGAGGCGGAGCCACCATGCCGCGCGGCGCTCTCCCCAAGCTCCAAAACGTTCGGCGGCTTGACGGTTCATCTGCGCGGCAAGGCCATCGCCCGGTCATAGAGTGTACGTCGATCAAGCCCCAAGCGCTTGGCAACTTCGCTTGCAGCTTTTGCAGGCGAAAGCCGGGTCAGCGCCTCAGCCAGCGCCGAATCACCGTCGGCTTCTGACGCCGCCTGCGCCTCTTGCGGCGGGCCAATAATAATCACTATCTCGCCCTTTGGCGGCGCGTCAGCATAGCGCGTGGCGAGCGAGGACAGCGTGCCATCAATGCACTCCTCATACATTTTGCTGATTTCGCGGGCGACGGCGGCAGGACGGTCACCCAGGCCCTGTTCGAGCGCAATCAGCGCCTTGCCGAGTCGCTTACCCGATTCGTAAAGGATAAGTGTCGCGCGGATGGCGGCGATCTCGGCAATCGCTTCGTCACGGGCCTTGGCCTTTTCGGGCAGGAACCCGACAAACAGGAACCGGTCTGTTGGCAATCCCGCCAGCGTGAGCGCCGCAATCGCAGCACATGGCCCCGGAATCGTGATGATCAGCCGCCCCGCCGCGCGCGCATCACGCACCAGCTTGTAGCCTGGATCGGAAATAAGAGGCGTCCCGGCGTCACTTACCAGCGCCACTGCTTCGTTTGCCATCCGCGCGATCAGCGCGGGCCGAACACCCTCTGCAACATGATCATGATAGGCAATCATGGGCCGCTTGACGCCAATATGGCGCAGCAGCTTTGCAGTCACCCGGCTATCCTCAACCGCGATGACGTCCGCCTGTGCAAGAATCGCGGCAGCACGCGGGCTTAAATCGGAAAGATTGCCGATTGGCGTCGCGACGATGTATAGGCCCGGTTCAAGTGTTGCGTTCATAAGGGGTAGGATCATGGCAGACACACAGGCATTAGAGCAAGGCACGTCTGTCTCCAGACGCGCGACGCTTAGGCGCTGGGGCACGTTGATTGTGACAAGCGCGATCCTTGCCGCCTGTCAGGTTGTGCCCAAAGGCCCGCCAAAAACCGTCGATGCGCCGCCACCTGTCGAAGCCACGCCGCCAAGCGCAACACCGCTGCCAACCGATTTGGCGCGGCACCGGATTGCGCTTCTTGTCCCGATGACTGGGGCCAGCGCGGCAATCGGCGAATCGATTGCCAATGCCGCCAATCTCGCCGTGCTCGATACCGGCGGCAAGAATATCCGAATCACGACCTATGATACCGGAACAGGCGCAGCCGCCGCCGCGCAACGCGCAATCGCTGATGGCAATCGCCTGATCATTGGGCCGTTGCTTGCCGAAGACGTGCGCGCGGTCGCGCCAATTGGCCGTGCTGCAAAGGTGCCACTGATCAGCTTCTCAAACGATATCTCGGTTGCCGGTAATGGCACTTATCTGCTTGGCTTCGTGCCAACCCAGTCGATTGACCGGATTGTCAGCTTTGCCCGAAGCAAAGGCATGACGAGCTTTGCCGGGCTTATTCCAAACGGGACATTTGGCCAGCGCACATCACAAGCGATGATTAAAGCGGTTGAGGCAAATGGTGGCCGCATGGTCGGCTTGCAATCCTTTGACCGCAGCCCCGGATCAATCGCAGCGGCCGTCACCAAACTGTCGGCCAGTTCAGCCTATGATGCGTTGTTGATTGCCGATTCGGGGCGGGTCGCGCTACAAATTGTGCCACTGGTGCGCAAACGTGGCGGCGCGACGGCAAAAATCCTTGGCACCGACTTATGGAATGTTGAGGGGTCACTCGCGCAAAGCCCCGTGATGCAGGGCGCATGGTTTGCGAGTGTTTCGGATAGTTTTTACAATCAACTTGCCACCAAATATCGCGCGCGTTTTGCCAAGGGGCCGTACCGCCTTGCCTCGCTTGGTTATGACTCGGTGTTGCTTGTGAACAAGATCGCGGGCGCGTGGAGGGTCGGCACCAATTTCCCGACCGCGCAGTTGCTCGATAGTGGCGGGTTCAGCGGCATTGACGGCGCGTTCCGCTTCACATCATCGGGCATCGCTGAACGGATGCTTGAAGTTCAAGAGATTAAAACGGGCGGCTTTACGATTGTATCGCCAGCCCCGCGTGTCTTCGGGAAATAGCCTAAACCGCGACAATCTCACCGAGGATGTGATCAAGCAAAAGCATCCCAGCGGGGGTAACGCGCAAGTGATCTCCACTTGCCACTATCAGTCCGTGGCCCTGAAGACGGGCCACTCGGTCTTGGCTGACAAGCTGGTTTTGCGCGACCCCGCTGCGCGCTGCAACGCGGCCAAGGTCAACGCCTTCATGCAACCTTAGCCCCATTAGCAAGGCCTCACTTGCTTGCTCTTCGGGTGACAGCGGGGTTTCGCTTTGGAGGCCGCTTGCGTTTCGCGTGACGCCGCTCAGCCAATTTTCGGGCTTTTTATGGCGCAATGTCGCAAGGCCAGTGCGACGCCCATGCGCACCGGGGCCAATGCCGAGATAATCGTCATAACGCCAGTAGCTGAGGTTATGGCGGCTTTCATCGCCGACCCGTGCATGGTTTGAAACCTCATAGGCAGGAATGCCCGCAGCCGACGTCAAGGCAGCCGTCAACTCAAATAACAATGCACCGTGATCGGGATCGGCTGGCGTAAACTTGCCTTGGGCAACGAGCGTTGCAAAGCGCGTGCCCGGCTCAATCGTGAGTTGATAGAGCGATAGATGCGTTGTGCCAAAGCCAAGCGCGCGGCCAAGTTCAGCCTCCCAATCGGCCTCACTCTGATCCGGGCGCGCATAAATTAGATCAAAATTAACCCGCGCAAAATGAGCCTGTGCGGTCTCAAGCGCCGCCAACCCTTCAGCCACATCATGCGCGCGGCCCAGAAAATGCAGCGCATCATTCTCAAGCGCCTGAAGCCCGAGCGAAACCCGGTTAATCCCGGCGCGCGCAAGATCAGCAAAACGCGCGGCCTCAACTGATGACGGATTGGCCTCAAGCGTAATCTCTATCCCGGCAGCAAAGCCCCAATGCCTCTGTGCGGCCTCAATCAGCGCTGCCACGGTTTGCGGCGGCATGAGCGAAGGGGTGCCGCCGCCAAAAAAGATCGACGTTAGCACGCGGCCACCCGCAACATTCGCCTCATGCGCCATGTCGGCAAGCAGCGCTTCTCGCCATGCCGCCTGATCAACGCTTTCGCGGACATGGCTGTTGAAATCACAATATGGGCATTTTGATACGCAAAACGGCCAATGAATGTAAAGCGCCAAAGGATTTGCAACAGTCATGGCGCGCGCATACCATGATTTGGTATGGAGACCATGATGACTAAATATCTTATGCTCACGATCATTTTGACAGCCACCGCTGCAAGCGCGGCACCGCCGCCTGCGAATGTTAGACTGCTTGAGGCGCATAATGTCGCGCGCAAAGCGGTTGGCGTGACGCCGCTGGTCTGGAGTGATGCGCTCGCGAATGATGCCCGCAAATGGGCACAAAAACTCGCGCAAACTGGCCAGTTTGAACATGCGCCGCAGCCAAAGGGGCCGTCCGCGCAGGGCGAAAATCTGTGGGTGGGCACCGTATTTGCCTATAGTCCCGATGATATGGTCGGCGCATGGACTGCGGAAAAGCAATATTATCGACGTGGGCGCTTTCCCAAAGTGTCAACCACCGGCGCGTGGGCCGATGTTGGCCATTATACGCAAATGATCTGGCACAATACGACCAGCGTAGGCTGCGCAATCGCGCGAAGTGAAGGTGATGAGTATCTCGTCTGCCGTTACAGCCCGCCGGGCAACTGGATTAGCCAAGATCCTCAAGGCGCGAGCATATTGCCGAAGCAAAATATCAAGAAGAAATCCAAATAAGATATTATGTTTCAATAACTTAAGCTGTATTGTTGCATTTCATCCTTATTCAGGCGATCATAGTTAACGTTGAGTCGTACAGTAAAAAGGGTTTGGGATGTCAATATTTAAGATAAATAGATCGTCGCGCTGGCTTTCATCAATCGCAGCGGCGGCACTTATTGCAACGCCCGTGTTGGTGCTGGCTGACGCGTCCGCGCCACAATTCACGAAGGCGAAGCCAAAAAAGCGCTTGGCTCCAAAGCCGCGTATGCGCGCGAAACCAGTTGCACGCGCAGTTGAAGCGCCAAAGCCAATGATGGCCGAACCCGTGCAAGAGGTAGTTCAAGCGGTTGAACCTGCGCCACAGCCCGAGCCACCTGCACAAGTGGTTGAGGCACCGCCAGCACCAACTCCGCCAACCCCTGCGCCTGTGGCCGCAAAGAAGAGCGGCGCAAGCAGCCTGCTTTATGTCGGTGGTTTTGCCGCTGCAATTGGTGGGATTATCGCGGCCACATCACGCGGCAATGATAATCCAAAAAGCCCGTAACTAAGCCTTAAAAGAGGGCTGCAACCAATTTGGCAAAGGCAAAAGCGCGGTGGTTAACACTGTGCTTTTCCTCTGGGTCCATTTCACCAAATGTGAGTGACTTACCAAGCGGCTGAAAAACAGGATCATAACCAAAGCCATGTGAGCCGCGCGGTGGCCATACTAAAGTGCCATCAACGCGCCCTTCAAACACCGCTTCCTCGCCGTCTGGCCAGATGACAGCGAGTGTGCTGACAAAATGTGCGCTGCGATTAACCTCTGCGCCAAGCTCGGCGAGTTTGCCCTCAACCTTGCCCATTGCCATATACCAGTCACGACCCGGCCCGCCTTCATAGGGCTGCTTTTCGGCCCAATCGGCGGTATAAACCCCCGGCGCGCCGCCAAGCGCATCAACCATCAGCCCGCTATCATCCGCGAGGGCCACTATCCCCGAACCAAGCGCACTCGCGCGCGCCTTGATCAGCGCATTGCCCGCAAAACTATCCTCGGTTTCGGCAGGCTCCGGCAGGCCAAGTTCGCCTGCTGAAATGGGTTCTATCCCGAACGGTTCAAGCAGGGCACGAATTTCACGCAACTTACCCGCGTTATGGCTCGCGATAACGAGTTTGCCGGGGGTAAGCTTACGCACCTATCAGCGCCCTGTCGCCTGATCTTGCGCCGCAAAAATCGCGGTGCAGCCAATCCGCGCGAGGCGCAACAGGCGCAGCAGCGCTTCCTCATCATAAGTTTCGCCCTCAGCCGTTGCCTGCGCCTCGGCAATATTGCCGTCGCTGGTCAGCACGAAATTGGCATCAGCCCCAGCGTTGCTATCCTCGATATAATCGAGATCAAGCACCGGGGTGCCATTGTAAATCCCGCATGAAATCGCCGCGACCTTCTGCTTGATCGGATCAACGGTCAGCTTGCCGTCCTTGAGCAAGCCGTCCACCGCCAGACGAAGCGCAACCCATGCGCCCGAAATGCTTGCCGTCCGCGTGCCGCCGTCAGCTTGGATCACGTCGCAGTCGAGCGTAATCTGCCGCTCACCAAGTGCCTTCAAATCAACCACCGCGCGAAGGCTCCGCCCGATCAGCCGCTGGATTTCCTGCGTCCGCCCCGATTGCTTGCCCTTGGCCGCTTCCCGGTTGCTGCGTGTATGCGTCGCGCGCGGGAGCATCCCATATTCCGCCGTTACCCAGCCCTCACCCTTGCCGCGCATAAACGGCGGCACCCGCTCTTCAACGCTCGCCGTAACAAGCACGCGCGTATCGCCGAAGCTGACGAGGACTGAACCTTCGGCATGTTTGGTGAAATGGGGTTCAATCGTAATGCTGCGCATTTGATCAGGGGCACGGCCGGATGGGCGCATAAAGTCTTGTCCTTTTAATATGATTCGCGCATCTAACGATCGAGATCGCAGCGCGCCAGCCTGCTTTTTACGACAAGGGGATTAAGGTGGTAGAGCATAGCCTGAAAGCGGACGATAATTTGGGCGATTTTACCGTCCGCTCATTCACCTTTCTCGGAAAAACCAAGCGTGTCTTTGTCGGCGGCACTGGCCCGGCGGTGATCGTCATGACCGAAATGCCAGGGATCAGCCCGCATGTTGCGCGTTTTGCGCGCTGGGTGCGTGATGCTGGCTTCACTGTTTATATGCCGCATCTGTTCGGCAAGGACGGCGCGGTAGCCGACCGGCTGGGCGGGCTATTTACAATTGGTAAGGCCTGCATCAGTCGGGAATTTCGCGCCTTTTCGGCCAATGCCTCAAGCCCGGTGACGCAGTGGCTGCGCGCGCTGGCGGCCGTAGCGCATCAAGAATCCGGCGGCAAAGGCGTTGGCGCAATCGGTATGTGCTGGACCGGCAATTTCGCGCTGTCGATGATGCTCGAAAAAAGCGTACTTGCGCCCGTCCTTGCGCAGCCCTCGCTCCCGCTCAATGATCCCGCCGGAATGCACATCGCGCCTGATGAATTGGCGGCGGTCAAAGCGCGGATGGAGGCCGAAGACCTGACCGTACTCGCCTACCGCTTTGAAGGTGACAAATTCTGCCAAGCCGCGCGGTTTGCGGCCTATCAAGCCGCACTTGGTGACCGTTTCCAGTCCCGCGTTCTCCCCGATAGTGCCGCCAAGCCAAACACTATGATGAAAAACCCCCACAGCGTGGTCACCATCCACCTAATCGATGAGGCAGGACAGCCGACAGTCGCCGCGCGCGACGAGATATTGGATTTTTTCAAAATGCGGCTCGGATAGCCCGCGATTGTCAAGCCTCCCGCGCCACCCTACATCTCCACCATGTCAACGCCCGCCCCTGTTCATGAACTGACCGACCGTGCGCGCGATGTGTTTCGCGTAGTGGTCGAAAGCTATCTCGGCTCAGGCACGCCGGTCGGATCGCGGACGATTTCGCGTTCTGGGACGATGAACCTCTCCCCCGCATCAATCCGCAATGTTATGCAGGATCTTGAAGAGCTTGGGCTGCTTGCGGCACCGCATGTTTCGGCGGGACGGATGCCGACAGAAATCGGGCTACGCTTGTTTGTTGATGCGATGATGCAGGCCGCCGAACCCACGGCTGACGAACGCGCCGCTATTGAGGCGCAGGTTGGAGTCGGTGGAGTTGGCGGCGGGCCGATTGAAACCGCGCTCGCCTCGGCAACGCTGGCGCTTTCGGGGCTTTCGGCGTGCGCAGGTATCGTCATGGTGCCAACACGCGAGGTGCGGCTTAAACAGTTCGCCTTCGTGCCGCTCGCGCCGGCCCAAGCGCTTGCCGTGCTCGTCGGCGATGATGGCAGCGTCGAAAACCGCGTAATTGCGGTGCCGCGCGATATGCCGCCTTCTGCGCTGATCGAGGCGGGCAATTATATGACCGCGCGGCTTGGCGGGATGACGCTGACTGAGGCCGCGCGCATGGTCGCCACCCAAATCGCGAATGAACGCGCGGCGCTTGATGCGGCATCGCAAGACCTGATCACGCGCGGCCTCGCGATCTGGGCGGAGGACGGTGCACAGCGGCCCGTGCTGATCGTGCGCGGTCAGGCCAATCTGATCGATGATGTTGCCGCCGCTGATCTTGAACGCGTCCGTCAATTGCTTGATCAAATTGAGGGCAAGGAGGAAATCGCGCAGCTCCTTGATAGCGCGCGTGAGGGCAGCGCGACCAAGGTTTTTATCGGTTCTGAAAATAAACTATTCGCGCTTTCGGGGTCATCGGTGATAGCGGCCCCCTATCACGGGCGCGATGGCCGCGTGGTTGGGGTCGTCGGCGTAATCGGGCCGACGCGCTTGAACTATGCCCGCGTCGTACCCATGGTTGATTTTACCGCACAAACATTGTCGAGATTGATGAATTTATGAGTGAACAGGAA
>JANOXQ010000029.1:0-24384 GCA_031418495.1 Sphingomonadales bacterium
TGCGTGCGTTGATAGTGGCCCCTCCACCCTGCTTCGCGCGGTTCCCCTCCCCGTGCCGGGGAGGAATTAGCGCCCCCCAAATGAGATGTTGTAACTTCGCGCCGTCCATGTCATAACATCTCATCACACAGGGAATCATACGTGCTTTCGAACGCGCTTCACCGCTATAATCTCGACAAACTGGCGATTGGCCTGTCTGGCCTGTGCCTTGCGCACTGCGTTGCGAGTGCGGTGGTGCTTACGCTGATTGCGTCGGCAGGCAGCTTTATTTTGCACCCGGCGTTTCATGAAATTGGGCTGCTGCTTGCGATGGGATTGGCAGCCCTTGCGCTTGGTCGCGGGGTTATCGCGCATGGTTACGCCCTGCCCGCTTGGGTCGGCGCGCTTGGGCTTGGCGTGATGGCTGGCGCGCTCACTTTGCCGCATGACGGCAGCGGGGGTGAGGTGATTTATTCGATCCTCGGCGTGTTGATTGTCGCGCTTGGCCATGATCTTAACCGGCGCGCGATAAACTAGCCACGCTTGCGCACTTGCGCCAAGACGCGTAACTTCGCCTGATGGCATCACATAATCACACGCTCCACCACGGCGAATCGCTCACAGAGGCTGCGCGCGGCGCGCTTTTGCGTGCAGGTGAGCAATGGACGGATATGCGCAGCACGGTGTTCGAAGTACTTTCCAGCTTTGAAAAGCCAGCCTCGGCCTATGACATTGCCGACGCGGTTTCCAAGGCGCGTGGAAAGCGCGTTGCGGCAAACAGTGTGTACCGCATCCTTGATATCTTCGTTGGTGCAAACCTTGCGCGCCGCGTTGAGACGGCCAACGCCTATATCGCCAATGCGCATCCCGATTGCCTGCATGATTGCATTTTCCTCGTTTGCGATGCCTGCGGGCAGACGACCCATCTGGATGATGACGTCCTTTCGAACGGCGTTCGCGCGGCGGCGACCAAGGCTGGATTTGCGCCTGTGCGCCCCGTCATTGAAGTGCGCGGCACATGCAGCGATTGCGGCTGAAACCCTAGCGTCCAGCCCGATACAAAACCCCTTCTCAAATAGAGTCAAAGAGATTAGGCAGTAAGTATGTCAACCAAACCGCACACTCCACTGCTTGATACGGTCAAGTTCCCCGCTGACCTTCGTACCCTGAAACCTGAACAGCTTCGCGATTTCGCCGATGAGTTGCGCGCTGAGGTGATTTCTGCGGTTTCGGTGACGGGCGGGCATTTGGGCGCTGGGCTTGGCGTGGTTGAGCTGACCACCGCGATTCATTATGTGTTCAACACGCCTGAAGACAAGCTCGTCTGGGATGTTGGCCATCAATGCTATCCGCACAAGGTGATCACCGGGCGGCGTGACCGGATCCGCACGATCCGCACTGGCGGCGGCCTCTCCGGCTTCACCAAGCGTACCGAGAGCGAATATGATCCGTTCGGCGCGGCGCACAGCTCAACCTCGATCAGTGCAGCACTAGGCTTTGCCGTGGCAAACAAGCTCGCGGGCAAACCCGGCAAAGCCATTGCAGTGATCGGTGACGGATCAATGAGCGCTGGCATGGCTTATGAGGCGATGAACAATGCCGCCCAAGCGGGCAACCGCCTGATCGTGATCCTCAACGACAATGACATGTCGATCGCGCCGCCGGTGGGTGGGCTGAGCGCTTATCTCGCGCGGATCGTTTCATCGCGGCCCTTCCTTGAGCTGCGCGAAGTCGCCAAGCGGCTGTCACGCAAACTCCCCGAGCCACTCCACATTGCGGCGCGCAAGACCGATACCTTCGCGCGCGGCATGGCGATGGGCGGTACGCTGTTTGAAGAGCTTGGCTTTTATTATGTCGGGCCGATTGACGGGCATAATCTCGATCATCTGATCCCCGTTCTTGAAAATGTCCGTGATGCTGCCGAAGGGCCGTGCTTGATCCATGTCGTCACCAAAAAGGGCCATGGCTACGCACCAGCCGAGGCCGCAGCCGACAAATATCACGGCGTCGTCAAATTTGATGTCGTCACCGGCAAGCAAGACAAGGGGCCGGGCGGCGGCCCACCAGCGTACCAGAATGTGTTCGGTGAAACGCTTGCTAAACTTGCCAACACTGATGACCGGATTGTCGCGATCACCGCTGCGATGCCGAGCGGTACGGGCGTTGACAAATTCGCCGCCGCGCACCCAACGCGCGCGTTTGACGTTGGTATTGCCGAACAACATGCGGTGACGTTCGCGGCGGGATTGGCGGCGCAAGGGATGCGGCCATTCTGCGCGATTTATTCGACCTTCCTTCAGCGCGCCTATGATCAAGTGGTGCATGATGTCGCGATCCAGAACCTCCCCGTGCGCTTTGCGATTGACCGGGCGGGGCTGGTCGGGGCTGACGGCAGCACCCATGCCGGATCGTTTGACCTCGCCTATCTCTGCACCCTCCCCAATTTCGTCGTGATGGCGGCGGCCGATGAGGCTGAACTGGCGCATATGACCTACACCGCCGCCTGCCATGACAGCGGCCCGATTGCGATGCGCTATCCGCGCGGCAATGGCACAGGCGTGGCGATTCCCGAAGTGCTCGAACGGCTCGAAATTGGCAAAGGCCGGATTGTCCGTCACGGTAAGAAGGTCGCGATCCTCTCGCTCGGCACGCGGCTTGAAGAGGCGCTAAAAGCTGCTGACCGTTTAGAAGCGAAAGGGCTTTCGACCACGGTCGCAGACTTGCGCTTCGCAAAGCCGCTTGATGTTGCGTTGATCCGCAAGCTGCTCACAACCCACGAAGTCGCAGTGACTGTCGAAGAGGCGAGCATCGGCGGCTTCGGCGCGCATGTCCTGACGCTGGCAAGCGACGAAGGCCTGATTGATGGCGGCCTAAAACTGCGCACCCTCCGCCTGCCCGACAAATTCCAAGAACATGACAACCCGGTCAAGCAATACGCCGACGCGGGGCTTGATGCAGACGCGATTGTTGAGAGCGTGCTCAAGGCGCTCCGGATGAACAGCGTGGGGGTTGTGGAGGAAGTGCGGGCTTAGGCAACCGTCACCCCAGCGGACTAACTCATCTTAATGCTGATCTTCTTCCCGCCTTCGCGCGAACCAAATGACTAACTTCGTCCTAACGTTGAAGTGGCCCGCGCTAATACACAAAGATTATTGAGATCAATGGATGGCACGATAGCATACCTTTAATCACTTTGAGCTAAATTCTCTTAGGATAAAGGACTCATATATGGCTACTCGGCGCAGACATCAAAAGACGTCACAAAAATTTGATAACATTCAAATAGCATATGCCGTTGCTGCAATCGTGTTGGTCATAATTGTCGTGAATTACCCCCTGCTCGCCGTATTGTTAAGCCTGAGCGCATTGCTAACTTGGAGCTTTCTAAATCGACAGAAGCGCCAGAAAGAGAATGAAGAAATTACAAAAACATTTCTCCGTTTGGAAGGCCTCATTAAATCTCATGAAAGCGCTTTAATCTCATATTACCATCAATCACGCAGCAGGGATTATTTTGGCAATGTAGACGAAAAACGGTGGCATGGACATATTAATACATTTCTTGATACGCAATTGAAACCAGATGCACAGAATTTTTCTGATTGGCGTTCAAGCGAAACAGGTCAAGCGGCAGCCGCAATGGTTGATCGTAAAACGTCTGCAATGGTTGCATTACACAAGCAGAATAATCCTTTGGCTAAGGTTGATGTGGCGTCATTGACGCCTTTGGAATATGAACGCCATTGTGCAGATTTGCTAAATGAAGCCGGATGGAAAATAAATATGACCCCTGCCACACGCGATGGGGGAGCAGATTTTATTGCCGAAAAGGAATCTTGGCGGATTGTCGTGCAATGCAAACGTTATGCAGAACCCGTGGGAAACAAAGCCGTCCAAGAGGTAAATTCTGCTGTCCGGCTATATCAGGGAAATGTAGCCTGCGTCGTTGCTCCCAACGGATTTACAAAACAAGCGCAACGCGAGGCAGAGAGTTTATCAGTTCATTTGCTGCATCATTCGGCGCTTCTCGCATTCGGTAACAAGATGATCACAGCAGAAAACAAACCAAAAAGTTAAATCACACGCATGATCGGTGACTCGACAATCAACCCGCCAACCCTAACAACGCAAACAGCACCCCGTTCAGTCGTTCCGTAACATCGGACTCAAGCCTCCCTATCACCGGGCCGCATTTTTCCCGGCGCGTTACCGTAATCTTGTCAGCTTGAAATTGCGTTGCGACTTTGAGGCCATTGGCTTGGCTTGGCTCAACATAGACCCGGCGTTGATCCACGTCATAACGCAAATGGCTGGTGCCCGGACAGATGATCACGTGATCGGTCGGCGCTAGCCGATCAGTTTCGACGACTACTGCGGGACGTGGTTTCCCCAAATCTCCCGGTAATGCGACTGTAATTATATCGCCACGCTTCAATCCCAATCGCCCGCACAGTCGGCTTGCATCGCCTCAATGAAGAGCATCGTTTCCTCTTCTTCAGGCGCATAGCGCAGGATTGCGGCGGCAAGAACCGACCGCTCCCAATATCCCGGCGCATTCACATCAGGCACCCACATCCGCACCTCACGCAAGCCCGCAGCCTTCTTGCGCGCACGATAGGTACGGAACTTGTCCGTGCGCTGTGGGCTTAAATCATTCATGCTCATATGGTAGCGCGCTACTCAGAGTTTAGCAAATCACCCCTTCACCCGGCGGTACTCTGTGTAGCTCACTGGATCATCGGCAAATTTGCGCATTGCGGTTTCAAATGCCACCCGGTCAGGGTAGGAACAGGTGCGGCGCTTGTCGAGCAATCCGCCGACTGTAATCCGCGATCCCGGCTTAATCCGGCGCGTGCCATCGCACAGCGGCACTGACAGGCGGTAGCCATCGGGAGTTACCCGCACGAGGCCGTAAATCCGCTTGGTAAGTGAGGCGACACCTTGGCCGGGATCAACCTGAACGACATAAAGCCCCTGCGCTTCATCAAGCGTGATCAGGCGTGTACTCTCATCGCCGCCGCCGTCGGGGCCACCCGTAACCACCACATTGCCGTCAGCGGCATAGGAAATGCGAACCTTTGTGTTGATCTCGCCTGTAAACGCGCGATCAGAGCCAAACCGATCTTCAACGCGGTCAAAATCTGAAATGATGCGGACAACCTTATACTTGCCCGCCGCGATAGGCTGTACGCTGGGTGCGTCTGCGTAAAAATCCGGGCCCGTCCAGCAGGCTGACAATATCAGCGGCAGGATAAGGGTTATAATTTTTTTCATATATATCTCCCCGATTGGCACGCTGCAAAATTACACTTGCACAATGAATGGTCGGTGAATTCGGGAGGTCGCATATGATAGGGTAAGGCCCAAAATTATAGTTTCTAACGCTGTAACCCTATGCGCGTAGGCTTCGAATTCTATAATAAGCTGATCGTTGCTATCGTGCACAATCATCCACAAAAAACTGAGGAGATGAACCCATGTTGCTTATCAGGAAAACTTTGCTTTCCTTAGGGGTGGTTATGCTGACCACTGCCCCTGCCTATGCCGCGACTACGTTTACATCGAGACTTTCGGGGCTGAGCGAAATTCCTAACGCTAATAATTCGGCAGGTACGGGGGTGGCAACGGCCGCATTTTTCAACGCGAACAATAGTATCAGGCTGACTGGAAGTTTCCAAAATTTGACCGGCTTGTCGCTCTTAGGGCATCTGCATTGCTGCTCATCACGCACCGCCAACAGCGCGCAAGCAATTGATTTTTCAGAGAATCCTGGATTTGCACTTGGCGTCAGAAGTGGTTCGTTCGATCTGACTTATGATTTGCTCAACGCCACGACATATACGGCTGCATTTCTTGCAGCAAGTGGAGGCACAGCACTTGGTGCACGCAATAGATTGTTTAGCGGTCTCAATAATGAGCTCGGCTATTTCAACATTCACTCAACGGTATTCCGTGGTGGTGAACTGCGTGGCCAATTGGCAGGCATTCCTGAACCCGCAAGCTGGGGCATGATGATCGTCGGCTTTGGCGTGGCCGGTGGGGCAATGCGTCGCCGCAAATCAGCCAATGTGAAGGTTAGCTTCGCATAACTGTAGTAGGCCATGGGGTTCAATATTTGTTTCTCTGATATTGAGCCCCCGAAGCCCTATTTTGCTCAAGTCATGCAATGAGGACTATCCCAAGGTAGCTGATCGAATCCTTCCAATCGACAATCAGTGAAAATGTCATCGTTGCCAATGCAGCAGTAACCCATGCACCATAGGCCGATGCAAACTTGATATGGGATCGTCTGAGGTAAATCGCGATTACCGCCGGCGTCCAGAAAATCACGTGCGCAACGGAAATACTGCCATATGCGTAATTCTCGGTGCCGATGATGCGCGGCATAATCAGGCCAGCGCCGATCCCTCCTATATAAGCAAGCGCAACATAACGTGCCTCACGGAACCAATAGGCAAGGAGAAGCGCGCTAGCCCCAATCAACAGCAGCCAAATCACCCAATAAGCAACATAGGGCGGCACAGATTTCATGACCTGATCCGCACGCACCATCAGCATCGCCGGATTGGCAAATATCCCAAAGATATAATCAGGCTGGCCTAAACTCTCCGCATTCATAACACCAATCTCCCTATTTCAATCTTGGGGCAGCGATCCATCACCACCTTGAGCCCCGCCGCCTCTGCCCGCGTGGCGGCGGCTTCGTTGATCACGCCCAGCTGCATCCATATCGATTTGGCGCCGACGGCGAGCGCTTCATCGACGACCGCACCCGCCGCTTCGCTGTTGCGGAAAATATCGACCATATCGATTGGCTCGGCGATATCGGCGAGGGTGGCCGCCACGCGCTCGCCGTGGATCGTTTCTCCGGCGAGTGCTGGATTGACCGGGATCACATGATAGCCCTTCGCCAAAAGAAACTCCATCACGCCGTAGCTCGCCCGATCAGGGCGGTTAGACGCGCCGACCATTGCGATTGTTCGCGTTTCGCCGAGCAGTGCTGCTATTTCAGCGTCTATAGTGAGTGGCATGGATTGGACTCCTCTGCATCAATCATAGTTTACTTGCCTGATCTTGGCAAAAAGGCTTGCATATCCGCGCTATGCCAACCACTCTTGAACGATGCTGAGACAATATGAATTGGTTGAACGGGTCAAGGCCTATGATCCTGACGCTGATGAGGCGCTGATCAACCGTGCCTATGTATTTTCAATGCAGAAACACGGCTCGCAAAAACGCGCATCGGGCGATCCCTATTACAGTCATCCAATCGAAGTCGCCGGGATTTTGACCGATCTGCGCCTTGATGACCAAACGATTGCCACCGCAATCCTGCATGACACCATCGAAGATACGCTCACCACGCATGAAGAAATCACGGCAAAGTTTGGCGAGAATATCGCGCGGCTGGTAGACGGGGTCACCAAACTCTCCAAGCTTGAGGCGCTGACCGATAATGAGCGCGCAGCGGAAAATCTGCGCAAATTCTTCCTCGCGACTTCAGATGATATCCGCGTTTTGCTCGTTAAGTTGGCGGATCGGCTGCATAATATGCGGACGCTGCATTTCATCAAGGATGAGACAAAAAGGCGGCGCATTGCCAAGGAAACGATGGATATCTATGCCCCGCTGGCTGAGCGGATCGGTATGTATGAATTTATGAATGAGATGCAAACGCTGGCATTTCAACAGCTTGAACCCGAAGCCTATGTTTCAATCACAAAACGGATTGAGCAATTGCAAGAGGGCGGTGGAGATCGGATCACGCGGATTAGTTCGGGGATCAAGCTGCTGCTATCACGTGGAGGCATTGAAGCAGAGGTGATTGGTCGCCAGAAGCATCCCTATTCAATCTGGCGGAAAATGGCTGAGCGCCATATTAGCTTTGAGCAGTTGTCCGATGTGATGGCCTTCCGGGCGATCGTGCCCGACACCGAAAGTTGCTATGCCGGGCTTGGCCTGATCCATCGCCGTTGGCCAATGGTGCCGGGGCGGTTCAAGGATTATATCTCAACCCCCAAACGCAATGGCTATCGTAGCCTGCACACCGCTGTCATTCATTCGGAAAAAATGCGGATTGAGATTCAGCTCCGGTCCGAGGCGATGCACGCCCAAGCCGAGCGCGGGTTTGCTTCGCACTGGTCATATAAGCAAAATGGTGAAGCGCCCGATACACAGGTGAGCTGGCTCCGCGATCTTGTTGAAATTATTGATCATGCTGGCAGTCCCGAAGAACTTCTCGAACATACGCGCATGGCGATGTATCAGGATCGCATCTTTGCCTTCACACCCAAAGGCGAATTGATCCAGCTTCCCAAGGGTGCGACACCAGTTGATTTCGCTTATGCTGTCCACACGAGCCTTGGCGATCAAGCGGTTGGCGCAAAAATCAATGGCCGCGTCGTGCCGCTCCGCACGGTGATAGAAACCGGCGATCAAGTGCAAATCCTCCAATCAAAGGCGCAGCAGCCACAGCCACTCTGGATGAATTTTGCCGTCACAGGCAAAGCGCGCGCTGCCATCCGCCGCTTTGTTCGGCTTAAGGATCGCACTGAGTCGATTGCGCTTGGCCGCAAGATTTACGAGGAAATTGTGGGACGTTTGCCAACGCGGCTCGGCCCTGAGGCGCAAAAGGCAGCAATGAAGCGGCTCAACATCCCCGATGAAGCCGAATTGATGATTGCGATTGCGCGGCAAACGATCAACGATGCCCAGGTGATGGAGGCGTTGATGCCGGGCTCTGCCGATCTCGACATCCCCCATGCCCAGCGTGAAGCCATTTCAATCAAAGGACTCACCCCCGGCGTCGCCTATGCGCTTGCCGAATGCTGCCATCCGATTCCGGGGGATCGGCTGGTTGGGCTACGCCGTCCCGATGAAATGATTGAGGTTCACACCATTGATTGCAACAGCCTAGCCGACGGTGTTGATGCTGACTGGCTAGATCTTGCCTGGGGTGATGGCACAGACGGCGCAGCGGCGCGGCTGTTGATTGTTCTCAAAAATGAACCCGGCTCGCTGGCCGCAATGGCAGGCATTTTCGGCGCGCAAAAAGCCAATATCCTTAATTTACGCCTTGATACGCGCGATAGCAGTTTCCACAATTTTACCATCGATCTTGAGGTGCGAGATCTGCCCCATCTCATGAAAATCTTGGCCGCGCTTCGCGCCGCTGAGGCGGTAGTTCAGGCGACGCGCGGATGAGCACAACGGCCCCACCCGCCCCCGATTTTAATCCTGCACTCCGCAATCCGACGATGCTTGCCGCAGCCCTCGCGCTGTTTGACAATCGGCTCCATGATGCCGAGCCGCTGCTGCGCGCCCGCCTCAAGGAAAACCCGTTCGACGTTGCCGCGATCCGAATGATGGCCGAGGTTGCGGGGCGGATCGGGCGTTACAAGGATGCCGAAACCTTGCTCCGCCGCGCGATTGTGCTCGCGCCGGGATTCCTTGCCGCGCGCTCAAATCTTGCGACAGTGCTTTACCGCCAGCACCGCGTGAAGGATGCGCTCGCTGAACTTGATACGCTGCTTGAATATGAGCCTGACGATGTTGGCAACGCCAATTTGCGCGCAGCGGCAATGGGCCAAGTCGGCAATTATGATGAAGCGATCAAGCTTTACGAGCAAGTCCTCAAACGCACGACCAAGCATCCCAAAATCTGGATGTCTTACGGCCACGCACTTAAGACCGTCGGCCGTCAGGCCGACAGCATTACCGCCTACCGCAATGCGATCGGCTTTGCGCCGCAGCTTGGCGAAGCGTGGTGGAGCCTTGCCAACCTCAAAACTTTCAAGTTTGATGAGGCTGATATCGCCGCGATGGAAGGGTCGCTTGGCAAAAATGACCTGAGTGATGAAGACCGCTTCCACCTCCATTTTGCGCTTGGCAAAGCCTATGAGGATCGCAGCGTCGCCGAAACCGCCTTTGTCCATTATGAACAGGGCAATGCGTTGCGCCGGTCGCTGATCGATTATGATGCGGATACGACAACAGCGCATGTTGACGCGGCGATTGCGCTCCTCACCCCCGAATTTCTCGCTGCGCGCGCCGAGAGGGGCAGCCCCGCCGCCGATCCAATCTTCATCCTCGGGATGCCGCGCGCAGGGTCAACACTGATTGAACAAATTCTTTCGAGCCATAGTCAAATCGAAGGCACGATGGAGCTGCCCGACATCCCGGCAATCGCGGGGCGACTTGGCGGGATCAATCAGTGGCCGCAACGGCTTTCGACCGCAACCGCCGATGCGCTGAACCGGATGGGCGAGAGCTTCCTCGAAACCACACGGATTCAGCGGAAGACCGACAAGCCGCATTTCATCGACAAGCTGCCCAATAACTGGATCAACATCGCGCTGATTTTGCTGATCCTGCCGGGTGCCAAGATCATCGACGCGCGGCGGCATCCGCTTGGCTGCTGCTTCTCAAACTTCAAGCAACATTTCGCGCGCGGCCAGAATTTCAGCTACAGCCTGACGGACATTGGCCGATACTATGCCGATTATGTTCGCCTGATGGCGCATATTGACGCCGTAGCTCCGGGCCGCGTCGTTCGCGTTATCTATGAGGATATGGTCGCCGATAGCGAAGCCGAAACCCGCCGCCTGCTGCGCGCACTCGGCCTGCCCTTCGAAGAGGCCTGCCTGCGCTTCTACGAAAATGACCGCGCGGTGCGCACACCAAGTTCGGAACAAGTGCGCCAGCCGATCTTTACCAGTGGCACCGAACAATGGCAGATGTTTGAGCCATGGCTCGGCCCGCTAAAGGACGCGCTAGGTGATGTGCTTGAGGATTACCCGGCACTGCCGAAATAGATGTATTGTGGGTGATGCGGAATGCGCGCCTTAGCGGCGTCATGTTTTGTGACACTCTAACAATTCGGAACACACACATGAAAATCCGTATCTGCCTCGCCCTCTGCGCGGTTTCCACCATTGTTGTGCCAACAACAGCTTGGGCGAAGAATGAAAAAACCTGGGCGACCGTAAGCGATGTTGGGCTTTACGGCCTAAGCGCACTCGCCATTGGCCTGCCCATCGCCAAACGCGATAAGCAGGGCGCATTTCAAGCAGCGGGTAGCCTCGGCGCGGCAGGCCTAATCGTCACTGGCCTCAAAGAAGCCTTTCCCGAGCGCCGCCCCGATGGCAGTGACCGCAAAAGCTTTCCCTCGGGCCACGCCAGCGTGTCGTTCGCCGCAGCCGCAACACTCTATAACCGCGAAGGCAAAGCGGTTGGTATCCCTGCGCTCGCGGTTGCTAGTCTCGTCGGTGTTGCACGGATCGAAGCAGACAAGCATTTTTATTATGATGTACTGGTCGGCTCAGCCATCGGCCTCGCGTCGGGCTTCCTGATCACACACAAGCACCCAGAGCAAAGCGCAATGCTAATCCCGTGGGGCGACACCAAGGGCGGCGGCGTTGTGCTGGCAATGCGGTTTTAGGTGATCGCTAGCAGTTAACCAGAGGCGCTTGTCTCTCACCCCTTGCGCCCCAGACTCCCCACGCCCTATACGCACTTCATGTCCGATTTGTTCTCGAGTGCCACCTCTACCTCCGCCAGCTATAACGCCTCTGATATTGAGGTGCTGGAAGGGCTTGAGCCGGTTCGCCGCCGCCCCGGCATGTATGTCGGCGGGACTGATGAGCGCGCGTTTCATCACCTTGCCGCTGAAGTGCTCGACAATGCGATGGATGAGGCGGTTGCGGGGCACGCGAGCCGGATTGAAATGACGCTTGAGCCGGGCAACCGTCTGACCATCACCGATAACGGACGCGGCATTCCGGTTGATCCACACCCTAAATTTCCTGACAAATCCGCGCTTGAGGTGATTATGTCCACCCTCCATTCGGGCGGAAAATTTGAGGGCAAGGCTTACGCTACCTCGGGCGGCCTCCACGGTGTCGGCGTCTCGGTGGTCAATGCGCTGTCGAGCGATACAGTGGTTGAGGTTGCGCGTAACAAGGAATTGTTCCGCCAGCGCTTCTCGCGGGGAATTACGATGGGGCCGCTTGAGAAACTCGGCGCGGTCAACAATCGGCGCGGGACGAGCGTGGCCTTCACCCCCGATACCGAAATTTTCGGCACCGAAATGGGGTTCAAACCTGCGCGCCTCCACAAGCTGGCGCGATCAAAGGCATATCTCTTCGCAGGCGTCGAAATCCGCTGGAAATGCGCACGCGAACTGATCAGCGATGATACCCCTGCTGAGGCCGTGTTCCAGTTCCCCGGCGGCCTTGCCGATCATTTGCGCGAACAAGTGGGTGAACGAGAGTGCGCCACGTCCGATTTCTTTTCGGGCAATCAGGATTTTTCCGAAGGTGCTGGCCGCGTCGAATGGGCCATCGCGTGGCCGCTGTGGAGCGAGGGCAGCTATAGCTGGTATTGCAACACGATTCCCACACCCGACGGCGGCACACATGAGGCTGGGCTTCGCGCCGCAATCGTCAAGGGCATCCGCGCTTTCGGGGCACTTGCCGGGCAGAAAAAGGCCGAAGGGATCACCGCCGATGATGTGATCACTGGCAGCGAAATCATGCTGAGCGTCTTCATCCGCGATCCCCAATTTCAGAGCCAGACCAAGGATCGGCTGACCTCACCCGAGGCCGCGCGGCTCGTCGAAAACGCGGTCAAAGATCATTTCGACCATTATCTCGCCGACAATATGGAGCGCGGCAAGGCGCTGCTCGCGTTCGTGCTTGACCGGATGGATGAGCGGCTCAAGCGCAAGGCCGAAAAAGAGGTTAAACGCAAAACCGCGACATCGGGCCGCAAGGTGCGCCTCCCCGGCAAGCTCACCGACTGCTCGTCGGACGATCCAGCGGGCACCGAAATCTTCATCGTCGAGGGTGACAGCGCGGGCGGCAGTGCGAAACAGGCACGCGATCGCAAAACGCAAGCGATCCTCCCGATACGCGGCAAAATCCTCAACGTTGCATCGGCCACGGCGGATAAAATCCGTGCCAATAGCGAAATTGCCGACCTCACACTCGCGCTTGGCTGCGGTGTCCGCAAGGATTGCAACGCCGATAACCTGCGCTACGAACGCGTTGTCATCATGACCGACGCCGATGTTGACGGCGCACATATCGCGACGCTGCTGATGACGTTCTTCTTCCAAGAAATGCCTGAGATCGTCCGGCGCGGGCACCTCTTCCTCGCCCAGCCGCCGCTCTACCGCCTGACGGTTGGGGCAAAATCACTTTATGCGCGTGATGATGCGCACCGTGCCGAGATTGAGGCTGGGCCGTTCAAGGGCAAGAAGGTTGATGTTGGCCGTTTCAAAGGGCTTGGAGAGATGAACCCCGGCCAGCTTCGCGAAACGACGATGGATCCCAAAACCCGCACGCTGATCCGCGTCACCCTGCCGCAGGAATATGAGGAGCGCGCGGGCGTGCGTGATCTGGTTGACCGGCTGATGGGCAAAAACCCCGAACACCGCTTCCGCTTCATCCAGGAAAATGCCGCGCGGGTGAGCGAGGAAGTGATTGACGCGTGAGCGTGTGGCGCGCGATTTGCCTGTTACTTTTCGTCTGTGGAGTTGCTTTTGTGAGTGTCAGCAATGCAACCGCCGCGCCGCCTGTCGCCGCGAGCAAAGCCGCAACCCCACTTGATCGCCGGATCGATCAGATCATCCCGCTGCTGATCGGCGCGGTCGAACCAGAAGATTATTTCGATCCACGCTTCTTGAGCAAAGTCGCTTCGTCGGCGCAGATGAAGGCCTTCGCCGAAGGGGTTATCACGGATTTTGGCAAACCGCAGACAATCACCGAAATCAAGAAGACCAGCGAAACCGACGCGACGCTCAAACTCAAGTTTGAGAAGGCGGTTGCGGTTGTTGATGTTAACATCGATCCCGCCGCTCCAAACCAGATCATCGGCTTTCGCATTGTGCCAGAGCAGCCCATCGTCGAGAATGACAGCCTCGCCAAAATTGATGCCGAACTTGCCGCACTCCCCGGTCGGGTCGGCTATGTCGTTGAGCGCATCGGCGAAGACGGCAAACGCATCGTCGTGGCGGGCCGCGCAACAGGCGAGCAATTCGCCATCGGATCGATCTTCAAACTCTATATCCTTGCCGAACTGGCCGCCCAAATTGACGCTGGCACGCGCACATGGTCGGACACGATCCCGCTCACCCGCAGGTCTTTCTCATCGCCCGCAACGCAAAGCCTGCCACTGGGCACGCCAGTCAGGCTTGAGCAGCTCGCCAGTTGGATGATCGCGGTCAGCGATAATGCGGCGAGCGATGAACTGCTGTTCCTGCTTGGCCGCACCCAAGTTGAGGCGCGCGTCCGAATGGTTGGGCATAGCGCGCCTGAAAAGACGCTCCCCTTCCTCTCAACCGTCGAAGCCTTTTTGCTCAAAAGCGATTACCAGGGGGCACGCGCCAAATATGAGGCAGCAAGCGAAACCAAACAGCGCGCGCTGCTCAAACAGCAAATAAGCGGGATTGGCTTTGACAAGATCAACACCGCCAATTTGATCGCGAAACCCGCCGCCATCGACACCATCGAATGGTTCGCTTCACCGAATGATATCGTCCTGCTGATGGATCATCTCCGCGTAATAAATAACCAAACTGTGCTTGAAATCATGGCTAAAAGCGTTGCCCCGGCTACTGCGAAACCTTGGAACTATGTCGGCAGTAAGGGCGGATCGGAACTCGGCGTGATTGCAATGAGCTTCCTCGCCAAAGCGCCTTCAGGTACATGGAATATAGTGTCAGGCAGTTGGAATGACACCGAACAAGGCGTAGATGAGGGCAAGTTCATCGGGCTGATGCTAAGGTTATTAACAATGGTTGCGGAGTAAAAAATGATCAATCGTATCGCGCTTATCGTCCTTATGGCCGCCACGCCAGCTGTTGCGCAGACCGCGCCAAAATCATTTGGCCAATGCGGCATTTGTCACAGCGTCACCGCCGACGGCAAAAACAAACAGGGCCCAAGGTTATACAAAATCTTCGGCGCACCAGCGGGCAAGGTCGCTGGCTTCAAATATTCGGTCGCGCTGATCGAGGCGGCCCCGCGCTGGGACGAAAAAACGCTCGACGCATGGATCGCCAACCCACAGGCGCTGATCCCCGGCAACACAATGAGATATGGCGGCGAAAAAGACCCCGCCAAACGCGCCGAGATCATTGCTTGGCTTAAAGCGAATTAGAATGTGATCGCTTTGGCGTGATCCGTTCGTCCCGAGTGAAATTGAGGGACGTTGGACGCTCGCGAATATGCCTTTAACGCAGGAGCGCGCGAAACCCTTCACATTAATTTTACGGCGCGATTTCAACCGGCATTGGTACAGCTTCCTTCGCATGCTTCATATGGCGCAAACGGAGTTCTTCTCGCAGGAGCCGACGGTCTTCGCGGAAGGACTCGGTGCTGTTCTGCGGCGTTTAGCGATTTCAAATTCCGGGCGCCTAACGTTGATATCTCAGATCAGACGCGCCGTAGCCCGTCCACACAGTCTCAACGGTTCAACGCTTTGCAGCGACCCAGCCAAGAACATCGGGGTGGGCAGACGGCCCACCCCGCGCAGTTTACGCTAAGCGGTTCACGCTATGTGACTCACGCTATGTGACTCACAGGCCATCAAGGCCTTTACTGACCAAGATATTCACCGCAACGCGCCGGTTCTGGGCCTTACCGGCGGTAGTGCTATTGTCCGCCAAAGGGTCCGCTTTGGACATCCCGGTTGGCGTCAACATGCGATACGGCTTCCAGCCGCAGGCTTGTTGAATGTGATTGACGACGCGGCTTGCGCGTTTTTCACTAAGCTGTTGGTTAAATTCATCGCTTCCGGTTGAATCGGTGTAACCGACGACAAGGAGCAGAGCATTTTTTGTTCCGCCGGCCCTAGTTACTGCCTCGCATAGATCGGCCTTGCCCTGTTCGGAGAGCACCGCCTTGCCAGTATCGAAGTTCACATTTGTCGTGCCTTTGATATTATACTCGTCGATATCACCCATCCGACCGCGCAGCGCTTCAGTCGCCGCCGTTTGTTCTGCAAAGCCTTGAGACGTGCCGTTACGTATCATTGTCGCGGTCTTTAGGTCTTTGTTCCGCAAATTGATCTGGCTCGCCACAAGACTGTCGCCCGATTGCAATGTCTTGACGGTGACCGGCAGGCCGTTGAGCAGCGAGTCTGTTGCGAGCTTGTTACGGCCGCTAAAAAGGCCACGGCTGGTCTTTATCCGGGTCGTGTCATTGATGGCGATAATATTGCTGGTGCCGTCGGCGGTCGTGACTTTTATTTTGCCGCCGCTGCGCGCCGAAATGATGCCTTTAATCTCCGGCCCTTTGGTCATAACGGGCGCTTCAGGTAAAGGCGCACCTTCTACAACTATTGGGTCTGGAGCGTCTTGCTGCTGCGCAAACACGCCGCCCGGCACACCTATTGCAAGCGCGGCAAGCAGGACACTAATCTTTGGCTTTTTTGAAACGATATCCATTACTT
This sequence comes from Sphingomonadales bacterium, assembly GCA_031418495.1. Lineage (GTDB taxonomy): Bacteria > Pseudomonadota > Alphaproteobacteria > Sphingomonadales > Sphingomonadaceae > Aquisediminimonas. The sequence goes on from JANOXQ010000029.1 coordinate 16,435, forward strand.
TTTTCCTTCAGTGATAGCATTATGCCCCCTGTGTTTTTGGTTTTTCGTCCGATCGAACCCGTGATGACATCCCAATTGTCAGGCTCTCCTAACCGTTCAAAGCCCATACGATTGCCGCATGAACACCGAACATGAACATTGCTGGTCAGGCAATCCTTTCTGGCAGATGAACAAGGCTGGCAGCACGGTCGTTCTGAGGGTAATATGAAAGGATCGTGCGGCGAAACGTTAGCGATGTCGGTTCATGGAGGCTCAATGCGGGCGCGCCAAAAACCCTTTGCCTTAATTTTGCGGCGCGGTTTCGGTTTGTGAAGGCGAGGCCTCCCCGGCTTGTGCGCGCTGGATTTGGCGCAGGCGGCGTTCCTCGCGCAGGCGCAAGAGATCTTCGCGGAGCTGGCGGCGCTGTTCGGCATCAAGCAGCGGGATATCCGCACGAGGGGCTTCGCCGCCTTCGGGCGTAGTGGCCGCCTGCCGTTCGCGGCGGATATCGCGGATGCGCTTGATGAGCGCGAGCCGCTGGGCCGGGGTGAGCTTTGCGAGCCGCTCGGCAAATTTGGCACGCTCTTCAGGCCTTGGCTTGATGCCAAGCGCTTCGTTGTGCTCAATCTGATCAACAACGCGCTGCGCGACAAATTCACGCCTGATCTGACGTCGCACCCTTGGCGGCAAGATTTCTCCCGGCATGGGCTGGGCGACTTTAATCGGCGGCTCTTGGGCGATAACGGGCGGGGTCGCGAGTTTGGGAGCAGCGGGCGCAGGCTTTGGCTTGGGCGTGACGATTGCTTTTGGTTTGGACTTCGGCGCGACGATGGCGATCAACGGGCCGATGACGGGAACATTCCTCGCCGCATCGCCGAACACGCCGGTTGCCGCAGCGCCTGCGCTCATCAGGCTGAAGGCTGCAACGCCAATCACCACCCGGCGCCCGCGCGCCCAGACGCCGCGCCGCACTCGCCGAGGCGCTGTGACCGGCGCGAGTGCGTCTACAGCTTTCCCTGCAAGCGCCTTTGCCACCAACCGGTCAGCAAAGCCTGGCGAAAGCGGCGGCACGCTATAGCGATCAAGTGCGTGTGCGGTGGTGCCATCAATTGGATTGGTGTCGCTCATGTCGCGTCTCCCCCAAGCGCCGCGCGCAGTGCCGTGCGCGCGCGCAGCAGCAGCGACTCAAACGCTTTGATGTTCATATCGAGTGCCCCTGCCGCCGCCATGTTCGTGTAATCCTCATAATAAGTCAGGATGATTGCTGCGCGTTGCCGGTCTGGCAGCGCCTGCACCGCAGCCATCGTTCGCGCGCGGAGCCGGGCTTCATCCACCTTTTCATCGGCCCCCGGCGCATCATCGGCGCGTTCGGGCACTGCCTCATCACTCGCAAATTTGCGCCGCCGCAACCGATCAAGACACAGGTTCGTCGCCACCCGAGCGAGCCACGCCGCCGCCCCTGCCCCGCCCGCTTGCCACTTTGGCGCTTGGCTCCAAAGCCTGAGCAGCGCCTCCTGCGCGATATCTTCAGCCTCGCCTGCATCGCCAAGCATCCGGTAGGCAATCCGGTATGGCCGCGCGCCGTGCGTATCGATAAGCGTTCGAAACGCAGCACCGTCACGCAGCGCAACGCGCGCCATTAAAGCATCGTCATCATCACCAATCAATGCAGCCGTCGCCACCATATATTACCCCAACTGGGTATCTAAACGCGCCAGAGCGCCAAACCCTTCGTTCACAGCAAACGAATAAGCGCCGCAACCCCAGCGACACCGAGCAGAAGCGCAACCATGCTCCGCCAGACCGTCGGGCTGACCCGGCCAAACGCCATTTGTCCGATATGATTGCCAATGAACATCGGCACAAACAAGGCACCCGCGATCAACATCAGCGGCATCGTCGTCAGGCCAAGCAATGTTGACGCGGCAGTGCCCGCCGTCGCCGTCGCAAAGAAGATCAGCATCATTGAGGCGCGAGCGGTGACGGGAGCGAAGGCACCGCGCAGATAATAAGGCACCACTGGCGGCCCCGGCATCGCAGCAAATCCAGTGAGAACGCCCGCTGCTAAACCCGTTGCCGCCGTCACGGTTCGCCCCGGAGCAAGCCCCTGCCCTTTTGGCATGATGACCAGAATGAACGCACCAATCGCAATCAGGCTGATCAAAAGCCGAGCAAGATCAGGCGCGGTATGCGCAAGCAGCCACAGCCCAAGCGGCGTCGCCAGCACGGCAAATCCTGCGATCATCAAGCTGCTATGACGATCACTGTCGGCGATGATCGTCTTGATCCCAACTGGGCCAATCAGGAATTGCAAGAGGATCGCCAGCACCACCGCCTGATCAGGCCGGATAACAAGCCCGAGCAAGGGGACAAGAATGATCGCCATCCCAAAGCCCGTAAGGCCACGGATTGCCGCTGCGCCAAAGGTCATGATGGCTGCAAGCGCGATTGCAGCGGGAGTGAGGCCAGTGGCGGATTCGATGAGGGTCATGCGGGTAAGATAGCTGTGATGCCTTCGCGGGCTGCGATGGCGAATAGATCCTTGTCAAAGGTTATCATCGATAACTTTGTCCGCTTGCAAACTACAAGATGGATGGCATCAGGCATAAGAAGTTTCGGAAATGGCTTGGCAACCAGCTTTGAGGCCATCTCAATATCTTGATCCTCAATCTCGACGCATTGCAACGACATCCTGAGCCATTCACCCGCTGCTAACTGAATGCGTTCGGCTTGCTCTTGCTCAATGACCCCCATGCGCACGTTTCTCGAAATTGCGCTATTCAACTCACCCCTCGCTAAATGACTGTAAAAGAGCTTATCCCTGCTTGAGATGATCCATAATTTTGCTGCAAGAGAATGCTGTTCGTTTAGGAAAAGCGGAACCATCACTGACGTGTCGAGATAGACACTCAATGTTCGTAATCCGCCTGCTCAAGTTTCTTAATTTCAAGGTAAGACAGTTTGGCTGGCGGCATCGAATCGCGGAGCCGCTGTAGCCGTTCCATCCATTCGCGACGCAACTCCATATCGACTTCGGCTTCACTAGCCTGCGACACCACCGATAGCGAAACCGTCGGCTTCCCGTGCCGAGTAATCACCACCTCCTCACCCGCAAGTGCCTTGTCGATCAGGCTTGAAAGGTTATTTTTAGTGGTCGCAACGCTATATCTGGCCATAACAGCCTCCTTATGGCTATAATTTATAGCCATAATTTACAAATATGTCCATATTTATCGCAAATCCGGCGGCGTTGCCTCATCCTTCAGCATTGCGATTGCTTCTTCAACGCTCATGATCCGCTGACCGTCGGAGCCGAGCGAGCGGATCGCTACCGTCCGTTGTTCGGCCTCGCGCCCACCGACAACGAGCAGATGCGGCACCTTTGCGAGTGAATGTTCGCGCACCTTATAGTTGATCTTTTCGTTGCGAAGGTCGCTATTCACACGAATTCCGGCGGCCTTGAGCATGTCCACCACTTCCACCGCATAGGCATCCGCATCCGAAACAATCGTCGCTACCACCGCTTGTACGGGCGCAAGCCAGACCGGGAAACGCCCAGCATATTCCTCGATCAATATGCCCATGAAGCGTTCATAAGTGCCAAAGATGGCGCGGTGGAGCATGACGGGGCGGTGCTTCGCGCCATCCTCCCCAATATAACTTGCATCGAGCCTTTCGGGGAGCACTCGGTCTGCCTGAAGCGTACCGACCTGCCACGTACGGCCAATCGCATCCGTCAAATGCCATTCGAGCTTGGGCGCGTAGAAAGCCCCCTCACCCGGCAGTTCTTCCCAGCCATATTCCTTAGTGGCAAGACCGGCTTTGACCACGGCATCGCGCAGTTCATTTTCCGCCCTGTCCCAATCAGCATCGTTGCCGAAGCGCTTTTCAGGGCGAAGCGCCAATTTCACGGCATATTTGAATCCGAACTCGTTATATATCCGATCAATCAGTTCGCAAAACGTGCGAACTTCATCAACAACCTGATCATCGCGGCAGAAGATATGCGCGTCATCCTGAGTGAATTGCCGCACCCGCATGATGCCGTGGAGCGCGCCATGCGCTTCGTTGCGGTGGCAGCAGCCATTTTCGTAAAAGCGTAAGGGAAGGTCGCGGTAGGATTTTATGCCCTGCTTGAAGATCAGAATATGTGCCGGACAATTCATCGGCTTCATCGCCATCCAGTCAGCGTCCGTTGCAACGGCAGGTGCGCCGCCCTCACCATCTGGAACAATGTCGGGCACCGCGAACATATTCTCGGCATATTTGCCCCAATGGCCTGATTGCTCCCACTGACGCACATCCATCAACTGCGGCGTTTTGACTTCCTTATAGCCTGCGCCGTTAATAGCGCGGCGCATATAATCCTCAAGCTGACGGTAAATGACATAGCCATTGGGATGCCAGAAGACCGACCCATGCGCTTCGGCCTGTAAATGGAATAAATCCATCTCCTGACCAATTTTGCGGTGGTCGCGCTTGGCGGCTTCTTCGAGACGCGTGAGATGCGCGTCGAGCTGCTTCTTGTTCAGCCAGCCAGTGCCGTAAACGCGTGAAAGCTGGGGATTATTCTGATCCCCGCGCCAATAGGCACCACTGACGCGCATCAGCTTGAATGCTTGGGGATCGAGCTTTCCCGTTGAGGCCAAATGCGGTCCGCGACACATATCGAGCCAATCATTTCCTGAGCGATAAACCGTCAGCGTCTCACCCTCGGGCAGTTCAGCGGCCCATTCGGCTTTGAAACTTTCGCCCTGCTCCTGCCAACGCGCGATCAAATCAGCACGGCTCCACACTTCGCGCGTTAAAGGCTTATCCGCACCAATGATGCGGCGCATCTCGGCCTCAATCGCTGGCAAATCTTCGTCAGTAAAAGGGCGATCTTTGGGCGCGAAGTCATAGTAAAAGCCATCATCGGTCGATGGCCCGAACGTAATTTGCGTACCTGGAAACAGCGATTGTACCGCTTCGGCAAGAACATGCGCGAAATCATGCCGCGCAAGCTCAAGCGCGTCAGCCTCATCCTTGGCCGTAATCAACGCAAGCGTCGCATCACCTTCAAACGGGCGGGTGATATCGCGCAATTCGCCATCAACACGCGCAGCAATCGCGGCCTTGGCAAGGCCGGGGCCAATAGCGGCGGCGACATCAACAGGAGTGCTCCCGCGCGCCACTTCACGCACGGAACCATCGGGAAGGGCAATTTTTAACATTTCTGACATGGCCAAAACCTATGACGAGGGATGGTGAGCGGGGCAAGAGGATTGAGAATATCGCGTTGGATTGATCAAAACCCTGGGCTGCAAAAAAAGCCCCAAAAGGCAAGGATTGCCGTTCTTGGATTTGCCCCTATGGCAAAAACCCACTTGTATAAGGAATCGGATTTTGCAACCTATTTGCGATCTTGCCCGACTACGAATTTGAGTAAAGTTGCGCCAGTATGATTGTTTTGGCAGGTGCCGCAACGATGCTACTCAACTACGCACAGGTGGTTGGCGGTCACGAACAGACAGCTCCATCCATATCGGTTGTAGCCCCCATTATCGGCGATCAAAATAATAACGTCGATGTTGGCGCTTCACACGACGGGACACCGGAGACAGCAAAGAACGATACGTCGTCAACAACAGATGCCACAGCATCCGACCCCAGCAAAACGGCAGACGATATCGTAGTTACTGCCAAACCGCGCGCTGTCCCGGGTGACCCGCTGCGTGAAGTAAATGCTGCATCCTTTTCAGTTACTCAGGCTACTGACAAGGCTTTTGTTCGTCCGGTCGCGTTTGCTTATCAAGCGGCGGTACCCAAACCAGTCCGAAGTGGTATTCGAAACTTCCTCAGCAACCTTACAGAACCCGTTATTTTCCTGAACTTTATCTTGCAGCTAAAGCCGGGTAAGGCAGCCGAAACATTCGGACGCTTCGCGATTAACTCTACAATCGGCGGTGCTGGGCTGCTTGATGTCGCGAAACGACGTCCGTTCAAGTTGCCGTATCGTCGCAACGGCTTTGCCTACACCTTAGGCTATTATGGGGTAAAGTCGGGTACGTTTCTTTACCTTCCGCTAGTCGGAGCGACAAGCGTGCGCGACGTGATCGGCCTCGGATTGGATCGGCTGATTGTGCCATTTGCCGTGGGAAACCGTTCAATCAACCCGTCTATACCCTGCCAAGCGGTGCGTTAGCTTCGCTCGACCAACGGGCTCAATTCGACAGCAAAATAAAGGCTTTAAACAAAGATAAAGATGCTTTTTATACGGCCACACGCGAGGATTATCTGACGAATCGTCAAGCTGAAATAGACGCGCTCCGTGGCAAACCTCTTGAAATGAACAGCGTTGTCCAAGAATCTGGCAATAGTGCACCAGATTGAGTTTTGCGTTGCTTATCTGTCGTCAAGTGCATCGACGCGCGCGCAGGCAACGCTTTCGGGATTCTTGGTACAGGCACGCTGCGCTTTATCATGTTCGCGGGCGAGTTTGCCGATCCGTTCTTCTTCCTTGCGCACGGCGCGGCCACGCTTTTCGTCGGCTTCGGACTGGCTGGTGGTGAGGACATCGGCAGTTTTGGAAACGACCTTCACTGGCGCAGTGACAACATCTGCCGCCAACCGCGCGAGGCAACCACTCGTCACAAGAAATAACAGGCAGGGTATGATTAGTCTGGTCACGACCATCTCCAAACTTGCCCCCTGTATGACATGATTATGCTACAATGGCGTGAATGCAGCTTGAATAAGGTTACTTGCGCCCAAACGGCACGACCTTATTAGCAACATCATGGCCGATATCAGCGCGGCCCAGATAGGGGATTCCGCTCACTGCGCACCAATGCTGAATGACCGCAACTTCATCCATTTCAAATGCCGGATCATTATCGGGCACATGGCTACACCGACCAAGCCTAATCCCGGCGACTTTGCGAATTTCGGGGTTGCTCGTGACATGAAACAGCGTGCGGTCGATCCGGTACATATATTCGGCGACTTCCTCAATCATCAGCACATGGCCAGTGAAATCAGGCTGTAGCGGGGTGCCAAGCAATTGACTTAGGATCGTCAGATTGAATGCCGCCTGCGGTTCTTCAGCGGCGACTGGAGCGATCAGCCAATTGAGCGCGCGGAGCACCGCCTCCTCACCACCACTGCGGTTCAGATCAGCAGGCATTGGCCCATGCGCAACCCGCCCAACGCCTTGCGCATAAAGCCCGGCAAGCAGAAACCCGGCGTCGCTATAGCCAATGTAGAGCTTATCCTGCGCCGCTGAACCGAATTGTGCGAGTGCCGCATCGGCGACGCGACACGCACCATAGCCGCCGCGCGCAAACCAGATCGCGTTAATTGTCGGGTCATTAGCATAGTCTACAAGGGCGGAAATCCGGGCCTCATCAGGCCCAGCGAAATGGCCGCACGACAAGAAACATTGGTCATGGAAAACGAGTTCGGGTGCCGCACTTCCGAGAGACTCGCGTGCCAACTCGGTGAGCCGTTCAGGGATTGCGGCATCCAACTGACAACTAGGCGCGACAACGCCGATCCGCATTGCTCTACCGCCCAAACGTATTGCACTGCGCCGGGTCACCACTGTCGAGCCCGCGCTTTTGCCACGCCATCCGCTGTTCTGAACTGCCGTGCGTGAAACTTTCGGGAACGACCACACCTTGGCTCGCGCGCTGGAGCGTATCATCGCCAATCGCTTCGGCGGCGCGCAGCCCTTCCTCTATGTCGCCTGCTTCAAGCAAGTTGGTATCATTGCGCGCCCAGACGCCTGCGTAGCAATCCGCCTGAAGCTCCATCGCGATCTGCAACTGATTGCCCTGCGTCTTGCTCGCCCGCTGCTGTGCGCGCTGTACCTTTTCAGCCGTTCCGGTGATCGTCTGAATGTGATGACCAACCTCATGCGCGATGACATAGGCCATTGGAAAATCGCCATCGACGCCAAAGCGAGTCCGCAATTCGTCAAAGAAAGTCGTA
>JANOXQ010000030.1:0-4737 GCA_031418495.1 Sphingomonadales bacterium
AAGCAGCGAAATACCGTAGAGCAATATCCCGCTGGCAAGTGCGCCAAGCACGAAATATTTTAGCCCTGCCTCCGCAGAACGCTGATCCTTTCGCATGAAACTTGCCAGCACATAGGCCGCAAGGCTTTGCAATTCGACGCCGACATAGAGGGTGAGGAAATCAGTCGCCGAGACCATCATCCCCATGCCAACTGCGGAATAGAGCACAAGGATCGGATATTCGGCGCGGAGCTTATCATCCTGCACAAAGAAGCGCGGCGCGATAATGATTGACACCACCGCCGCGACGTAAATCAGTATCTTGGCAAAGCTGCTAAACGCATCAGCACTGTAAAGCCCGTCAAACGCATTGCCGCCCGAACCAGCGACGCCAGTCAGGCTCAGCGCCGCGATACCGAACAGCGCGCTCGCCGCCCATGTAACAAAGCGGGTTGAGCGATCTCCCGCGTAAGCGGCGACCATTAGCAGCACGAGGCCGCCAACCGACAGGATAATTTCAGGCGCAGTCAGCGCGAGTGAGGCATTCATTGACATTAGTGTGCCCCCCCATGCGCCTTTATAGCAGCCGCAGCAGGCGGCGGCGCGCCAATCGCGAGCTTGGCATCACCTTCGGGCGTTGACGGTGCAATACGCGCAAGCAACGTGCCAATATCGCGCCGCATCGGGGCCATAAAGCTTTCAGGATAGACCCCCATCCACATGACAACAGCGGCAATCGGCGCGAGCAGCAAAAATTCACGCGGGCTGAGATCAACCATCGCGCTGGCATCAGGGTTTTTCGCTTCACCAAAGGCCACGCGGCGATAAAGATAGAGCATATAGCCAGCACCGAGGATTATCCCGGTTGTCGCCACCGCCGCGACCCAGCTATTCGCACCATACGCCCCTACCAGCGCCAAAAACTCTCCAACGAATCCGCTTGTCCCCGGCAAACCAACGCTGGCCATTGTGAACAGCATGAAAAACAGCGCATATTTGGGCATATTGTTGGAAAGCCCGCCGTAACGATCAATCTCACGCGTATGCAGCCGATCATAAATCACGCCGACGCACAAGAACAGCGCGCCCGATACCAGCCCGTGGCTGAGCATCACCATCATCGCGCCCTCAATCCCCTGACGGTTGAACGCGAACAGACCGATGGTGACGAACGCCATGTGCGCGACGCTTGAATAGGCGATCAGCTTTTTCATGTCATGCTGCACCAGCGCGATCAGCGAGGTGACAACGACGGCAACCATCGACAGACCAAAGATCACCCACACCAGATCAGCACTCGCCTGTGGGAACATTGGCAGTGAAAAACGGATGAAGCCGTAGCCGCCCATTTTAAGCAACACGCCCGCAAGGATTACCGAACCCGCCGTCGGCGCCTGAACGTGCGCATCGGGCAGCCAGGTGTGGACTGGCCACATCGGCATCTTGACTGCGAACGAAGCGAAGAACGCCAGCCACAGCCAGCTTTGCGCCGACACAGGAAAATCATATTCCATAAGCGTCGGGATAAAAGTCGTCCCTGCCTCCTGCGCCATCCACAACATCGCGATCAGCATCAGCACTGAACCAAATAGTGTGTAGAGGAAGAATTTATAGCTCGCGTATATCCGCTCTGCTCCGCCCCAAATGCCGATAATCAGATACATCGGGATAAGGCCAGCCTCAAAGAATATGTAAAACAGGAACAAATCCTGCGCGGAGAATACGCCGATCATCAGCGCCTCCATCAGGAGGAACGCCGCCATATATTCGGGCACGCGCTTTTCAATCGTTTCCCAACTGGCAAGGATGCAAATCGGCATCAGGAACACCGACAGCATGATTAGCATCAACGCGATACCATCGATGCCAAGCGCCCATTCAAAGCGCCCAAAAACCGCACTGCGTTCAGCAAATTGCCACTGCGCGCCTTCAAGATCGTAGCCCGCCCAAAGCATGATACCGAGCGCGAAGGCGACAATAGTTACGCCAAGTGCCAGTCTTCGCGCACTGTGATCAGACATAAACAAGCACAGGATCGCGCCAAGCAGCGGCAGTGCGATCATCGTCGAAAGGATTGGAAAGTCAGTCATATCAACGCGTAATCGCCCAAGTCGCCGCCGCTGCAACGCCGATCAGCATCACCAGCGCATAGCTTGCCAAATATCCACTCTGGAACCTTGCGGCGAGTTTATTGCCCTCAACCATAAGTTCAGCAACGCCGTTCGGCCCGAACCGGTCAATCAAGCCCTGATCGCCCCGCTTCCAGAATATCCGGCCAAGCGCAAAGGCAGGGCGAACGAACAGGAAATCGTACAGCTCATCCCAATACCATTTGTTGAGCAAGAAGCGGTAAAGCCCGCCAAACTGCGCCGTGAAGCGCGCCGGGATGCTCGTATCCTTGATATAAGCCATCCAAGCGACCGCGAGGCCGATCAGCATCACGATGGTCGCCGACAGCTTCACCAGCAGGGGAACCTCATGCATTTCGTGCATCAAATGCGCATCAAATGCGACGCTGCCGCGCCAGAATTCGGCACCATGTTCGGCGTCAAGGAAACTGTGGTGGAACGCGAAACCAGCGAGCACCGCGCCACCCGTCAGCACCGCGAGTGGGATCAGCATTGACCATGGGCTTTCATGGGGATGATAGCCTGCGGTGCCATCATCATGCGTATGCGACGCCGTGGCGTGATGATCGTCATGATGATTATCGCCGTGACCGTGCGCCGCGTGTTGGATATGCTCGGACTGTGACCAGCGCGGCTTGCCATAGAAAGTGAGGAAAATCAGCCGCCACGAATAGAAACTGGTCAGAAGTGCTGCAAACACCGCAACTGCAAAGGCGGTGTAGCCCGAAGTCGTGCCGCTCGCGAAGGCCGCCTCAATGATCGCATCCTTTGAATAAAAGCCCGCAAAGCCGAACAGTCCGGCAATGCCAACCCCAGTAATCGCGAGCGTCCCCGCCATCATCGCATAAAAAGTCAAAGGGATGCTTTTGCGCAAACCACCGTAATAGCGCATGTCCTGTTCATGGTGCATCGCGTGGATCACGCTACCCGCACCGAGGAACAACAGCGCCTTGAAGAAGGCGTGGGTGAACAAATGGAACATCGCAGCGTTATACGCACCAACGCCCGCCGCGAAGAACATATAGCCAAGCTGGCTGCACGTCGAATAAGCGATCACGCGCTTAATATCTGTCTGCGTCGTACCGACCGTCGCCGCGAACAGCGCGGTGGCAGCCCCCACATAAGTGACAACATCAAGCGCAACCGGGCTAGCCTCAAACATTGGCGAAAGTCGGCAGACCATAAACACACCAGCAGTTACCATCGTCGCTGCGTGGATCAGCGCGGAAACGGGCGTTGGCCCCTCCATCGCATCGGGCAGCCAAGTGTGCAGCCCCAATTGCGCCGATTTCCCGCACGCACCAATGAACAGCAGGATGCAGAGCAAGGTCATCGTGTCGATCCGCGCGCCGAGAAAGCCGATAGTTGATCCCGCCATCGCTGGCGACGCTTCAAGGATTGCTGGGATCGACACAGTGCCAAACACCAGGAACGTCCCGAAAATGCCGAGCGAAAAGCCAAAATCACCAACGCGGTTAACGACGAATGCCTTGATCGCCGCTGCATTTGCCGACGGCTTGTGATACCAGAAGCCGATCAGCAGATATGACGCGAGGCCAACTCCTTCCCAGCCGACAAACATCTGGACAAGGCTATCGGCTGTTACCAGCATCAACATCGCGAAGGTGAAGAGTGAGAGATAGGCGAAAAAGCGCGGCTGGCTGGGATCTTTCTCCATATACGCCCAGCTGTACAAGTGTACAAGACTAGAAACGCTGGTCACCACAACAAGCATAACCGCCGTCAGCGTATCAACACGCAAGCTCCAATCGACCACCATATCGCCCGAACGGATGAAATCGAGCACGGGCACAACCTCGGCCCCAGCGCTGCCATTCAGATAGGAGATGAAAATCGGCCAGCTTAGCGCGCATGAAGTGAATAGTGCGCCTGTGGTCACGACTTTGGCGGCAAAATTGCCAATCATCCGGTTGCCGAGGCCAGCGACAATCGCGGCGAGAAGCGGCAGGAAAACGATGAGCTTAATGGACTCCACGATCAACTCACCCCTTCATCCGGTTGACATCATCAACCGCGATTGTCCCGCGACCACGGAAATAAATCACCAATATGGCCAGCCCAATCGCCGCCTCACCCGCCGCAACGGTGAGCACAAACATCGCAAACACCTGCCCCACTAGGTCGCCCAGAAACGCACTGAATGCGACAAGGTTGATGTTAACGCTGAGCAGGATCAGCTCAATCGCCATCAGGATAATGATGATATTCTTGCGATTGATAAAAATGCCAAGCACCCCAAGCACGAACAGGATCGCGCTGACCGCGAGATAATGATTAAGCGTGATCATAGCTCAATCCCTGCGCCGACGGGCTGTTTGACATTGCGCGTCGCATCCTCTGGGCGGCGACGCACTTGATCGCCAACATTTTGGAGCCGCACACCGCCGCGTTCACGGTGCGTGAGAACAACCGCGCCAATTAACGCGACAAGCAACACCAGCCCAGCAGCTTCAAAAATATAAAGATAGCGTGTGTAGAGCAGCATCCCAATCGCCGTCGTGTTCGATGCGCCCTCAACAATTGGCGAAATCCGCTGCGAAAGCGCGATTGGCCCCACATTCCGCGCGCCTTCAGCAATGATGATCTCTGCCGCCAGAACCACAGCAAT
>JANOXQ010000031.1:0-20993 GCA_031418495.1 Sphingomonadales bacterium
CCGACCTTCAATGTGTCGCCTGGACGGAAATCGGGAATCGATTTGGTTTCGTGAAACTTGGCGATTTGCTCCGCCTCAAGCGTTTGGATGAGGTTCATGCCCCAGTTAGTCCTTATTCTCTCGTCGCGCGTCAGAGGCAGACTGAACCCGAGCCCCAACATGGCGCTCCCAAAGATCCGGTCTGCGTAACCGTGTGTCGGCCTCAGATTGGCTTTTACGCCAAGCATCAACCTTCGCATGATCCCCCGATCGCAACACTTGCGGGATCATACGCCCTTCCCACTCTGCAGGTCGGGTGTACTGCGGATATTCAAGAAGACCGTTCTCAAACGACTCCTCAACCCCGCTAGAAGTCGCGCCCATTACGCCGGGAAGCAAACGAATGCAAGCATCAAGGATCATCAGCGCGGCAGGTTCCCCGCCCGAAAGAACGATGTCGCCAACCGAGACTTGTTCGATGGCGCGCGCTTCAAAAATCCGCTCATCAAAGCCCTCAAAACGGCCACACAATATGGTAACACCGGGGCCGCTGGCAATCTCACGGATGCGCGCTTGAGTGATCGGTGTGCCTCTTGGGGTCATCGCGAGGATTGGGGCAACGCTCTCCCCGTTCGTGTCGAGCGAAGTCGAGACACGTTGCGCAGCATGTCTCGACTTCGCTCGACACAAACGGATGGCATCCGCCATCTCCCCGACCGCAAAATCAACTGCCGCTGCCAGCACATCGGCGCGAAGCACCATCCCTGCCCCGCCGCCCGCAGGCGTATCATCCACCGTCCAGTGCTTATCGGTTGCAAAGTCACGAATTTGAATGGGACTGCAAGACCACACCCCCTCCGCCAACGCCCGGCCAGCAAGCGAAACGCCAAGCGGGCCGGGAAACATCTCAGGATAGAGCGTCAGGATTTGGGCGTGGAAGGTCATCGTTTGAAAAAGCTAAACACCCGCCGCCAGAAGCGCGCCTCCATCAAAAGGAGTTTAGCGACAAACGGTGGTACACCAAGCTGCTCTACCTCTTTCGCAGAGGTATCTGCCCTAAAGACTATCTTGATGAGCGCGAACACAACACCAACTTCAAGTGCAAAAAGTAGCACCAGCCCTGCAATACGCAGCCATGAAAGATAGGGCAGAATATTCTGACTTTCGATGGGTACTATTTTTGTTGCCAACCATATTCCTGAGCATTGGAGCCCCACAATGCCAAGGAGGTTAATCTTCAGAGAATTTTTATTTCGGTAGCAAAGGAAAAACAAGATCGGCAGTGTAAACAGCACGTCAAATACGACGGCATATTCCCATGAGCTGTTGGGTTCAATGTTGGAGAATTGACCGATAGCCCAAGCCAACGCCAGTAGCGCTATCGCCAATGGCCAAAACCAATTTTCCTTCACCTTCGCAATCATCAATTCAAACTCCTTCAAATCGTCCAATTCTCAACGTTCAACCCCGGCACATCGGCGAAGTCGGCTGCGTTGTCCGTCACCACAGTCAGCCCCAGCGACAGCGCGTGCGCCGCGATTAAGCGGTCATAGCTCGCGCGTTTGAAGGGAAGGTTTGCATAGACGAGCGCAGCCGCGTCATCAAATGGCAGCACCTCAACTTCTTCGGTCAGTACGCGCAAATCGTCTAAGAGTGGCGGTTTTCCCCGCATCGACCCATAAGCGACTTCGGCAAAGGATATTGCCGAAGTCGCCAGATCGCCAACATCGCATTCCGCAATGTTCGCCCGGAGCCTATCATTTTGGGCAATGGCAATGCCAATGAGGATGTTGCTGTCGAGAAGATATTTCATTTGTCAGGCATGTGTTTGGCGCGCCACTCCGGATTATCCCAGAGCAACGGCCGCTCCTCAAAAATGCGATCTTCAGGTTTGATGAATTGCAAGCCAGAGCCTTTTGCAATGCCCCACACCTTTTCGATGTTGAATTTCTTCTTCTTCGCGGTCGCCAGATTGAGCAGATAGCTACCACCGGGCTGTACCGTCAGTTCCATTTCCATGCCAGCCTCCAGCCCAAGCGCGGCGGGCAGCCGCAGGGCAAGTGAATTGCCCGATTTGAAGATTTTGGCGCGCAGCTTTGCCGTTTCGGGCGCACTCCGCGCGGGCGCAGTCGGCCAAGGCTCCTGCGCCCTGAATGGCTGGGGCATTTCACGTAGCCGATTATCGGGATATTCGTTCATAACACACTCCGTATATACGTCATGTATATACTACACCGCAAATAGCGCGTCAATAACAATAAGTTCACCCCATTCGGGCACCGCCTCGGGCTTCATTGGCACCATGAAGCGCTTGCCGGGTTTTCCGTCTTCGGCGGGGCGTTCGACCTCAATCACATCCCCCGCGCCGAAATTTTCGATTGCAACGCACACGCCCAAAGCCTCCCCTGTCGTTGATACACAGGGAAGCCCAAGCAAATCAGCGTGATAATATTCACCTTCAGCGAGAGGCGGGAGCGATTCACGAGGCACAGTGAGTTCGGTGCCGCGCGCGGCTTCGGCAGCGTTGCGGTCATTGATTTCGGCAAAACGCGCGATGGCGCCGTTATTGCCGGGACGCAGACTTTTGAGGGTAAGCCTACCATCATTAAAGGATTTATGCGCCGTCACACTCTCCTCACCTTGGGCGAAGAGCTTTAGGCGCACCTCCCCCATCACACCGTGCGCGCCAATAATGACGGCAAGCGTGATGGGGCGAGCGTTAGCCAAACTTTAGGCCTTTGGCTCTTCGATAGGCGCATCAGCCGGAGTTTCGGCTGGTACATCGGCAGGAGCCTCTGCCGGGATGTCAGCAGGCACTTCAACTGGCACGTCGGCTGGTACTTCCGGAGCCGCCTCAGCAACGACCTCTTCAGCAACAGCTTCAACTGGTGCTTCTTCAGCAGCCACTTCTTCAACGACTTCGGGCGCTGGCGCAGCGGCAGCTTCAGCAGCGGCAGCCTTTTCAGCTTTAGCGGCTTCAGCAGCAGCGGCCTTTTCAGCTTCTGCGGCTTCTGCGGCCGCAACCTTTGCAGCGGCTTCGGCTTCTACAGCAGCGGCGGCCTTCTTTTCATTTTCTTCGATGCGCTCAAGCGCCTTTTCGCCGGGCTTGCCCTTGGTTGGATTGTTGCGCGCGGTGCGCTCAAGCACGCCAGCCTTATCGAGGAAGCGGTGGACGCGGTCGGTTGGCTGCGCACCAACGCTCAGCCAATGCTTCGCACGCTCAGCATTCAGCGTAACGCGCTTTTCATCATCCTTGGCGAGAAGCGGGTTATATGTCCCGATCTTTTCGATGAAGTTGCCATCGCGCGGGCTGCGCGCATCGGCAACAACGATACGGTAATAAGGGCGCTTTTTTGAACCACCACGCGACAAACGAATTGAAACTGCCATTTTATATCTTCCTTTGATTAAACTCTAAACTCTGCTCGAAATGAGCGTTATTTCTTGCCCATAATCTGATCAAAACCGGGCGGCAGACCTTGAGGCATTCCACCGCCGCCGCCGAGCAAGCCGCCAAGGCCGCCCCCGCGACCCAGCATCGCGCCAAGCCCTTTCATTCCACCCATTTTTTTGATTTTCTTCATCGCACCAGCCATTTCCTGATGCATTTTAAGAAGTTTGTTAACGTCCTGAACCGTCGTGCCGCTGCCCTTGGCAATGCGGATCTTGCGCTTGGCCTGAAGCAATTCGGGCTTAGCGCGCTCCTTTGGCGTCATTGAACCGATCATCGCATCCATGCGAATGAGGACGCGGTCATCGACATTGCCCGCCGCCATCGCCGCCTGCGCTTTTTTCATACCAGGGATCATACCAGCAAGCGCGCCAAGGCCGCCCATCTTTTGCATCTGCTTAAGCTGTTGGCGAAGGTCGTTCATATCGAACACGCCCTTGGCCATTTTTTCGGCCATCGCTTCAGCTTCTTCTTGCTGAAACACATCGGCGGCGCGCTCAACAAGGCTGACGACATCGCCCATGCCAAGGATGCGGCTGGCAACCCGGCTCGGGTGGAACACATCAAGCGCGTCAAGCTTTTCGCCCATCCCAACGAACTTGATCGGCTTGCCAGTCACCGCACGCATAGACAGCGCCGCGCCGCCGCGCGCATCGCCGTCCATCCGCGTCAGGACAACCCCGGTGAGCGGCACTTGCTCAGTAAAATTCTTCGCGACGTTGACCGCATCTTGGCCCGTCAGTGAATCAACAACCAGAAGAATTTCAGCCGGATCAGATGCTTGGGCGACAGCCTTCATCTCATCCATCAACTGCGTATCGACATGAAGCCGACCCGCCGTATCAAGCATCAATACGTCATAGCCTTGCAGCTTTGCCGCTTGTAGCGCGCGCCGCGCGATATCAACCGGCTGCTGCCCGGCAACAATCGGCAGCGTCGCGACGCTCACCTGTGTGCCAAGCACCGCAAGCTGTTCCTGCGCGGCCGGGCGATTGACGTCGAGCGACGCCATCAGCACTTTCTTGCGATCTTTCTCGGTCAGACGCTTGGCGATTTTGGCCGTCGTCGTGGTCTTCCCCGACCCTTGCAGACCGACCATCATGATGATCGCGGGCGGGTTTACCGAAAGCTCAAGTTCAGACGCCTCGCTGCCAAGCATCTCAATAAGTGCATCATTGACGATCTTGACGACTTGTTGGCCCGGCGTGATTGATTTGAGAACCGACTGACCAACCGCTTTTTCGGTAACGCTGTCGATAAACGAACGCACCACAGGGAGCGCAACATCGGCCTCAAGCAGTGCGACTCGCACTTCGCGCATTGCCTCACGCACATCATTTTCGTTGAGCGCACCGCGCCCGCGCAGTCGGTCAAAAACGCCGCTAAGCCGTTCGCTCAAACTCTCAAACATGCGTTTTCATGCCCTTTATCAACGCCAAACGAAAAACGCCGACTGGCGAAACCTCGCCGGTCAGCGTCGCCCTTGGGCGTACAAAAATCGGTTTTTCTGTATATAAACCGATTTCCTAATAGTCACACGGCAATCACCCGTCAATCACATGTAACAAAGTCTTGCTGCAGGATTAACCGCTTCTTCACCTCACAGTGCTAGCAATGACCCATTCAGTTATCAAACGGGGCGTTTTCAGTGAGTACAATTATCAAGCGCGACAAGTCCACCGAGAGCTCGCCTGCAAAGGCTGCACAGCGCGACATCGTGACGGGCGGGATCGTTGTCGCCGGAATCATTATGTTTGTTGGCACCGGCACATCGGTTCTCACGTCAACAATTGATATGATTACGGGCGTTGGTGGTGGCGTTGATAACACGCTTACCGTTGCGCTCCTTCTCAACATTGCTTTGGTATTGTTCGGCTGGCGGCGCTATCAGGATCTGACCCGTGAAGTTGTCGAGCGTAAGGCTGCCGAAGAACGTGCCCAAGTGCTCGCTATGCGCGATCCACTTACTGGTTTTCACAACCGCCGCTCACTCGCCGAAAACGGTGCAGAGCTGCTTGCCAAGGCAATCCGCCGTCAGAAATCCTTGGCGATGCTGGTGCTTGATCTTGATAATTTTAAGAACGTCAATGATGTTCACGGCCATGCCATTGGCGATGCTCTGCTTAAAGCAGTTGCAGCCGAAGTCGCCGGCCTTATGCCACCAAATTCAATAGCAGCGCGACTCGGCGGTGATGAATTTGCCTGCGCTTTCGTTTTCGATACTGCCAATCCTGATATCGTTGAGCGCGTTGCCGAAGCAATCGTTGCGCGGCTCTCACAACCATTCGATGCTGACGGCGTCTTTGCTCATATCAGCGTTTCTGTGGGCATTGCGCACAGTGCAGCCGATTGCGAGACAATTGATGCGCTCACACGTCGTGCTGACATCGCAATGTATGAAGCAAAGCATCAGGGGCGCAACCGCTTTGCTTGGTTCGATGCGTCGATGGAATACAACCTTCAAGTGCGTAATGAAGTTGAATCAGGAATGCGCGTTGGCATTCCTCGCGGCGAATTTGTGCCCTATTTTGAACAGCAGATTGATTTGACGACTGGCCGTCTTGGTGGGTTTGAAGTGCTTGCGCGTTGGGATCATCCGACACGCGGCCTTGTTCCGCCCGATAGCTTCATTCCAATCGCTGAAGAAACCGGCATGATCGCTGATCTTTCAATGTCAGTAATGCGTCAGGCGCTTGAAGAAGCCAAGACATGGGATCAGTCGCTGGTTATCTCTGTCAACATCTCGCCAAGCCAGTTGAAAGACCCTTGGCTCGCGCAGAAGATTGTCAAGCTGCTCGTTGAAACCGGCTTCCCCGCCAACCGGCTTGAAATTGAAATCACCGAAACCTCACTGTTTGAAAATCTGGCGCTTGCCCAGTCAATCGTCGGCAGCCTCAAGAACCAAGGCATTCGTCTGGCGCTTGATGATTTCGGCACTGGATACAGCTCACTCGCCCATTTGCGCGCTCTGCCATTTGACCGTATCAAGATTGACAAGAGCTTCGTCACTTCAATCTTAGAAAATGCTGAAAGTGCGGCCATCGTGAATGCCATCACACGGCTTGGTGATAGCCTAGGCCTGCCAGTGACAGCCGAAGGGATCGAAGACGGCGCAATTGAAGAACGGCTGCGTCAGCTTGGCTGCCACAAGGGGCAAGGCTGGCACTTCGGTAAGCCTGCTTCAATCGCGCAGACCAGGACGCTGCTTGCCGAGCGCAACCTGCTGCCATCTTACCGTACACCAGCCAAGGATGACGCAGCAGGCGAAACGGAGTTCCGCAAAACAGCCTAAATTTAATGGGTACATTTTCCCTCTCCCCTTTGCTGTAATATTGATATAATACAGCGGGTGATGAATGACCGGCTGTTCAGTTCCGACACACAAACGCTCGACGCTCCGCAGGATTATGGCTGGGTTCCGCCGCCTGTAAATTCAGGGCCATGGAAGCCCCTTCCGCACGAGTTCGCGCCGCAACCGCCGTCTCGTTGGGCGAATCGTTGGCGTTGGATAAAGCGTGGGCTTGGCGCTGTGCTGCTCATTTTTATCCTGCTGTTCCTTTGGCTTACTGTTACTGCGCCGCTTTCAAAATCACTTCAGCCAATCGCCCCGCCGCAACTGACGTTGCTTGCAGCGGACGGCCAGCCAATCGCCCGCAACGGGGCGGTTATTGGCGCACCTGTCAAAATCAAAGCCTTACCGCCTCACGTTGCTCAAGCCTTTCTCGCGATAGAAGACCGGCGCTTTTACAGCCACTTCGGTGTTGATCCACGCGGATTGGCACGCGCGCTGTGGAGCAATATTCGCGGCGACGGGATCACTCAAGGCGGCAGTACGATCACGCAGCAGCTTGCCAAGATCACCTTCCTCACCCCAGAACGCAGCCTCACCCGCAAAGCGCGCGAAATGTTAATCGCTTTCTGGCTTGAGGGCTGGCTAACCAAGGATCAAATCCTTGAGCGCTATTTGTCGAACGTTTATTTCGGCGATAACGTTTACGGCCTGCGCGCGGCATCGCTTCATTATTTCTTCCGCCAGCCTGAACGCCTGACACTACCACAAGCGGCTATGCTTGCTGGCCTCGTACAAGCCCCTTCCCGCCTCGCACCGACCCGCAACCTCAAGGCCGCGCGCAAGCGGGCACAGATGGTGATGACCGCAATGATCGCGACCGGCGCAATTAGTGAAGCCAAAGCCCGCGCAACATCGCCTGCTGGGATTGATGTTCGCATTCGTCCTGACCTTCCGACCGGAACCTATTTTGCCGATTGGGCGATGCCGCGCGCCCGCGCGCTAGTTGAGGAAGGCTATGGCAATGAACGCGTCACGACGACGCTTGATACCCGCCTTCAGAAAATTGCCCGCCGGGTGATTGGCGGGGCACCACTCGGTAAGGCACAGGTCGCGCTGGTTGCCATGCGGCCAAACGGTGAAGTCGTCGCGATGATCGGCGGGCGCAGTTATGATAAATCCCCCTTCAACCGCGCGACGCAAGCGCTGCGCCAGCCGGGATCAACCTTCAAGTTGTTCGTGTATTTGGCCGCGCTCCGCTCAGGAATGACGCCCGACACGCTCATCGACGATACACCCATCACGAGCGGTGCCTATCGCCCCAAAAACAGCGGTGATCGCTATCGCGGGCAAATTACGCTGCGTGAGGCGTTCGCACGGTCAAGCAACGTCGCCGCCGTCCGCCTGTATAATCAGCTTGGTGAGAAAGCGGTGATCCGCGCCGCGCGTGATCTTGGCATCAAAAGCCCGCTGACCGCCGACCCAAGCCTTGCGCTTGGATCATCGGGGCTAACGCTGATTGAACTCACCTCAGCCTATGCCGCCGTTGCAGCCGCAACAATGCCGGTCTCCCCGCTCGCGATTCCCAGAGACCCGCCGGGCATCTGGGCAAAACTGTTTGGCGCAGAACGGCGGATGGGCAGCAGCAACGAAATGCTGCGTGACATGCTGAGCGCCACTGTATCTCAAGGGACTGGACGCGCCGCCGCACTCGGCATCAAGGCTTATGGCAAAACGGGCACCAGTCAGGATAATCGTGACGCTTTGTTTGTTGGCTTCGCAGGCGATTTGATCGTCGGCGTCTGGGTCGGCAATGACGATAACAAGCCGCTCAAGGGCATCAACGGCGGCGGCCTGCCCGCGCGCATTTGGCGCGATTTTATGAGCCAAGCGATTAAGGGTGCCGCCCGCCCTGCCCCGCCCCCTGTGCCAGTCGAAGATCGCCCACGGCTAGAATTGCCCGATATGAGCGACATCCCAGAGATGCCCGATATCCCGATCAATATTGATGAAAGCGAAATCAGGCTCGGCAATGATAATCTGACGCTCGACACCGAGATCGGCGGCATCCCCCTCAACATGCGAATCGACCGCGACGGCGTCCGCGTCGAAAAGGGCGAGCGGCGTGAGGGGAATTAGCGCGCGGTGTGTTTAGGCTTCCGGTTTTTGGGGGGAGCGGACAGGCGGGTTTTGGTTCCTAATCGCATCAAAACGGACATTTGCTACGGAAGACTTCGATAGTCTATGACAGCACCGCACGTGCTCAGATGAAACCAAAGATCCTCACCACGATACGCGATTACTCGCCTAGGCTTCTGGCAGCAGACACGCTCGCGGGAATCACTGTTGCGCTTGTTGCACTTCCGCTCAGTATCGCAATCGCGATTGCCTCAGGCGCGCCCCCTGCGGCAGGTTTGGTGACTGCGGTCGTTGCGGGTTTCCTGATTTCGTTGCTTGGCGGCAGCCGTGTGCAGATCGGCGGCCCGACCGGGGCCTTTATCGTGATTGTCTATGGCATTATCCACGATCACGGCATGAATGGCCTGTTGGTTGCCACGCTGATGGCTGGAGTGATCTTGCTGATAGCCGGGCTGCTCGGCGCGGGTAGGCTGATCCGACATATTCCAGAATCGGTCATTGAAGGCTTCACCATCGGCATCGCGATAGTGATCGCAGTCAGCCAGCTTAAGGATTTGGGTGGGATGCCGGGCCAAGCGCTGCCCGCAGATTTCCTGCCAAAGCTGGACAAGCTATGGTCGATGCGAGAGACGATTGACCCCGCTTCTCTCATGCTTGGGGCAAGCTGCGTGGCTGCAATCCTTATTTTGCGCCGACTAGCGCCAAAAATCCCTTGGCTGGTGCTTGTCGTTGCCGTCGCAAGCATCGCCGCTGTCTTGGTTTTGCCGTCGGTTGACACGGTCGCGGCGCGCTATGGAGTCCTTCCAGACAGCCTGCCTGTACCCCGCCTTCCAGTGATCACCGCTGACCTAATGGTCAGGCTTCTGCCATCTGCGCTTACGATTGCATTTCTTGCAGGCATTGAGTCATTGCTTTCAGCCATTGTCGCAGACCGCATGATCGGGAGTGCGCATCGGTCAAATGCCGAATTGATCGCGCAAGGGGTAGCAAACATCGCGTCGCCGCTGTTCGGCGGCTTACCTGCGACCGGGGCAATTGCGCGCACAGCGACGAATGTTAGTGCAGGCGGGCGCACACCGGTGGCGGGGATTGTTCACGCTTTTGTTATCCTGCTTGCCATGCTGTTTGCAGCACCACTCGCAGGATCTTTGGCACTTCCGGCACTCGCAGGGTTACTGATAGTGACTGCTTGGACGATGAGCGAACCACACCGCTGGCCGGATCGGCTTCGCCTTCCAAAAGCAGACCTCGCATTGCTAATACTCACGGTGGCTCTCACCGTATTTGCCGATCTCACCGTGGCGATTGCGGTGGGAACAATGATTGGCCTAGCGCTACGGCTTTCGCGACGTGAAATCGAGGCATCGCATTGACATACACGTGCTCCGCCGGATGGCAACGGGCCGGATCAAGTAACGAACAATCGCTACCCCCCAAGGTAAAGCAGAGGTTTAACGTCCAAAAACTTGTCGCAACCCGACATTCAAACTGATCTCAAAACGATGTATTTTAGGGCTGTCCTACACGCAGCAAACCTGTTTAGACTGCGGACATGATGGAAAAGCCGCTATTTTTGAACCCAATCCGGGCGCGGTGCGCGCGATATAGAATGTATCAAAATGGGGCATTTAGCTGATGAGTTTTTGTCGAATACGCGTAACCTATGTCACCTTTGTAAAGTTTCTTTACACTTTTTGACTGGGAATAACGCATTCTTGAACCACCCTTGCCCCTGCCCGCCGCTTGCCGCTATGCGCCGTAATGTGTCCTCACCCCTTTCCATCACCAATTCAATTACTGGCCTAACGTGGCGGTGGCGGGCGGCGTCCGCCGATGCGCGAGATGGCGGGATGGATGAGAAAGACCTGCTGACGCAATTGTTGCTTTCGCGCGGCTGCCCGCCCGAAGCACTTGAGGCATACAGGACGCCATCAATCCGCGCCTTCATGCCCGATCCGTCAATTTTTCACGATATGGATAGCGCCGCCGCGCGGATTGCCGATGCGGTTGCGGCAAACGAAACAGTTACCATCTTTGGCGATTATGATGTTGATGGGGCGACATCGGCAGCGCTGCTGATCCGCCTGCTCCGCGATCTTGGCCTTGCAGCATCGGCCTACATCCCTGACCGTTTGATGGAAGGCTATGGCCCGTCGGGCGAGGCCTTGGTTGCGCTTGGGCAAACAGGATCGACCTTGATTGTGGCGGTCGATTGCGGTGCGCAGGCGTTTGAAGCGCTTGCCCAAGCCAAGGACGCCGGCATCGATGTGATCGTGGTCGATCATCACAAGTGCGCAACCGCCCTCCCGCCCGCGTTTGCATTGGTCAACCCGAACCGACTTGATGAGGCGGCCGACGCAGCGGCACATGGCCATCTTGCAGCCGTTGGCGTTGCCTTCCTCCTCGGCGCGGCGCTGATCCGGACGCTTCGGGCGCGCGGCTTTTTCGCGGGCCGAGGTGAACCGAAACTGCTTGAGCTGCTTGATATTGTAGCACTCGGCACCGTTGCCGATGTCGCGCAGTTGAAAGGGCTTAACCGCGCGTTTGTGGCGCAGGGACTTAAGGTGATGGCGGGCCGCCAGAATGTTGGGCTTAATGCGCTGATTGAGGCATCGCGGCTCAACCGTTCGCCGCTCTGTTCCGATCTTGGTTTTGCGCTTGGCCCACGGATTAACGCAGGTGGGCGCGTCGGCAAATCAGATCTTGGCGTCCGCCTGCTCACCACCAATGACGCGCATGAAGCCCGCGAAATCGCCCAAGAACTTGACCGCCTCAACGGCGAACGCCGCGCAATCGAAGCCGCCGTTCAGGCAAGTGCCGATGAACATATCGCTGGCCAAGGCAACCGCGCTGTTGCCCTCGTCAGCGGGCACGGCTGGCATCCCGGCGTCATCGGGATTGTCGCAGGCCGTCTTAAGGAAAAGCTCGGTCGGCCAGCCATCGTGGTGGCGATTGATGACGACGGCATTGGCAAAGGATCGGGCCGCTCAATCGCTGGGGTTGATCTTGGTGCGGCGGTTCTCGCGGCAAAGGATGAAGGCTTGCTGGTTGCGGGCGGTGGCCATGCGATGGCGGCAGGGCTTACGGTGATGGTTGACCAAATCGATGCACTCGCCGATTTTCTTGACGCGCGCCTCTCCGCCGATGTTGCGCGGGCGAGCGAAAACCGCGCGCTGCTGCTCGATGCGCTTGTCGCCCCCGGTGGAGTCACGCCTGCGCTAGTTGAGGCACTTGAGGCCGGTGGGCCATACGGCATGGGCTGGCCAGCCCCCCGCATTGCCGCCGGGCCAATGCGCGTCATCAAGGCTGATGTTGTCGGCACCGATCATGTCCGCGCGATCATGGCGGGCGATGATGGGAAATCGCTAAAAACCGTCGCTTTCCGTTCGCGTGACGCCGCGCTTGGCCAAGCGATCCTCGGCGCGCCAAGCGATCGCCGCCTATGGATCGCAGGCCGCGCTAAAATTGACGATTGGGGCGGACGCGGGCAAGTCGAACTTCATATTGACGATGCTGCGTGGGTTGATTGATCTTGCCTTGACCTTCGCCGTGCGAATCCGTAATGGCGCATTTCGCCAGCGCGCTGGCCCCTTCGTCTAGCGGTTAGGACGCGGCCCTTTCACGGCTGAAACACGGGTTCGATTCCCGTAGGGGTCACCAAGATAGCGTCCATTGGCGAGTAACAAACTGCTGTTGTATTAGGGCTTATTTGCTACACCGTGCGTAGCGATACATCTCGGTTCCTATGCATATTGTCAATCTAGATGAAGCAACGGTCGCTTCGGCTTTGGGCGGCAGGAGCCTTGGCGGCAAATGGGGTACGCCTGATGCCATCGACGTTCCTTGCCCAAGCGATGAAAGATCCGAATAGCGCAGCCAACATCGATACCCGCACCTGCAAGATCAATCCGGCGCAAGGTGCAGGCAAGCTGAAAATTGCTAGGAAGGACCCTGATTTATCGCGGACCGACTGTGGCAAAGACGTGCTCCACGAAAAAGTGTGTAACGTCGCATGGAGCGGAAAACGCAAGCCCGGACGAGGAGGAAAGCTGCCTACGGTTGGCAACACCGTAAAGGGCGCAGACTATAGCAACAGCATTGGCGCAGCAATCTTGTCGGCATATTGGCAAGACCCGAACTTCAAAGCTGGTGCGCGGGCATTTTATTATGCCCGCTTGCTCGAAATCCCGACGCCAAGCTGGATTGCCTATGACATGGCAACGTTCAAAATCGCTAAATCTGCGCCCAATGCCGTACTGGTTCAGAAAGAACGGGCTTACAGCTCGCCAATCTGGTATAGTTCGAAAGGCTGATATGAATTTTCGGGAACGGATGCCGCAGGCTTTGCGTGAGCCGCTGGTTCATTTTATTATCGCGGGCGCGGCGATTTTCACCATTTATGGTTGGGGCGGGAATGCGGTTGATGCAGAAAGCCGCAGGATATTGGTGGGTGAAGAGCAAGTGCAGCGCCTCGCGTCGATGTGGTCGCAAACCTGGCAGCGGCCGCCCAATGCCAAAGAACTCGACGGATTGATCCGCGATTACATCAAGGAAGAGATTTACTACCGCGAGGCCAAGCGGCTCGGACTTGATGAGGACGATACCGTCGTGCGGCGGCGGTTGCGCTCGAAGATGGAGTTTCTCGCAACATCGGAAACCGAAAACATGATTCCAACCGATGCAACATTACAGGCATGGCTCGACAAATACCCCGCGCGTTACACGACTGACCCAGTGATCAGTTTTGACTCGGTTTACGTGAGTGCAAACGACGGTGACGACCTCGCTCGCGCAAAAGCAATGCGCATTCTGGCTCAACTGAAAGCAGGTGGCGATGCAGCGAAGCTAGGTGACCCGATTTCATTGCCACGCTCGATGGAGGCGGCATCGCAACTTTCCATCAGCCGGCAATATGGCGAAGAATTCGGCACAGCATTGGTCAAAGTGCCAAAAGGGGCGTGGTCGGAGCCTGTTGCCTCTGGCTTTGGCCTTCACCTCGTCCGGATCAACAGCATCGACGTATCGCGCAAAGCTGCACTCACCGAAGTGCGCCAGCAGGTCGAAAATGACTGGCGGTCAGCGACCAAGGAGCAACGCGAAAATAGGGCGTATCAAGCGCTGCTCGACAGCTATGATATCGAAATTGAACGGCCCAAATGAGTTTACTGCGGGTCCTGACGCTCTGCTTGGCGTTGTACGTATGGATGGCCCCTGCGTACGCCGATGAACTGCGCCCCGGTTATCTGGAACTAACGCAAAAAAGCCCGACTTCTTGGAACATGTTGTGGAAAGCGCCGGTGAAGGGTGGACTTGCCACCAACGCGGTTCCGGCACTTCCCAAAATCTGTACCGCCTCGACTCCGCGCCGCGAACTTATAAATGGATCGGTTGTCGCAACCTCGACCGTGACGTGCACTGCACCGCTGGCGGGCCAGAAAATCGGGCTGCGCGGTCTCGACGCAACATTTACCGATGCGCTAGTCAGAATTGCGCCGCTGGGGCGTCCGGTGCAAGCGGCACGGCTTACGCCTGCTGAGCCCATGACCGAAGTGGCGACACGTCCAGTATCCGCGCAAGTCGCCAGAACTTACTTTGTGCTTGGCGTGGAGCATATCCTGACAGGCTATGACCATCTGTTGTTCGTCGTTTCGCTGGTGCTGCTACTGGTCGGGGGATGGCAGATTGCCAAGACCGTGACGGCCTTTACCGTAGCGCATTCGATTACCTTGATTGCGACGTCGCTGCACCTGATCAGCGTCCCGCGTCAGCCGGTTGAAATCTGCATTGCGCTGTCGATTGTGTTTCTGGCTGTCGAGATTGTGAAGGCAAAGCCCGGCGCGCCGCGTCTATCGGAACGGATACCATGGGCCGTTGCCTTTGCTTTCGGTCTGCTCCACGGCTTTGGCTTTGCTGGCGCGCTTGCAGAAATCGGCCTGCCCGAAGGTGAGGCACCTGTAGCGCTGCTCACTTTTAATTTAGGCGTCGAAGCGGGGCAATTGCTTATTGTTGGAGCTGGCCTACTCTTCCTTGGCGCAATGCGTCGTTTTGCGAGCGCAAAACTGCCAGCAGCCAGGATCACATTATCTTACGGTATTGGCAGCATAGCCGCGTTCTGGTTTATTGAGCGAGCTTTGGCATAACGGCATGGCTCAGCAGCCCGCTTGGCTATGCCAAGGTGCGACACAGTGTCGATCCGAAAATCACGCGGCCTATTATCTTGTCCGGCATCGCCGTATCGCCAATTGGCCTTTATGCGTTGACGGTCACGCCGCCAGATATTGCCCGCATCGCCATTGCGACGATTGCTGTCATGTTGTTCTTTGTGCTTATCATAAGGCGCTCGCCCGAGCCCCCGCAAGGCAAAGCGGCCTTGCTGCTTACCGGCGCGGCGAAAGCCCTGCTGGGCGGATTTGCGACAATGCCGGGGCCGCCCGTTATTTCGTGCGGTCTTCGATTTCCGCAGCAACGGCGCGATTATTTGTCTGCTTGCATCATAAAATGTTAAACATCTGTCGCAAAATGACAAGCGCGCATCACGCAATTACCTAGGCTCAGGACCTATTAAATGCACGTTCGTGATGGGCTGTTATCGGGATGAGATGCGAGGAAAGCAAGCAAAGGCGTAGCGGGGCTACGTCTTTGTCTTGCTTGACGACGCAGATCGCCCGAGAACAGCCCACCCGCAGGGCGATGCCTTATTTGGCCCGTGGCGTCCCCCAAGCTGCGCTCGCGCAAGCGCTCGCTTGTGCTCGATTGGCAGATAGCCCCGCTATCTGCCGCACTCGCGACTATCCACGAACCAAATCTGACCCAAATCTGACCCAAATCTGACATCGTCACGAACGTGCATTTAATAGGTCCTGATACTAGGTGACAAGCAGTAGTTCACACACAACTGCCAATTCTGACATAGCCTCGCAACACGCTGAAATGGAGTTTGCCTGCGGTGTTCCAACTTCGCTTAATGGAACAAATATGAAAGACTCAGGTTTCCTGAACACGCACCGCTAGGGTTCGTCATTTAGGAGAAACATCATGGGCGAGTTTATCGATAAGGCAAAGGGTGCCGCCAACGAAGCAATTGGCAAAGCGAAGGTCGCAGTTGGCAAAAGTGCTGATAAACCAGAATTGATAGCCAAAGGCGTAGTTCAAGAAATCAAGGGCAAAGCACAACAGGCAATGGGCACCGCAAAAGGTAAGCTGGGCGACAAACTTTAGTCGTTTAACCATATGTAAGGAGCGCCAGTATGTTCACTTTACCTAAACTTCCATACGCCAAAGCGGCACTAGAGCCGCATATATCGGAACAAACTCTGGCGCTTCATTACGGCAAGCACCACAAGGGTTATGTTGACAAGCTCAACACACTGCTGAAGGATGATCCGCTAGCCGGTTTACCGCTTGAGGATATCATCCGTCAGTCGCATGGGTTGGCTGCAAGACAGACCATCTTCAATAATGCGGCGCAGTGTTGGAATCACGATTTCTTCTGGAAATCGATGGTGCCTAAGGGCGGTGGTGCGCCAACTGGCGATATCAAAGTGTTGATTGAGCATGATATTGGCGACGCTAAGGTCTTTGCCAAAGCGTTCAGTGACGCGGCTGAGGCGCATTTTGGGTCTGGTTGGGTTTGGCTCGTGGTCACCGAAGGTGTTGTAGGAATTGTCACCACGCATGACGCCGACCTCCCTCCCGTACATGGACGTTCGCCGCTGCTCTGCTGCGATTTGTGGGAACATGCCTATTATCTCGATTATAAGAATAAACGGGCTGATTTTGTGAATGTATTCCTTGATCATCTTGCCAACTGGGATTTCGCAAACATCAATCTCTCGGGGGCAGCATCAGCAATGAATGAGACTGATCCAACCCCGCTGGAACCAAACGCTGCGTCGTTTGTTATTCATCCACTGTAACTTGGAGAAAAATCGTGAACCTTATCATTATGCTCGTCATCGGCGGAGTCCTTGGATGGCTCGCCTCAATGGTAATGCGGACTGACGGTCAGCAAGGCCTATTCCTCAATATTGTCGTTGGAATTGTTGGTGCATCACTCGCTGGTTATTTGATTACCCCGTTTGTCGGCGGATCACCAATCACAAACGGAGCGTTCGATATCAAATCATTGTTCGTATCATTTCTCGGCGCAGTCGTGTTGCTCGGAATCGTGAACCTCATCCGACGCGGCTCAGTGCGCTAGTCCGCGTAAATTAAGGAAATATCTAATGAGAACATCAATCAAACACATTGCTTTAGTGGCCGCCATTTCGGGACTCGCACTTACAACTAGCGCCTGCAACACCCCTGCGGAAACCGCAGCGGAGAAAACGGCTGACGCTATCGAAGACAAAGCGGACATGGTTATCGACGCTGCCGATAACAAAGCAGATGCGATGGAAGACCGGGCCGATACACTCGATAATAAGTTAGACGGTGTGGATTCAAATGCCGAGCAAAGCATGGAGAATAAGGCCGGTGCGCTTCGTGACAAAGCCGATAACATGGCTGATTCAATGCAGAATAAGGCTGACGCTGTGCGCGACGCCGCGGACAAATAAACCCAATTGAACACGTCGGGCAGGGCGGTCAGCAATGGCCGCCCTTACCATGTCTGCGGTAAATGTGAGCTGTGAAATTTATTTTCTATGCTGTGGCCCCAAGAACCCGGTTCGCGCGTTACCTTTCAAGCAAGGAGAATAATAATGTTTAGAACAATGTTCGCCGTTATGATCGCTGTGATCGTCACACCGGTGCCATCCGTACTGGCTCGGCCAGCGCAGCAGAGCTATGAAAGTCGTCAAGGTGACCGGTTTGAAGCGCGAGAAGACCGCCGGGACTATCGGCGTGATAAGCGCCAGAAGCAGCGTCAACGTCAGCAACGTCGCGCAGCGTGGCAAGATTACAACCGCTATGACTATGATCGTTTTGACCGACGTCATGGCAGTTATCAGGCCGACCGCTATTACCGCGACGGTCGCTATTATCAGCAACGCCGGCTTACGGATAATGACCGCATCTATCGTGGTTCAAATGGACGTTATTATTGCCGCCGCAACGACGGCACAACCGGTTTGATCATCGGCGCAGTCGGCGGAAGCCTCCTCGGTCGTGCGATTGCACCAAATGGCTCGAACACGCTTGGCACCATCCTTGGTGGCGCAGGTGGAGCGCTTATTGGCCGCTCAATCGGTCGTGACGGTGTGCGCTGTAATTGACATTAACAACCTTAGAAAAGGAAATTGACATGACCACAATGAAAACCACAAAAGATCAAGTTATTAGCTCCGCAAAAGAGCAGGCCACAGCCATAAAAGACGCAGTAGTTGATCGGGTCGAACATATCACAACCAATGAAAAAATCGCTGGTGCCGCTGTTATTGGCGCAGCCGTTGGCGTCGCGGCGACTGTATTAGGTAGTTCACTACTCCATGCGAGTACCGCAGAGAAAAGTGGTAAGACCGCAAAAAAACCATCAGCCTGATTGCCCAAATTTTCAAGACCGCGTGATCCCAAATGGGCGCACGTGGTCTTTTTTTCATTGTCAACGAAGGAGAAAATTTCGCCATGGCTGATACTGGGGCATATGGATCAATTGCCATGACCATCAAATCGGCAGTCACGCCGGTTTTCCTGTTTTCTGGTATTGGTGGGATATTGAACGTAATCGGCGTACGTTTGGGCCGCTCAGTTGATCGCGCTCAAGCGCTCGCACTGCGCATATTGCTCACATAGGTCGGAAAATTGAGGCATTTACGAAAAACCACGCTAATCAGATATGATCAGCGTGGTTTTAATTTGCATTACTTTAGAGACACGTCGGCAACTTGATCATTAACGGCTGCTTTAACACCACCAAACAAAACCTTGATAGCGAGTCCGATACCTGAACCAGACAACCAGATTTTGGCATGTTCCAGGTCAAGCCGCAGCAGAACAAGATCGAGATCATTCCGTCCCCCTTCATACCAAGCCGCCATCGCTGGCTTCCAGAAATGATCAATATTGGCATCATCCATGTCAATCCCCAATGTGCCGTGAACAGTGGCAAACAAATCATGCCCTTTCGCGACATAATGCGCCATTGCTCGCTTGGTGCTGGTGAGTGCGGTAACAAGATCGCACTTACGTGTCGCAAAGAACCAGATTGGGCCTGTATTTTCGTCGAACTGCGCTGTCATGGGCTGCGCATAGCCATCATGTTCGCCGTCTAAGCCGATCATCATCACGGGATTGGCGGTGAGGCTTTTCCAAAAGCGCGCTTCAATTTGGGCTGGGGTTGTCATCTACGTTCTCCTTTGTTGGATACTAAATGCAATAGGGGAGCGGCTTGCGCCGCTCCCCCGGGTACCGCTCAGGTGCCAATCCTAGAATTTTAGGCGAGCACTGAGCGAAAGCGCATGATATTCACGGTCATCATCAAATTGGACGTCATAATCGACTGCCAATGAGAGCGGGCCACTCCCGGCGATGTTGAGCGCAGCGCCAGCATTGTAATACTCACCCGACAGAGGCGTCGTGGTGAAGGTAAACGGTGTGCCAATTGCGCCATTGTTGAACGCGGCAGAAATGGTGCGCGGGTCATCCATTTCAAACTCACGGTTCCAGCCACCACGCAACTGTGGACGCACGGTTACGCTGCCCGCGTTGAATTTGGTGCCAATCCGGCCACCCGCATTCACGCGCAAAGTTTCTGCGTTATTCCGTCCGATGGTAAGTGCTGCCGGTGATCCGGTTTCGCTGAAGCCGTTGACCCGTACCTTGGCATAGCGAAGCGCGCCGAAAGGCTCGATTTCAAACTTACCTGCCGAAAAGCTCAATCCGGTTGCTGCGCCTGCTGCCCAAACATGGCCATCAGTCTTGCCTCGTGATGTGCCAGACTGGCCCGCGAAGCCATATCCGCGCGAGAGTGACCAATTCAGGTCGGTATAGCTGCCCCACGCATCAATATAGACTGGGCCAACGCCAACAGTGCCAAAGCCACCGGCGAACCAGCTTTTCAAACTTGATGGTGCAGAGACGGGCACAGTATCAAGATCAACATCGCTTTTCATGTAGCCGCCAAAGCCGCCAATTGTGGTTTTTGGGGTAAGTCGGAAATTTAGGCCACCCATTACCATATAATTATCATTTTGGACGCGGGGCCGATCCTGCGCAGATTTGTAATTGCCAAAGCGTGCGCCGGTCGAGACGAACATGCCAACGCGACCCGCCTCATCAAGCGACACTTGGCTGCCATCTGGAGTTTCAGCATTACCACGTAGATCGCGAACATAACGCAAGATGTTAGTTTCCTGCGCTTCGACAGCATTTAACGACACTTCGGGAACAAGCGTATATGATTGAGGGGACAGTTGCGCCAGCGCGTTTGAGCGAACAATCGGATCTGCGATTGTGGTTGCTGAGATCAGCGCTGCCGCATTTTCGTCAGGAATACCCATTGGTGCATTCAAAACCGCTGCGACCCTGTTTTGATTGGCAGTGATGCCCACGGATTGCGCCTGAGCGGCTGTTGATCCGCCAGCCATAAGCAGAACGGTAATTATCTTTTTGAACATTATATACTCCAAAACACAAAAACTGTGTCATGGGCATCAACAAATTGAGGAGTAGGAAGTTCCAAAACTATATTTTTTTTGCGTTGGAACAATTCATTAATTGTTCAATTTGATATCGCTACGTTTATAGCGTCAACAAGCATGGCTTCATAAAATGGCTTTTCAATGATTAGCGCGCCTAGCCGCTTAGCCAACACTCCAGCCTTATTTCCACTGATGAAAATATGAGGGCCTATATACCTACTTGACCCAATCTGAAATTAGGCCGCATCTCTGCTAATTCTTGAAATACTCTCGCACGAAATCCATGCCCTTTGTAGTGATCTGGAATCCCCCCGGAACATCGTGTGCATAGCCTTGATAAATGAAATTGGTTTTCGTGGTCTTGTGCGAATTCAGGTTACGAACAAGCTGTGAGAATTTCGAATCTTTGCGGCTAGGGGTTCTCGTGACGGCGCTGCAAAAAGTGCCGTTAAGGGGATGGCAGAATTCTGGGGTTTTTAGCACGCAATAAGAAAAATCCACGTAAAACTGCGAAATTCAGCTTTTTGGCGTTTTGTAAGCTGATCGGCTAGCTTTT
>JANOXQ010000032.1:0-6704 GCA_031418495.1 Sphingomonadales bacterium
GGCGGAGGCGGAGGCGGCGGAGGTGGCGGGGGGGGAGGCGGCGGAGTTGGTGGTGGTGGCGCAATCGGCGGCGGCGGCGTTGAGTCTACGCCTCCACCACCTCCGCCGCAGGCAGGCAAAGACAAAAATAGCGGCAAGGCCACGCTGAGTAGCAAAATTCTACGTGCGGTAGAAATATGCATCTTTTTTCCCGTTTGCGTACAGATCATCCGACAGTCGCGACAAAATGTGTTAATGGCAAGCCGCGCGACGACGATATGTGCTTTGTGCGTTATAGACCGAGTGAGAAGCGGATCGCACCGCCCCTATCATCTGGCGATGCGGCAATATTGCCCGGCTGTTGCCGCCAGAACATATTGGCCGAAAGCGAACCGCCAAGCAAGGGCATCGCATAAACAGCCTCGATATCAAGCTCACGACCATCTGGGGCTAGGTTGAGGCGCTGTACCCCGAACAGTGCAGTGCCACTCGCATAATCATAGCCAGTTGGCAGCGTAAGGTTAAGCCCGCCCCTGCTGATCCGTAGCGGTTGAGCAATGCGCAGCGCGAGACTATCTGATCCGGCGAACAGATTGTCGCGCGCAACGTCAAATGACCACGCGCTGGTTTGGAGACGGTCTATGCCCTGCCGCGCACCAGAGGTGCTCAGCCGCGTAAAGCCCTGCCGCCATGCTGCACTAATCTGCCAATCACGCGCAGGGGTTAGCGCGATGTTTGCATCAGCGAATATACTATCAGCGCCGTTCGTACCGAACACATCAGCCAGTCGGCTACCAAGCAAAGTTTCATTTTCGCGAAGCCACGTCGCATGACCTGAAAGCGAAAGCGGCCCTAGTCGCCGCGCCGCGCCGAGGCTGAAGGCGGCATAGCCGCTACGCCCACCAAGCGCGCGTGATCGGGGATCGCTGTCAAAATTGCTGACAGCGCCGGTTTCGCCAGCCACTGACCAATCTATCCCACCAAGCCGGTGGCCAAGCGCAAGCCCCGATTTGGCGCGGGCATCAAAGCCCCAGTCTCGCGTTGCCGAACGCCCGACTAAGAACCCTTTTGCAGCGCTTTCGCGGTAATCCTTGGCAAGTGCTAGGCCGCTTTGCGAGATACCAAATGCAATGCTGGTGTTTTCACCAAGCTGCGCAATGACTTGTCCGGCAAGCGCGCGGGCACGTCCGGTCTGCTGACCTGTCAGCATCAAGCGCTCAGCCGCGCTGTCACTTGAGGCCTGCGCGATTGAAAGCGACGCAGCGATAGCACCGGTTTGAAACCCGAAACTGCGCGTGCCAATGCTCAGTCCTTGCGCCAATCGCGGCGTCAGTGGGGCAGCGCCGCGCGCGCCGCCAATTTCGGTTTCATAAGCCCGGCCAAAGCTATCAAGTATAATTGTTGAAAGCCCGGTTTTGCCAGCGTCACCAATTGGAGCCGAGGTTGTGCCCGATGCCGTGAGCGATATAGGAATGGCCGAGCCTGCAAGCGATGTTGCCCCCTGCGGCGCAAAGGCGCGCGCGAGATTGAGCGCACCTTGGCCAAATTCACCGTCAATTCCGGTCGCACCTAGGTCATTGGCCGTGCGAAACAGCAAATCGATAATCTGCGCACCTGTTAGATTAGGGAATGCACCAGCAAGCAGCACCACCGCGCCCGAAATGATTGGGGCGGAAAAACTTGTGCCGCTGAACAAGAAGGCTCCACCATTTTCATCAATGCCGCGTACCCGTGACCCAAGAGCGCTCAAATAATGCGTCGCGCCGTTACCGGCTCTGTTTGAAAAACCTGCGAGCGCCGCATTCGATGAATCGAGTGCGCCTGCAATTACAACGAGGTTACGCGCCAACGGATCATTGGCAACTTGCGCAAAGAGATCAGGATTAACCGCTGCCACTGGGTCTTCAACGCCGTCATTTCCTGCAGAAATCACAATGACGATGCCGTTAGCAGTAGCGCGGCCAATTGCAGCGCGTAGCGTGCTATTCGCAGGCGATCCGCCGAGCGAAATGTTGATCACGCGCGCGCGATTGGCGACCGCAAGGTCAACCCCGCGTGCAATCGCATTGTCGTTATGTGAGCAACTATCCTCTGCGGTTGCATTGGCGCAGCTTCCGATGCTGTCAGTTCGCGCAACCAGCAATTGCGCACCAAAGGCGACGCCGTGCGCGCCGATATCATCCTTTGCGCCGAGCAGTACGCTTGATACCGCCGTTCCGTGGCCGCCCTCATCCTGAATACCGCGTGATCCAGCAAGATCGGCTGACGCCGCAAGAATCCGCCCTGCGAATTCGGCGCTATTCGCGTCAATACCGCTGTCGATGACTGCCGCAACGACGCCGCTTCCCGTTGCGCCTGCATTATAGGCGGTGAGTGCCCCGGATTGGACGACCGCATTTGAACGGCGGAATTCTGCGGTGTCAAAATTCGTGCCCGTTGGTGGAGGCGGCGGAGGCGGTGGCGGAGGAGGAGGAGCCGGAGGGGCAATCGGCGGAGGTGGTGGCGTCGAGCTAACAGCACCTCCACCACTTCCACCACCACACGCGCCAAGCATTAAAAAGGCCGGAATTGTTGCACTTATTAACAGCAAGCGGACGCGAGGCGAATAGGTCATGAACATCTCCGGATGGAACAACGCTTAATACCAAAATTTCGATTGCAGTTTGGTTAACAAATTTGCTTCAATCCGCCTTGGTCGCTAAGGGCGCGTGGTGTTACCGACGCTCACCCATATCGATTGCTGGATCTTCGATCTCGACAATACGCTCTATCCATCAAGCGCCAACCTTTTTGCGCTGATTGACGTGCGGATGGGCGCCTATATCGAAACCTTGCTTGGCTGTGACGCAGTTGAGGCAAAGCGCGTGCAGAAGGCGCATTTCCACGAACATGGCACAACGCTTTCGGGCCTGATGGCGAGCCATGACGTTGATCCCAAGCATTTCCTTGATTTCGTCCATGATATCGCGATGGATCGCCTGTCGCCTGACCCAGCACTTGCAAGCGCGCTCAGCAAGCTGCCGGGGCGCAAGCTGATCTACACCAACGGCGACGCCCATTATGCTGGCCGTGTGCTTGCGGCACTTGGGCTTGGTGAAAGCTTTGAGGCGATCCATGATATTTATGGCAGTGACCTGCTGCCAAAGCCTGATCCGCGTAGCTACACCATGATGTGCGATGCGCTGAGAGTTGATCCGGCGCGCGCGCTGTTCGTTGAAGATATGGCGCGTAACTTAAAACCCGCCAAGGCGCTTGGCATGGCGACGGTGTGGGTCAACAATGGCTCAGAATATGGCCATGCCGAGGCGTGCGACAGTTTCATTGATCATGAAATTGCACATGTTGGCGACTGGCTGAATGACATTTTGGGAGAGACTATATGACGAGCCACTTGCAAGCCACCATCGAAGCCGCATGGGACGCGCGCGATACGATCAGCCCTGTGACAATGGGCGAAGTGCGCGATGCGGTTGAAACGGCGCTCAATCTGCTCGACAGCGGTGAAGCGCGGGTTGCCGAGCCGACTGCGGCTGGCTGGCAGGTCAATCAGTGGCTCAAGAAAGCCGTCCTGCTCTCATTCCGCCTCAACGACATGGCGATGATCCCTGGCGGCCCCGGCGGCAGCCATTGGTGGGACAAGGTGCCAAGCAAGTTTGACGGATGGGGCGAAAACCGCTTCCGCGCGGCGGGCTTCCGCGCCGTCCCCGGCAGCATCGTTCGGCGCGGCGCGCATATCGCCAAGGGTGCGGTGCTGATGCCAAGCTTTGTCAATCTGGGCGCTTATGTTGGCGAGAATAGCATGGTTGATACATGGGTGACGGTGGGGAGTTGCGCGCAAATTGGCGCGAATGTCCACCTATCAGGCGGCGTCGGCATCGGCGGTGTGCTTGAGCCGCTTCAGGCCGGGCCAGTGGTGATCGAGGATGATTGCTTCATCGGCGCGCGCTCTGAAGTGGTCGAAGGCGTCATTATCGAACGCGGCGCAGTCCTGTCTATGGGTGTCTTCATTAGCTCAACCAGTAAAATCATCGACCGTGCGACGGGCGAAGTCTTCGTTGGCCGCGTGCCAGCCTATTCAGTCGTCGTCCCCGGCAGCCTCCCCGGCAAACCCCTCCCCGACGGATCGCCGGGGCCGAGCCTTTCGTGTGCGGTAATCGTCAAGCGGGTGGACGCGCAGACACGGGCGAAGACGGCGATCAATGAGTTGCTGCGGGATTGAGGCAGATTGCAGCACTGCCGATATTCTGCTAGTTAGACGCATAAGCGCATAAACACAGGAATTTGCCATGAACGCCGATGCACGCTGGAATTTGAAAGTGTCTAGCCGGGTTGATACCAACCTGCGGATGCACCTTGCGGCAAGAGGCGGTAAAAAAGGCGACCTCTCAAAATTTGTTGAGAAGGCCGTTTCGTTGGCGATGCTCGGTGAGACCGTCAGGGAAATTCAGGAAGCCAATCAGGATATCTCTGAAGCAGAAGCAGCGGCCCTGATTGACGAAGCAGCGGCCTCGCTTGATCCTGACCGCTTTGCTGATCGGAGTTGGGCGAACGCCCGGTGAGCCGGGTTGTTCTTGATACCAACATCATAATCAGTGCGTTGATTTCACCCAATGGCGTTTCCGCAAAAATTGTTGCGGCTGCGATTACCCAACGCTTTGAGATATTGGCGCATCATCGGCTGCTTGATGAGATTCGTATGACCACAGCCTACCCAAAAATCGCCAGCCGCATTTCGCGCGCTCAAGCCGGACGACTGATCAACGAGCTGGCCGACGCAGCAACCTTCATTGACCGTCTGCCAAACGTCATGCGTTCTACTGATCCTAGCGATGATTTCTTGCTTGCCCTCGCGGAAGCAGCGAGTGCTGATTTTCTCGTCACTGGCGATAAACGCGATCTCATAGGACTCGAAACACACGGCAACACGAAAATCATTAGTGCGAGAGGCTTCGCCGATATCCTCCGCCTTTAACCCCTAACGGCCTTGGCCATTAGGGTATTCGCGCGTGGCCCATCTCAGTCCATCTCACCGATCACACGCCAGATTTCTTTGCCGTCGCAAGCACCATGCATTCGTTAATCGCTGCGGGATTGAGGCTACAGGATTGGATGTCGTGTTGGCTGGGGGGTGCGGATCGTCTGCTTTCGAGGTGCAAGTTCGCGATGTTCGCCCACGGGAGCAGCCCCTATATCCGTTGAATAGCCACTTGGATAATATCATCGGTGCCTTTATCTTGGAGACCGGAATCGATTATCACTCGTTGAGCCATGTCCTGCTTAATTAAAGCAAAGATGAGGTGCATCGTTGCATTTGGCAGTGATACAAGCTCATCGGGGGTGAATTGATCATCAATTAGCTTCAGTTTTTGGTAGGCGGCGTCGGTCAAAATGCCCTTGTTGTGCAAAACCGCGTGGCGAATGAGGCGTAAATCTCCAAAGATGTTAGACACGATTTCATTCGTGGCAACTCCGAGTGCACTAGCCAGTTCTGGCCGCACCTCCTCGTCCCAATATGCATAAAGGAAGGCAATGGCGGCTCGAGCGTGATGCTGCTCATTCGATCCGCCAACCGCATTGGCAGCAATGTACTCGGATACCAGCACGATACGATGCATCAAGAGATCGGGTTGGGTTGGATCCTCCACGGCGGTCATCATAACATGAGGCGCGCCCTTTGTGCTGCGCCTTGTGCCGTCCGGCCTGACATCACGGTGAACTTGGCGCTCCACAACGCTCTTGTTCTTAGCGAATCCCGAACAAGCATCCATGTAGGCACCGACTTGGACGTTTACGAAGTCTATAAACGCCCTTGCAACTCGGCTATATTCAGGTGTGAAGATGGCTGGCGTTTTTTTTAAAGACATTAGGCAATCTCGAACTTGTCCGCCATCAGTGCATTTTATAATTTCGGGCACACCTATAATTACGGGGACATAATACCGAAAAAGAGTCGGCCTGCAAGTTGCTTGCCTTAGAGCTTGAATGGCAGATAACTTGTCGCAAACGGCCAGAGGGATTCACTCCAAAACTACCCCCCAACCGCCTCCGCCATGAGCGTGTTCGCCCTTGGCCCGTCCCAATCCATGCCGCCGATCACGCGCCAGATTTCTTTGCCATCTTTGTCGTAAAGCACGGTCGTTGGCACCATGCCGGTGTTGAATGCGAAGCCGAGGTTATTTTCCTGATCAAGATAGGGCGCGATGAGTTTGTAGCTTTGCTTTGCCCACCATTTATCGACCAGTTCCTTGCCCTGCATATCCTGACTGACGGTGAGCACCGTCAGCTTATCGGCTTGCCGCGCGGCGAGCGCATCAAGCGTTGGCATTTCGGCGACGCATGGCCCGCACCATGTCGCCCAGAGGTTCACGAGCACTGGCTTGCCCTTGAAGCTGGCGAGTGACACTTCGCTGCCATCGGGTGCGGCGAATTTGACGTTCGGCGCATCCTCACCGCGATGCGAGATGTCGAGTGTGCCCTGCGCTTCAGGCTTTGGCTTTGCGCCTTTGCTTTCGCCCTGCGCTTGCGGAGCGTCGGCGGATTGCTTATCGCAACCAGCAACGAGGGTAAGGCTTGCCCCAAGGAGTATGACGATTAACGAGCGCACGCAAAATTCCAATCAAATGTGGGGCGGCCGGTTTGCCGATGGCCCCGCTTCGGTGATGCGTGAGATAAATGCTAGTCTGCCATTCGACAAGCGTTTGTGGCAGCAAGATATTGCCGGATCA